>JAJPIY010000244.1 GCA_021324515.1 Planctomycetota bacterium
AATCATGAAGCATCCTCCACCATTGCCGGTGTATCGCCCGAACACCGCGACGCCGCTTTCGTTGAGCGATCCGCTTTCGGGCCGCCGGCCGCGTTGCCGCGTCGCCATGTCGCTGTGCGGCGGTTCCGCCTTTCAAGCTGACTTGGCCTCCTTGCTGCGCCGCCGCCTGCTCTTCGTCGCCTTGCTGACGCTGATCCCGTCGGTGATCTTCTTTATCCGTAACCGGCTCGATACCAATTTGCCGACGCACTTATCTGGTTTCGGCCTGATTTTTTACAGCAGCCTTGCTTTGGTGACAGCGCTGATAGCCGGGACATTATGGCGGTATAAGCATCTGTCCTTGCGCTGTCTGCGGCTCATCGAATTAGTCATCTTTGGCTCGCTGACTCTCTTCTTCGCCTGGCTGCAATACCGTGATTTCAATCACGGGCCGCTCTTGGAGGCGTCGCGCTGCGAACAGGCGCCGCTGATTCTCAAGCAGGCCGTCGGCAATACTTCGACCCGCTGGTTCCTCCTCATCGTCCTGTACGGCGTCTTCATTCCCAACACTTGGCGGCGCTGCTTACTGGTCAGCCTCGCTTTGGCGCTGATGCCGTTGATCTTAACGCCGTTGGCCGCTTCCCGCGAAGGGCCTTTAGAGCCGGAAATGCGGTTCGCCCTTCTGGACCTGGCAATGCTGCTGTCGATGGCCGTCGCCATTGCAGTGTTCGGCTCACACCGTCTGCAAGTGTTGCAAGCTCAGGCTTTCGAGGCCCAACAGCTGGGCCAATATCGTTTGGGCAAACGCCTCGGCTCCGGCGGCATGGGCGAGGTTTACCTGGCCGAACACCTGTTGCTGCGTCGGCCTTGCGCCGTCAAGCTGATCCGGCCCGAGCAAGCCGGCGACCCGACCACCTTGCAGCGCTTTGAGCGCGAAGTGCAGGCCATGGCCACCTTGACGCACTGGAACACGGTGGAAATCTACGATTACGGTCATGCCGACGACGGCACTTTCTACTATGTGATGGAGTATCTGCCCGGCCAAAACCTCGAGCACCTCGTCGCCCACTATGGACCTCTGCCGCCGGCGCGGGCCATTCATTTGCTGCGCCAGGTCTGTGGGGCCTTGCGCGAAGCGCACACCATCGGTTTACTCCACCGCGATATTAAGCCGAGCAACATCATCGCCTGCGAGCGTGGCGGCGTTTTCGATGTCGCCAAGCTGCTCGATTTTGGTCTGGTTCAGGAAACGCGCCTGGGAAAAAACGGGGACCGGTTGACTCATCACGGCACCGTCATCGGTTCGCCGCCGTATATGTCGCCGGAACAAGCCGCCGGCAAAAGCCAGATGGATGCACGCAGCGACATCTATAGTCTCGGCGCCGTGGCTTATTTCCTGCTGACTGGCCAGCCCCCCTTCGTCCGCGAGACCGCCATGATGATGCTGATGGCTCACGCCTATGAGCCGGTGGTGCCGCCAGCCAAGCTCCGCCCTGATGTGCCGGACGATTTACAAGCCGTCGTGTTGCGCTGCCTGGAGAAAGATCCGTCGCGGCGTTTCCCGGATGTGCATAGCTTGGAGCAAGCGTTGGCCTCCTGCGCCGCTGCCGACCAGTGGACCCAGGAACAAGCGGCGTTGTGGTGGCACGAACACCCCTTGCCTACGCCCGGCGAGAGCGAGTTGCGCCCGGATGTACCCACGCAGATTGCCGTGTGAACACGGTCGTGTTTCCTCCTGCATGGAGATAATTTCTTATGAGCAAACGGATGTCCCTCACGTTGCTGGCCGCCCTGATGATTGGTCTGGCTACGGCCCAAACCCCGGACCCGGTCGTCCAGACCGAAGCGGGCAAGAAAGCTCTGGCCAAGATCCGTCAACTTGGCGGCCTAGTCCTGGAGTTGGCCCAGAACGATCCCCATTTGGAAGTGTCGTACCTCCAAATCGACGGTAAACTCAGCGATGAGCACTTGGCCTTACTCAAGGAGTTGAAAGGTCTAGTCCATCTCGATTTGCGCGGCCAACCGGTGACAGATGCGCAGCTGATCCACCTCAAACCCTTGACGGAATTGACGCATCTGCACCTGGAAAATACCAAAATCACGGATAAAGGCCTGGAAAATCTCAAAGGATTGGTCAATCTCGAATATCTGAACCTGTACGGCACCGCCGTAAGCGACGCCGGCTTGGCAAACTTGGAAGGCATGAAGAAGCTCAAACGCCTTTATCTGTGGCAGACCAAGGTGACGGAAGCCGGCGCGGCCAAGCTCAAAAAAGCGATTCCGGGTGTAGACATTAATCTGGGCATCACGGAGGGGCCGCCGCCCGTTATCGTGGCCAAAAAAGACGAGAAAAAGCCCGAACCCAAAGCCGTAGCGAAAAAAGACGAGAAGAAACCCGAACCTACGGCCGTAGCGAAAAAAGACGAGAAAAAGCCCGAACCCAAAGCCGTAGCGAAAAAAGACGAGAAGAAACCCGAACCTACGGCCGTAGCGAAAAAAGACGAGAAGAAAAGCGACGCCAAAACCGAGGTAAAAAAAACGGACCCTCCCAAGGGCACGAAGGCGACGGAGGAGATAGCAGCGCTTCTCAAGGCCCGTGTCACGGTGGCGGAGAAAGCGTATCACGAAGCCTGGGAAGAGTTTGGCCAGACGCAAAAGTTTGGGAACTCCCTTGTCCTGCTTGGCAAGCCGGAAGACGTACACATCTGGTCGGTTCGTTGGCTTCAAGCCCAGCGTGCTCTCAGCACCAAGCATGAAGAACACGTCGCCGCCCTGGAAGCCCATCTCCAGCGAATGACTGAATTGCAAAAGCGAGTCAAGTCGATCAGCAAAGATTTACTCCAGCCCCGGATGGAATCGGAAGCCGAGTGGTATCGGCTGGAAGCGCAGCTGTGGTTGGCGAAGGAGAAAGCCAGGTAGTACGAACCGGAAGGGTAAGCGAGAGCGTCTCTGCCGTCGCTTGCCCTTCCGGCTTGTCAGCGGCGCGGGCCGCAGAGGATTACTTCCAGTCCCCGAAACCGCCGACGGTCGAAGGCAGATGAAGCGGCTTTGACACGCGCCACGGTCTCTGCGGCGGTGTAGCGTTCCTGCGAGCCGGCAACAGCGCAGACCATCCACAATCTCCCCTTTCGCGCCGCTTGTTCTACTCGTGCGGGTGAGGAATACCCACTCAGATGAGGCGGACGGCCATAATACACCTCATAAACTTGAGGGTGCGATACCCACACCCGATCACCCGGCTTGCGATGCGCTGCGACATAAGCGAACGCCTCGCGGAACTGACAGCGCGGTGTCACTGCGCGAAGACGTTGCCCCGTCCATAACAGCGCTGGCGCCAGCAGCGCCGCCGGCAAGACCCAGCCCAGCCATGCCGGAAAGACCACCATACGTCGTGACAACACATCAAGGCCGCGCGCTGCCAGCAGCCACCAACACGGCACGAGAAAAAATAAAAGACGGCCGCCGAGCGGATAAAGATGCAGCGCGGAAGCGAAGAGGGCCAAAAGCAACGGCGCCATCAGCAGGGCCAATCGCGCCGGACGACGCCGCAACGACGCCGCGCCGATTAGCGCCAACACAACGAACGGCAAGCCCATTTCACGCGTGCCGTAATTACCGATCTCAACCAGGCAGCATCCCGTCCATCTCATGGCTGCGCTGGGCGAAGACAGATCGAGAAAGGAGGCTTTCCAAAACGCATGCAGGGCCGAAGTCGCCTGATGCCGGCACACCACCTGCCACAGAACAAGGCTCGACAACACCGTTAATCCGCCTACCACGCAGGCAAAGCGAAGGTGCGCTTTGGCCTGCATGGCCTGGCGGTGAGGAAGGGCGTGGGCCAGCAGGGCCAGACTTGCGCCGCCAAGGACAAAGGCGGATGGATAAGACGCCCACGGCGCCAGCAGCGCCAGGAGATAGAAAGCAAGGCGGCGACGCCGGATACGGACAATGGCTTGACAGCGAAGCGTCGTCCATACGATCAACTCCGTCATCAGGAAATCCAGGGCATACGGTTTGACCTCGCTGGCGTGGGCAATAGCGTGATGGCTGAAAGCGCAGAGAGCGACTGGCCACATGCTGCCGCGTCGGCCGACGATGCGCGGGGCCAGCAGCGCCATCACGAGCAGGCCGCCCATGCTCGCGGTCAGGGCCGGCAGACGCATCCACCATTCGCCTCTTCCTGCCAGCCGATACAGCCCGCGTAGCAGCCACAAAAACAAGGGCGGGGCCGCTTGGTTGTCACGCAGAGGACCGAGCAGATCGCTAAACGATTTGTGGAAGACGTTGAGCAGCAGATAGGCTTCATCATACCAGTACGAGGGACAAGCCGCGTATTCCCGAATGCGAAGAACGATGCCCAGCACAAGCAGGACGAATAGGATGTTTCGAGAAAGGCGCCCCATGCAATTGGGCCCTCCTGGCCTCTACGTGAGACTTTACCAGGAACACGCGACCCAAGTAAAGCGCAAGGCGCTGTCACGTTGTCGTTTCGGCACGGGAACAGTAGAAGAACCTCTGTAGCGGACCCTTTCTGGCGCCTGAACCCGAAGGCGTTTGCCAAGGAGCATGCCGTTATGGCCCTTTTCGATCTCACCCTGTATACTCCGGCCATCGCAGAGTTGCTGCGCGAGCCGCGAGTGCCGCCCCTGGATGCCGGCGAGCCCAACCGTGATGCCCGCGTCCGTCTTGAAGCATTGGCGAGAGACGACGCTTTTGCACCGCATCGCATCTGCGATCGCAGCATGGCCGACGCCTGCCGGGCCGGCTTGTGGCTGTATCACAATTTCCTCGACGAAGCCCACGAAATCAGCCAGAAGCTGCACACCCCGACCGGCAGTTATTGGCATGCCCTGATGCACCGTCGGGAACCGGATTTTGACAATGCCAAATATTGGTTTCGCCGCGTCGGCACACATCCGATCTATGAATCGCTGTGTTCGAGCGCAGCGGAGTTGGCCGTTGCTGCGCCGTCTCCCGCCGCCTTCCTGCGTACCCAGTCCGTCTGGGATCCCTTCGCTTTTGTCGATTTGTGCGCTGCCTCTCTGAGCGGCCGAGCCCCGTGCGCGGAGCTGTGCCGGCAGATTCAGAAGCGCGAGTGGGAGTTGCTGTTCGAGTGGTGTTATCGCCAGGCCGTTGGGAAAGCCGCCGGTTAGCCGCCACAGGTCGCCGCGCAGCTATCCAGACAGTTCAGCCCAAACCTGCGCCAATTCCACCAGGACGCGCACGGCGGCAGCCATCTCTTCTACGCACGTCCATTCCAGGGGCGAATGCAGGTTATGTTCGCCGCACGAGAGGTTGGGCGTGGGAAGGCCCAGTTCGGTCAGGCGGGAACCATCGGTGCCGCCGCGCACGATGGTCAACTTTGGCTCCAGGCCGGCGCGACGCATCGCCTCCTGGGCGAATGCCAAGGCGCGCGGCTCCTTGGCCAGCCCCTCGGCCATATTGCGATATTGCGGCGTTATATGGACCTCAATCGATGCCTGCGGATACTCCGCCAGAATGGTGCGGGCCACCGTGCGCAGCAATTCGGCATAGTCGGCCAGACGCGGCGTATCGAAATCGCGCAGCAGGATGCGCAGCGTCGCTTCGGCGACGCCGCCATCGAGGCGATAGGGATGCAAGAAGCCTTGGCGTTCGGCGGTGGTTTCTGGGGATAGGGACAAACGCGGTAGACGTTCGAGGAACAGGCCAGCCAACCGCACCGCGTTAATCATGCGGCCCTTGGCGATGGCCGGATGGATAGCGACGCCGCGGATGGTCACGACGGCCAAATCAGCGGAAAACGTTTCGTAGTCGATCTCGCCCTGTCCCCCGCCGTCGAGCGTGTAGCCGACCGCCGCGCCGAGTTTCTGCAAATCGAGATAATCGACACCGTGGCCGATCTCTTCATCACAGGTAAAACAGATGCGGATCGGCCCATGCGGCAATTCCGGCCGAGCCATGAGCTGTGCGGCCGCTTCCATGATGACGGCCACGCCGGCTTTATCGTCGGCGCCCAGGAGTGTTGTGCCGTCCGTGGTGACAAGCGTCTTGCCCTTGAGGAGCAAGAGCTCTGGGTTCTCGCAGGTGCGGATGACCTTACTCGGATCGCCAGGCAGTACAAGGTCGCGGCCGTCGTAGTTTTCGTGGACGATCGGCTGGACGTTGCGTCCGGTAGTTTCGGGTGAAGTATCGAGGTGGGCGATCCAGGCGATGGTCGGGACAGGATGCGCGACCGTGGCAGGGAGGGTAGCCAGGACGAGGCCGTGTTCGTCCTGCACGGTATCGGAGAGGCCGATGGCCCGTAGTTCTTCCACCAACATTCGCCCCAGTTCGAGTTGGCCGGGCGAGCTGGGATAGGTGCCGGCATTCTCGACGGCAGTAGTGTCGATGCGGACATAGCGACAAAAACGATCGAGTAAGTTCTTCATATGCATTCCTCGTAAAGACGGTCTTCCGCCCCGCGGCTGCCGGCCCGCCGCACAAGTAAGGAAGGAGGAGCCCTGCGCCTGCGCGGCGAGCCGACAGCTGCGGCCTTAGTTCTTTTAGTGCGCTTTGGGGAAGGGTGTAGCATTTCTTGGTTGGCCGCAACGCAACGGGGAGCGCGAATGTGCTCCGCGGCTTGCTTGAAAGGCGCTCCAGGCATTGGCGGCGAGGAGGATAGAGGTTCGTTCTTCCCATCTTCTTGTCCTTTCTACTATTTGCCTCTTGCCCCTCGATGACGAAGCGGCGACAATCGCCGAGATGGAGCAGGCCCTTGGATCGATGGGAGCGTGGGGCCATGTCTTCGGCGCCCGTTGTTTCTGCGAACCTCTCCTCAGCGCCCGTTCAGCCAGCGCTGGACGCCCGCTTGCCGCGCAGCATCTGGCGTGCGCCCCTGGTCCCGGCGGCGCTGGCGCTGAGCGGCGGCGCCTTGCTGGATCGGCAGCTTTCGCTGCCTTTGCCGGTAAGTTTGCTTGCAGCTGGGGCCTTTTTAGCGGCGTGGTCCTGCGTGCAGGCCAATCGACATTCGGGCTTGCCGTTGGTTTATCTGGCCCTGGCCGGCGTCGCCTTTGGAGCAGCGTATCACCATTATCGCCGCGATACCTATGCGGTAGACGACGTTTTCCATTACACCAAAGCGGGGCCTGTGCCTGTGCAATTGCGGGGCCTTCTCGAAGAAGGCCCCGTCCACCGTCGTGCTCCTGCCGAGGATCCGTTGCGGTCTTTGGCCCGCGCCGGTGATACGGTAGCCGTCCTGCGCGTCTGCGAGATCCGCAGCGGCGGCAATTGGCTGCCTGCTTCCGGCCGGGTGCGGGTGGTCGGTACCGCGGATTGGCCAGAACTGTATTGCGGCGATGTGGTGGACATCGTGGGCCAACTGGCCTGGGCCGCACCGCCGGGCAATCCGGGCGAGTTCGATTTTGCCGGCTACCTGCGCGACCAGGGCATCCGCACCATCTTAACGGCGCGAAAGACGCCGCAGGCCGTGACACGCCTCGAACGCGGCTGGCCGATGTCTTTGCAAGGCTGGTTGGCCGTGATCCGCGGGCGCGGCCTGAGAATTCTGCGGGAGACGTTGCCACCGCACCAAGAGGGACTGGCTGCCGCGCTGCTTTTGGGCGAGGACGCGAGCATGAGCCGTGCCGAATGGGACAAATACATCCGTACCGGCGTCCTGCACGTCTTGGCGATTTCGGGGCAACATCTGATGATCCTGGCTGGCGTCCTGTGGTTTGCCTTGCCGCGCCTGGGCGTGCGGCAACGCCACGGTGCGGGGATCGTGGCGTTGGTGGTGTTGAGCTACGCACTGCTCACAGGCGGGCGCCCCCCGGCCTTACGTTCGGCAGTTGCTGTCTGCGCCGTGTGCGGCGCCCTACTCTTGCGCCGCCGCGTGTTGCCGGCCAACGTATTTGCCCTGTCGTGGAGCGTTGTTTTCCTCATTCGTCCAACAGATTTATTCACAGCTGGCTGCCTGTTGTCGTTTCTATCGGTTGCGGTATTGATCTGGGGCGTGCAGACGCCTTGGCCGCGCCCCGATGACCCCTTGGCTCGGTTGATCGATCAGACGCGACCGGCGTGGCAGCGGATGCTGCGCCGTCTGGGCCAAGGCGTCTTGATGAGCTACGCGCTCACGGCCCTGATTTGGTTGGCGGTCACACCCTTGGCCGCATCTCGCTATCAAATGATCTCGCCTGTCGGTTTGCTGTTGGGGCCGCCGCTCGTGGTCCTTACGACGGTTGCTTTGTTCGCAGGGTTTCTGGTGCTGCTGTTGGGAATGGCCGCCTTGCCGCTGACGGCGCCGTTTGCCCTGCTACTTCAACACAGCCTCGCCTTTTGTGAATTCTTGGTCGCTCACGGCGACCGGTTGCCCTGTGCTTATTTTTACATAGGATCAATCCCCGATTGGTGGCTGGGAGTTTTCTATCTTGGCCTGCTGGCGGTGCTAACGCAAGGTCCGTTACGGCGCCACTGGCGCGGGGCGAGCATCGTCGGTTTGGGGTGGCTGTGCGCCGGTCTGGCCGCCGGTGCGGCGCGCCTGCCCAACGATGAGTTACGCTGCACCTTTCTCGCCGTCGGACACGGCGGCTGCACCGTGATAGAGACACCCGACGGACGCACTATCCTCTACGACGCTGGCTCGCTTGTTGGTCCCGATGTGACGCGCCGGCAGATCGCCCCGTTCCTCTGGCAGCGCGGCATTCGCCGCATTGATGAAGTGATTTTCTCCCATGCCGATCTCGATCATTTCAACGGTATTGGGGAACTGCTCGACCGCTTCGCCGTCGGCCAAGTGACGTGGACCCCCACCTTCGCGGACAAACCGACGCCGGGCGTCCAGCTCGCCCTCCGCATCTTGGGCCAACGCGGCATCCCGCAGCGCATCGTTAAAGCCGGGGATCGGCTGACGGCCGGTGAGGCCGTGTTGGAAGTGCTGCATCCACCGGCCGTCGGTCCCGATGGCAATGAGAATACTCGCAGTCTGGTACTTCTCCTTCGGCACGCCGGACACGCGATCCTGCTGACCGGCGACCTGGAAGGGAAGGGCTTGCAGCGTGTTGTCAGCGACTTGCCGCCGCACCCAGTCGAGGTGCTGATGGCGCCGCATCACGGCAGCCACCTCACGAACACGGCAGAATTGGCCCAATGGGCGCGGCCGCGCGTCGTCGTCTCGTGCCAGGGCCGGCCGCCCCTTTCGCCCGAAGTGCAGCAGCGCTACCGGCAGGTCGGAGCACAGGTACTCGACACGTATCAGCACGGCGCCGTTACGATCCGCAGCCATGCCAGCGGACTGGTGATCGAGACCTTTCGCACCAAAGAACGATTGGCCATTCGCGGCCGCAACGGTGCAAATTATACTGGGCACAGGGAGAAGTGACATTTTTTCCCTTTCCCCCCCACCCCAACCCTCCCCCACCAGGGGGGAGGGAGCCTTGGTTCTCCCTCCCCCCTGGTGGGGGAGGGTTGGGGTGGGGGGGGAAGTGTGCCCAATTCAACCGTGCCCAGGATAGCACGCGCGGACTTTTTCCTCCTCCTTGAGGGAGAGGGAATTTCATTCGGCCGATCTTAGACGAGGGATGCGTTAGCTGGGGTTTGCCGCACGAATTGCTGATACCGTTCGCGCAATTGCCGGGTGATGGGGCCGGGCTTGCCGTTGCCGATAGGCCGACCGTCGCATTCGACAATGGGTGCCACCTCGGCGGCGGTGCCAGTCAGGAAACATTCGTCAGCGCTGAGGACATCGTGGCGTGTCAGGGCCATCTCCTGCACGGGGATCTTGGCCTGGCGGGCCAATTCCAGGATGAGGTTGCGCGTCACGCCTTCGAGGATGCCGGCGGCCAAGTGCGGTGTACGCAGGACACCGTGTTTGACGAGAAAAATATTATCGGCGGTACATTCGGCGACTTCGCCGTTGTGATTGAGCATGATCGCTTCCTGACAGCCGGCGCGATCGGCCTCGATCCGAGCGAGGATATTGTTGAGATAATTCAGCGATTTGATGCGCGGGTTGAGAGCGTTGGGATGGTTGCGGATGACCGAGGCGGTGAGGACGCGCAGCCCCTTTTCGTAAAACTCGGCGGGATAGAGGGTGATGTCATCGACAATGATAATGACCTGCGGATTGGTGCATTTGTTGGGATCGAGTCCCAGCGTGCCAGGTCCGCGTGTGACGACAAGGCGGATGTAGCCTTCCTGTTGGGCATCGACCTGGACCGTATCAAGGACGGCCTGGGTCAATTGTTCGCGGTTGAGCGGTATTTCCAGGAGGATGTGGCGGGCGCTGTCGAAGAGACGGTCGATGTGTTCGCGGAGGCGGAAAGGCTTGCCGTTGTAGATGCGGATGCCTTCAAACACGCCGTCACCATAAAGCAAACCGTGATCGAAGACGCTGACCTTGGCCTCGGACTTATCGAACAATTGGCCGTTGATCCACACTTTGCTCATTGCTGGCCCCTTGCTAGCCGGTCATGGTGGGTTGGAGGAGCGAAGGGGACTTCGTTGCATCTTCCACCCGGCCCTTGATTAAGCGCACCACCCGGTCTGTATTGCCGACGATCTCCATGTTGTGCGTCACCATGATGATAGTCAGCTGTTCCTGTCGGTTCAAGTCGCGGAGCAAGCGAATGATTTCGAGGCCCTTGTCGGCGTCGAGGTTGCCGGTTGGTTCATCGGCCAACAAGATGCGTGGCCGATTGATGAGGGCGCGGGCGATGGCGGCCCGTTGCATCTCGCCGCCGGACAACTCACGCGGCTTGTGGTGCAGGCGGTGGCCGAGACCGACACGGTCGAGCAACTCTGTGGCGTGTTGCTTGAGGGTGCGGCGCTGCCGGAGCCAGCCGCGCACCGACAAAGCAATCATCTTCGGCATCAATACATTTTCCAGCGTGGTTAACTCCGGCAATAGGTGATAGAACTGGAAAATAAATCCGAACGTCTCATTGCGCAGCCGATCGCGCTGTTCAGCCGGCAGATTGTCGATGCGCTCGGTGTTGAAGAGAATGCGGCCCGCATCGGGCTTGTCGAGGGTGCCGAGCAAGTGCAACAGCGTGCTCTTGCCGCTGCCCGAACTACCGACGATGCTAAGAAATTCGCCAGCGAACACTTCCAAATCGACTCCGGTCAACACCGGCACTTCGATGGCGTGTTTGCGATAGGTCTTGTGAAGATTGACCGCCGCCAGCAGAGGTAAGTTTTCCAGCATGGTCCTCCTCTCTCCGTTTCACTGCGCTTCGCGGAAGCGTGGCGAAACGTCCATTACTCATAGCGCAGCGCCCGCACCGGGTGCAGCAGGGCGGCGCGCAACGCCGGCAGCACGCTGAACAACACAGCGATGGCCACCGCCCCGACATTGATGACCAATACGCTCCATATATTGAGGTCTGTCGGGATCTCATTGAAATAATAGACCGAGCGATCGAACAATTCGTGTCCCGTCCATTTGGTCAGGAATTGTTCAATTTCGTTGATGTAAATGGTGATGGCTGTGCCGATGGCGGAGCCGAGAAGGGCGCCTACGGCGCCGAGCAACAGACCGTAGCTGAGGAAAATATTCAACACCCCGCGGTTGGAAGCGCCCAGCGCCTTAAGGATACCTATGTCGCGTGTTTTTTCGACGACAATCATCGAGAAAATGGCGAGAATACCGAAACCAGCTACGGCAATAATCATAAACAGGAGCACATTGAGGATGCCTTTCTCGATGCTGATGGCGGCCAGAAGAGGCCCTTGTTTATCTTCCCAAGTATGGACAGTCAGTTCCCAATGAGCCGGAAGCAACGTTTGCAAACGATCCTTGACTGCACGGAGATCGCGATAATCTTTGATGCGGATTTGAATGCTGGTAGCGCGATCGGGCATGGCCCGCAGGCGCTGCAATTCCGAGAGGGGAACAAATACGTAATTGGCATCATACTCACTCATTTCTGATTTGAAGTAATCACAGACGGCGCAGCGCCATTGGACAGGACTAAGTTCCTGGTTGCGGAGGCCGTGGCCTTTGATCGTAGTGATGATGACATCATCGCCGGGCGCCAGAGTGCGGACCTCCTCCGGTGGACCATCGGGATTGAGTTTGGCACGGAAATGCGCGATGGCGTAACCGATAATAATGGTGGAAGGCGGCGACACGTCCAGAGGCGGCGGCGCGGGAGCAGGTTTGCCGTCGGTCGGCGGCGGCAGCAGCATGGCTGCAATACGATCCAAACGATGCGGCGGATGAAGCACATGCTGACGCTCCAGGGCTTCGGGACTCAGCTCGAAGGACGGTTTGCCTTTATGGAGTAACAAATGTTCGGCGAAACCGCCGACGCGGGCGCGGCCGGCCGGATCGATGCCAATGATGTGGACCGGCCGGGCGAGCGCTGTACCATTGCAGGCGAACTGAATCATGCCGAAAATTTCCAGGGTCGGCGTCATGGCTTCGATGTGTTGGCTGAGGAAGGGGTCGGACTGGATGAGGGCCATCTTGCCTTCGGGATTGGCAAAGCCCTGAAAATCGTGGGCCTCGATGACGATGTCGGAGAGTAGGCCGTGCAGCCGTTCACGCAGCTTGGTGCTGAAGCCGGCCATGACGCTATTGACGACGATGAGCGTGGCCACGCCGAGCATGACACTGACAATGCATACCAACGCCAAGTAGCGCGTCAGCAAATACCGCCAGCACAGCAACAATTTATACACATCTCACCTCAATAGAGCGCTAACCACCGAGTCACACAAAGGTCCGAGAAAAACACAGAAAAAAGCAAAGGAGGCCGTGACGCGGGGGTTAGCTCATTTTTTCTCCGGGCGAAGCAACGGGAACAGGATCACCTCACGGATGGTCGGCGTGTTTGTCAGCAGCATAACCAAGCGATCGATGCCGAGACCAAGACCGCCGGCCGGCGGCATGCCGTGGCGCAGGGCGCGGAGGAAATCTTCGTCCATTTTGGCCATCGATTCTTCCTCGGGCAGGCCGGCCAGTTGCATGCGAAAGGTCTGCTCCTGCGTTAGTGGGTCATTCAATTCCGTATAGGCATTGGCTAATTCCATGCCGCATATATACAGCTCGAAACGTTCGGCAATGGCCGGATTGTCGCGCTTCCGCTTAGTCAAGGGACAAAGCGGAGCGGGATAATCATAAACGAACACGGGGCCGAGCAGCTTGTCCTCCACGTGTTCCTCGAACAGATGATGCACGAGGACGGCCGTGTCTTTGCCGGCGGTGGGCAAGCCTTCCCGGTCAGCGACCTGACGGACAGCGTCGGCATCATGCATCGACACCCCGACGTGCCGCTCGAACAGCTCCGCGTAGGTCTGGCGCTGCCACGGTGGCGTGAAATCGAGGAGGTGTTCGCCATAAGGCAATTTCATGCCGCCGCCGAGCGCCTGTACACAGGCGACGATCAGTTCTTCCGTCAGGTCCATCATCGAATGATAGTCGCCGTAGGCTTGATACAGCTCCATCATGGTGAATTCCGGATTGTGCCGCGGACTGATGCCCTCGTTGCGGAAGACCCGGCCAATCTCGTAGACTTTTTCGATGCCGCCGACCAACAGGCGTTTCAAGTGCAATTCCAGGGCGATGCGCAAATACAAATCGATGTCCAGGGCGTTATGGTGCGTGATAAACGGCCGGGCCGCCGCACCGCCGGCAACGGCGTGCAGCGTTGGCGTTTCTACTTCCCAGAAGCCGCGCTCGTCGAGAAAGCGGCGGATGGTCTGGACAATCCGGATGCGCTTGCGGGCGCGGTCGAGCGTCTCTGGGTTGTGGACCAGGTCCAAATAGCGATGCCGCAGCCGATGTTCCAGGTCGTGCAAGCCCGCGAACTTATCCGGATGGGGCAGCAGCGATTTGCCGAGGAACGTCAGCTGGTCGGCAAAGACGGTCGGCTCGCCGCGTTTCGTTTTGCCGAAGGCGCCGTCTACCCCAAGCAAATCACCGAGGTCGAGCTGCTGCGCCAGTTGCCAGCCGGTTTCGCCGACCTGCTTTTGGCCCACCATGACCTGAATGCGACTGCTCAGATCCGGGATTTTCTCCACCTCTCCTTCGCGTTCGCCCTTGATCTCGCGGAAGGTCGGCGTGCCCGACCAATCCTTGAGATCGAGAAAATGGACTTTGCCACCCTCGCGGCGGCTGACGATGCGTCCGGCGATGCGGACCCTCGGCCGCTGTCCTTCCGGCAAGTCGGCCGGCAGGGCCAAGACGGTGGTGATGGACTGATGGCCGTCGAATCGACCACCCCAGGGATCGAGCCCGAGCGCCTCGATGGCGTGCAGCTTCTCCAGGCGGGCGGCCTCGAACGAACCTTGTGGTGCAGACACGGTTGTCGCCTTCTCGTTAGGACCAGCAAAGAAAGTGCCTCACGGGTGAGTCATGGATTGTAGTAACTGCTTCCAGCATGTCAATTCCAGCGCGCACGCGGGGAAGGTGCCTCTCTCGATTTTGGCAGCGGCGAGGTTGCCTGGCAGGTGCTCCCTTGTCCAGATTCGCTAGTGGGTTACCAAGATTTGCCGGCTCACCCTGATTCTCTTGTCTAGCAGCTGGAGTGCCAAAATCGAGAGGGGCGCCCTCCCCGCGTGTTGTTCATCGGTTCGCAACGTGTATAATCCTCCAGAGACGCCCGCCCCAGGAAATCGAGATGCGAATTCAGCAATTGCCAGATGCATCGCCGCCCAAACTCCTTATTATTGAAGGCTACCGCGCTGTTTTCATCAACCCCTTGCAGGACCGCGACCTCCGCCTGAGGGACGTGCGGGGCCAAACCGTCCGCAAGTTGCTGGCGTGAGAACGGAGTGCGGTCGCATGAAACGGATGCCGGAAGCGTTGGCCGACGGGGCCTTCGACCTGCTCATTCTCGGCGGCGGCATCACCGGCGCGGGTGTTGCTCTCGATGCGGTGCTGCGCGGCCTGCGTGTCGCCCTCATCGACAAAGGCGATTTTGCCTCCGGCACCAGCAGTCGATCGTCGAAGCTGATCCACGGCGGCCTGCGTTACCTGGAACAGGGCGACTTCCACCTCGTTTACGAAGCGCTCCATGAGCGCGGTCGGCTGTTGTACAACGCACCCCATCTGGTCCATCCGCTACGCTTTGTGTTGCCTTTTTATGAGGGTGCGCGTGTTAGTTCATGGAAATTTCGGATCGGATTACTCCTTTATGATTTCCTCGCCGGCACGCGCAATATCCGCCGCAGCCGAGTGATCACGCTGCCGAACTTGCGCCGCGAGTTTTCCGCATTGCGATCGGAGGGATTGCGCGGCGGGGCCGAATATTTCGACGCCCAGATGGATGATGCGCGTCTGTGCCTGGAAGTGCTGCGCACGGCAGCGCTGCACGGCGCCATCGTCGCCAACTACGTCGAAGCAGTCGCCTTCGATTTATCCGGCGGTCTTGTCTGCGGTGTGCGGGCCATCGATCACCGCAGTGGCCAAGAGTTATCCATCGCGGCCAAGCAAGTGGTCAACGCAACCGGCCCGTGGGGCGATGCCGTGCGCCGCCTGGCCGGCGACGATGGCGAACCGTTGCTGCGACCAACCAAGGGGGTGCATCTGGTCTTGCCCGATCGCGGCTTCTCAGCGGCGTTTCTGCTGCTGCACCCCGCTGATGGCCGCGTCTTCTTCGTCCTGCCCTTTGGACGCAAGACGCTGCTGGGAACTACGGATACTGTCTGGGACCATGCGCCTGACAAACTGAGCGTCACGTCGGAAGAAATCGAGTATCTGTTGGCTGGCTTCAATCATTATTTCACACCACCTTTGTCCGCTTCGGATGTGCGGAACAGCTTCGCCGGCTTGCGTCCGCTGATTCGCTCGCGGCCCGGCCAGCCGTCGGACCTGTCGCGGGAGTTTCACTTGCACACCTCACCATCGGGACTGCTGACCGCGGCCGGCGGCAAGTACACTACCTATCGGCGCATGGCCGAGATCATCACCGATGCCGTGGTCCGCCGCCTGGGACTGCACCGCCCCTGCCGTACACGCTCTTTTCGCCTGGACGGCGCTCCACGCCAGCCGTGGCCGCAATTCCGAACAGCGACAATCCACACACTGACATCCACTTGTCATTTAACTGAAGAAACCGCAGCGCACCTCGTCGAACGCTATGGCCGGCGCGCTATGGAAGTGGCGGATTATCTGCACCGCGATCCGGCGCTGGGTCAACGCATCGTGGCAGACGAGCCTGATATTTTCGCCGAGTTCGCTTATCAACGCGATCACGAGATGGCGGTGATGCCCGCCGATTTTCTGCTGCGGCGTACACACCTAGGGCTTTTTCATCCGGAATTACTGTGCAATCCGCCCGATTTTCTATGCATGGAACAGAAAAGACGACCGCAAGATAGGCGGGGATAGCCTTGCTCATGCTTCCCGACTGGAAGCCCAGGCTTTCCAATGCCCTGATGACGCGCTGCCTGGGAGTATCTTTGGGAAATTTTGCCATTTATACTGAAAACCAGGCGAGCGGGGGGTGTCAACCCCCCGGTAAAACCGGGCGAGCGGGGGGTGTCAACCCCCCGGTAAAACCGGGCGAGCGGGGGGTGTCAACCCCCCGGTGGCACAACCGGAGGGTTGACACCCCCCGCTCGCCAGCGGATATCGGGGGGGCACACCCCCCGCTCGCCCCTGTTTGTGTCAATCTCTACCGCGTCCCGTATACATCGTCACCTCCCACAGGCTTCTCGGCAATAATCTTGAATGCCTCCGTG
>JAJPIY010000015.1 GCA_021324515.1 Planctomycetota bacterium
GGGAGCCTTGTTTCTCCCTCCCCCCTTGTGGGGGAGGGTTGGGGTGGGGGGGGAATTGTGCCCCATTCAACCGTGCCCCGTATAAATCGTTTAGCCGCGAGCTGTAAGCGAGCGCTCGCTTACGACTCGTAGCTAAACCAAGAAGCGTCTTTCATACTCGTGGAGGCAACATGGGCGCCGACCTATCCGTCCTGAATTGGTTGAACAGTCATCACGCCGATCTGGTACGCGATTTGGCTGCTTTGGTCGCTATTCCGAGCATCAGCACGGACGGTGAGCACCAGAAGGAAGTGGCGCAGACGGCGGAATTGACCTGCGAACAGATGCGTAAAGCGGGTCTGCAAAACGTCGCCGTCTTGCGAAGCGGCGGTTCTAACCCGTATTCCTATGGGGAATGGCTGGGGGCACCCGGTAAGCCGACGGTCTTCTTGTATGCCCATCACGATGTGCAACCGATCAACTTCCAGGAGAAATGGCTCTCCGATCCGTGGAGGCTGACGCTGCGCGACGGCCGACTCTATGGCCGAGGTGCTGCCGACGATAAAGGGGCCATCACCGCCCAACTTGCCGCCATCGCTGCCTGGCTGAAGACCAAAGGGGAACTGCCCGTCAACGTCAAGATGGTCGTCGAAGGCGAGGAAGAAATCGGCTCGCAAAACCTGTTAGGCTTCTTCCGCGAACACAAGGAGCGCCTGCAATCGGATGTCATCGTCGTGTGTGATACCGAAAACATCGAAACCGGCTGGCCGAGTATCACGTATTCCCTGCGCGGCATCGTCGCCGTGCTGGTCGAAGTCGAGAGCGCCCGCCTGCCGGTCCACAGCGGCATGGCCGGCGGCGCTCTGGCGGATGCCGCGTTGGCGCTCAATGTTCTTCTCGCACGCTTGTATTGGGGCAACGGCCCTCTGCCGATCCCCCATTTTTATGACAAGGTGCGCCCGTTGACCCAGCGCGAACGCGACGCGATTGCATCTTTGCCTCAGGACGAAACGAAACTCCGCGAAGATTTCGGCCTTTTGCCTGGCGTCCGCTTCGCTCTGGAAGGCCATACCTCCGTCTACGAGCAGACGTGGCGCAAGCCGGCCGTCACGATCATCGCTCAGGAGGCCAGCTCTATCAAAAGCGCGTCGAACCAAGTCCTGCCGTCCGCCCGTGCCATTGTCAGCTGCCGTATCGTGCCGGACCAGGAGCCAAAGGAAGTCTATGAGCAGTTAAAAACGGTGCTGACGGCCGATCCGCCCTGGGGCGTGCGCGTTACAGTCCAAGAACATGGTCCCCCGGTCAAATGGTGGATGACTGATCCGACTGGCCCGGCGTTTGAGGCAGCGGTCGAATCGATGCGCCAAGGATTTGGCCGCGATCCCGTTTCGATCGGCAGCGGCGGCACCATCGGGTTTGTCGGCCCGCTAGCGGAGTTGTTCGGCGGTGCTCCCGCCCTTCTTCTCGGCATTGAAGATCCCCAAAGTAACGCTCATGCTCCCAACGAAAGCCTGCACGAAGGTGATTGGCAAAACTTGATGCGCTCGCTGACCCACTTGTTCGCCAACCTTGGCCAACTCGCCAACAAGGTCAAGTGATCCCGGCGAACGGCCGGCGTCAGCCGGCTGATCGGATCCCTCAGCCGGTTGACGCCGGCCGTTCACGTACTCACAGCGGCGTTTTGGGGAAGGGCGGGTTTTCATTGTACGTGCGCATCATGCGTTCGAGGAGCCAGTCTGGCGCCCAGCGCGTTAATTTCATCAGGAGCGCCGTTTGCCAGGGGAAATTGTAGACTTTGCGTTTGTGCTTCAAGGCGCGGACGATCCGCCGCGCCGCCTCCTCGGCAGTCAAGAGCCACGGCATCTTGAACTCGTTCACCTCTGTCATCGGCGTTTGCACGAAGCCCGGACAAATCGTGGTGACAGCGATCCCTTTACTACGCAATTGGATTCGCAAGCCTTCCAGGAACACGTTCACTGCCGCCTTGCTCGCTGTGTAAGCGGACTCGCCGGGCAAGCCCTTGTAAGCAGCCAAGCTGGAAATAGCTGCCAGATGTCCGCGACGCCGTTGGAGCATTTGCGGCAACACGGCTTCCAGCGAATAAATGACTCCCAGCACATTGACGCGGAACATCTTTTCGATGTCGCTCACATTGAAGGGGTCGACCGTAGTGGGTGCTCCGACGCCGGCGTTGGCGATGAGCAAATCGACAGGTCCCAGACGGGCGGCAATGTCGTAAATAGCTGCAATGACCTGCGGGCGCTCGGTCACGTCGGCGGCAGCGAAAACCGTCGTCCCGCCGGATTTCTCAATCTGCCCAGCGAGTTCGACGAGCCGTTCGCGCCGCCGCGCCACCAGGCCGACTTTGCAGCCCTCGGTGGCCAAGGCTTGCGCCAGCGCCCAGCCGAGGCCACTAGATGCCCCCGTGACGACGGCTACCTGACCTGCCAATGACATGGGCCCCTCTGCAATTCCGTTACCGTGGCAAGTTGCTCGCTCTCCTTACCTCGTCTCGCTCTTCACAACCGGGTTCTTTTTGTCACTCGTCGCGGATGACCACTTCGCTGTGCGTGATGCGTGCGCCATCTTGGATGTAGGTGGCGCTGGTCGAGCCGCGGATGGCCTTCAAAGCGTCGAACACAGCGCGGACATGGCGGATGATTTCTTGGCGCTGCTTCTTTAGGGCGTTGGCATCGTCTTTTTTGTCCTCGCCGCCGGGAAGGGTTTTCTCCAGCGGCGCCTGTTCGAGGGCGAACATCAGCCACGACGCTATTGCATCAGCAAGGCCTGGCCAGTTGAAGTAAGAAGCGCTGGTCAGCGGCCGTTTACGATCGGCCAACGGCCCGCCTTCGACCTTCAGCGGCTTGGAGGCCAACAGCCGCTCGGCATGTTCGGCCGAGAAAGCAATGAGACCGACTTTCTCGGACAGCCCGGCTGTCAGGGCCACGCGCCGATCGAGCTGCCATTCTCGCGGCAGGTGCCAGAGATACAGTTTGCCGGCTGGCACGGCCTTGACTTGCGGCTGCGGCAGCTTGGTGACGGGCGGCTGCGCATCCGGCGGCAGGTTCTCTTTGGCGGTCGTCAGAGCATCTTCGATCAGCTTGGCATACGCTTTCATCGCCTTCTCCAAGAGAGCGCGATCGCTGACGCCGACCAGAAAAGCCAGCTCCGGCATCGGCAGTTCCTTGTCGAACGGCAGGCCGGGGTGCCATTGCTTGCTCTTCCATTTGGCATCGAGCACGAAGCCGAACTGTTCATCGGCCAGCGACGGCAGCAACATCGTGGCCGTGATGTTATCCAGCCGTTTAAGCAACGGGAGGACCAGCTTGGCGACTTCCTGGTACTTCTGTTTTGCCTCCTCGTCCTCGATCAGGTTTTCCAGGACCATCGGCTCAACATGGCCGTAGATAATTTTGATCCATTTGGACAGCGTTTGATAGCGCTGGAGCGTGCCCTTGGAACGCCCGGCAACGGCGAAGATTGGATCACCGCCCACGTGGTCGAGCAGTGTCAGAGATTGAGTACTATCCCGATCCGGGAACTCGCTATATTGATAATCGTAGCCTTCGTAGCCGCGCGGTGTCAGATACGAAAAGCTTAGCGAGGCCCCAGGGGGAGTCAGGTTTTTCTTGAGGTCGCTGGCCAGGGCGGACACATCTTTGAGGATGGCTTTGCGTCGCGGTCCCGACACACCGACGGCATCGAGAATGTCTCCGGCCCCGGAGGCCAACTCGTCGATGTCTTTCGCCGTCGTGCCCATCTGGGCGGCCAACGCCTTGCTGGTGTAGCCGATTCCGGTCAGTCGTTTGCCGGCGGCTTGGAGCAGCGGTTTCAGCTCAGCAAGACTGGTCAAGCGCGGCCCATCGCCGCCTAGCTGGGCCACGCCGGCCGTTGTCGAACCGAGGGCCAAAAGCAGGAAACCGTGGCGCACGCCGAGGCTGATGGTGAGTTTGAGTTTTTTCAGGTTTTTGCGCAAGCCCTCGAATTCACCAGGTTTTTCCTCCAGGTCTTGCCAATCAATCTGGTCCCAGGGGACCATGCCGCCGTCCAGGTTCAGGGTGAGAAAGCGCTTGTCGCCGATCTTGACACGCTTGATCCGGCCTTGCATTATCGGCTGCAATTGCGCCAAGACTTCGCCAAACGCTTCCAAGCGTTTGATCTGGGCCTCGGCCTTGTGGCTGTCTTTGATTTTGAAGCCGAAGACGAGATCGGGGAACTTGAGCTTATCGGGATTGTTGGCCAAGGCGCGCAGCATACCGCGCATCGAGACATAATTTCTGGCCTTTCTGTCTTTGGCTTGGGAGTCCATCAGCAGTTGCACCAACTCACTGTAGCGCCCCGCGTTGAGTTCTTGCATGAGATCGATGAAATCAACGCAATTGCCACCGCCAGAGCAGAAGATTTCTGTGGACACCGCGTCGATCAGCAGCGCCACGAGGTCGCGGTTTTCCGGTTGCCTCATCCACTGGCGGATAGCGGCGAAGTCGTCGTCCTGTTCGTAATGCTGTTTGAGCAGAGACAGGGCCATTTGATAGTACGGCAGCTTGGTGAGGCGCGCCCAGGTCTTGCTATTGGCAACGGCGTCCACCTGCTCACGGTTGCGCAGCATGGCACTGTAGAAGGCGACATCGGCGGGAATGAGGTCGAGCGAGGAGCAAACTTTCTTGTCCTCGGCGCGGACCGCGTTCGGTAGGGTGGCAGCTATTAGCAGCGCAGTGGTCAACAGGAGACTTTTTCGCGCCGCCGGGGTTCGTTCATGGTGCGACATCTTGCTCCCCCTTTTTATGGATGGAACCGGAGTTGCGGAATCGTTTTCCCTCAAATGTTCGGACATTGTAGGAAAGCGATGCCGCGTCCACAAGATTATCCGTAGAATGATCTTGCCATCTCCTACTAGCCCGGAATAGGCGCTCTGGGCTAGTAAGAGATGAAAACGTTTGTCAGCGCAAGGAGGTGCCCACGTGACCGACTCCTTTCCCCCTGGACCGCCGGCCTGGGTCCATAAGCGTGACGGCCAACTCGTCCCTTTCGACGCCGACAAGATCAGCCGAGCGCTGTTCGCTGCCAGCGAAGCATTGGGCCGTCCCGATGCTTTCCTGGCCCGCGAACTGGCCGACGGCGTTGTTCATTTCCTTACCCTCGAAAGCGAAGGGACGACGCCAACGACGGAGCAGATCGCGGAAGTGGTAATAAAAGTCGTCCGCGAGTTGGGCCAACCGGCGCTGGCCGAAGCATTTGCACGTTTCGGCCGCGAGCGCGTGCGCCCCAGCGCCAAATCGCAAACGGCCGAAACGACGCCTTCTTCGGAAGTGGTGTTGCGCTTTCCACGCGGAACGCCGCTGTCTGCCGTTCTCCCCGCTTGCATCCGCGAGTACGCTTTACAGACGGTCTTCACCCGCGATCTGGCAGCGGCGCAGAGTGCGGGACTGCTGACGCTGACAGGACTGGAGATACCGAACGAATTGGCCGGCTGCCTATGGGGACCACCCCTCGACGTGCGGCAGGGATTGACCGCCGCTCTCTCGGAATTGCGGCGTTTCGTGGGACGCTTTGTTGTCCTTGATGGACCTGAATATCTTCTGGCGGCGCAGGGCCAGCCGAGCGCCGGCGCATTCGTCCGCGATCTCGTCCTCGGCCTGCGTCTGACCGGATTGAGGGGAATCATCAATCTCAACAGCGCCGCGCCGCCGTCGTGGGCGGAGGACCTGGCCGAGGGACCACTGTTCGCCGCGCAGCAGCGGGAGTCATACCGCCAGCAATTGCGCGAACTGAGCGATGAGTTGCTCAAAGCATTGCTACAGCCCAGCCATGCGGCCCCGTTCGCCCGACCTGTGCGCATCGATTGGCATCTCGGTGAACAGGACTTTACAGAGGAAACAGCCCAGCGCGAGCGTCTGCGGCAGTTAGGACAGCTGGCCTTGGAAGGAGCACCGCTGGCTTTCGTCTTCGATCGGCCGCGTCGGCCAACGGCCCTTGCGGAAGGTATCGACCGGCGGCATCCTGCTGTGCTACTAACGGTTGGTTTGCACCTGCCGCGGCTTGCTCTGCAACCGGGCATCGACGGTGATCCAGTGAAATTTTTGTCGAAGCTTGGCAGCCTTGCTCGCCTTGCCTTGAGCGCCGGCGTGCAAAAGCGTGAATATCTCCGCCGCTTGGAGCGCAGCCGGCCCCGAGAACGCCAGCCGGAGGCGGCGCCGACCCTGACCAACGGTTTCCTCCTTGATCGAGCACGCCTGCTCGTTGCTCCGGTGGGGCTGGAGAAGGTGGTGCATTTATTCGTGCAGAAAGGGCTGAGCGCCGGCGGCGCCGCCTTGGATTTGGCCCGGCAGATCGTGCAGCGCTTGCGCGACGTGCTACGCCAGGACGGCCGCCTGGTCCATCTCGATACGTGTCTCGATGGTCCCTTCCGTTTTCATCTCACCGAAGACGCGGAGCTGTGCGACGATTGGCCGCTTGCCGAGAACGTCGCCGGCTTAACAGCGTGGGAGGCCACGGCGCCGCTCAAGGGGCAATTGCGTTCGGCCGGCGCCTTGCACAGCATCGCCGAACACGGCACAATGGCCCTGTTCCTGCCTGAAGACAAAACACCCTCGCCAGAACAGGTGGCCGAGTGGTTGCACATGGCCTGGCGCCAAACCGACGTGGTTCGTCTACGCTTGATGCGAAGGCCGACTCCTACCTACCAACTCACTTTTAGTTAAGAAACGGACAAAACTTCAAACTGGAACGAGGCGCGGACGCCGCGCCGCTCGCCCCAATTTAGAGATTCAGCCGATGAACGAGAGGGTTTGCTTTAATAAAGTGAGGGGTCTATACCGATGATAGAGAAAAGTACGGTCCTGCCGTGGTCGCGCGCAAGAGGTGCGTATGGGCATGCAACGGGCCTTTGCCTTGTCTGCCGGTCTGTCGCTGGCCCTGCAACTGGCGTTGAGCGGATGCACAGGCAAAGCGGTACGCCAAGCACCAACCGAATGGCAAGCCGCGAGCAGGAGGTGGGAACAGTCTCCTGACAAAGAACGAGGGTGTATAAACGGCTCGCTTCCTGATGGCACATCAGGAGAGAAGGGCGCTATTCAGCCGGTTCAGCACGTTGAGGCAGCGCAGCATGAGGAATTGCCGCCCCCGGCCGCCGAAAGGCAACAGCCGGAATTAGATTTGATGAAAACGATTCAACTCGCGTTTATCTCTAATCCAGACCTTCAGTCGGCCCGTGAGCGCATCCGTATCGCCGACGGCCTCTTGGCCAGCGCCCGCGCCGAATTCTATCCCAAGCTGGGTTTTAACGAGACCTTCAACGAGACCAACACGCCGGCCAACGCCTTCATGTTTTTGCTCAACCAGGCGCGTTTCAGTTTCAATCGGAACTTCAACCATCCGGGCTTCATCGACAACTTCCTCACCCAGGGTGCATTGAACCAAAACCTGTACGCTGGTGGGCTGCGGAGGGCGCGGCAGCAGGCCGCCGAGGCGCAGCGCAACGCCGACGCCCACGCTCTCGCTACGGTCCAAAACGAGTTGGTGTTCCACGTTGCCGAGGCTTATTACCGTTTGCTCCAGGCGCAGAAATTGGTTGAAGTGCGTCAGGATGCCGTGGAACAGGTACGCCGTCATTTGCAGAGCGTTCAGGTGCGCTTCCGGGCCAACACGGCCGTCAAGTCCGATGTCCTTAGCGTCGAGGTACGTTTGGCTGAAGTGCAGGGCGAGTTGATTACGGCGCAGAACCAGCTGGAGTTGGCTTGGGCGGTGCTGGAAAACGTAATCGGTGCTCGCCTGCCGCGGGTGAAGCTGCCGCACGAAGTGCCGCCGGCCCCCTGGTCGGATCGTTGTGAGGCCGTCGAGTCCGCCGTCGCCGAGGCGCTCCAACAGCGTCCCGAAGTCGCGGAGATGAACAGCAAACGGCGGGCGGCCGAGGCCAACATAGAAGCGGCGCGGGCCGGTAAAAGGCCGACCGTGGACCTGATGGGCACTTACAACGTCTGGACCCCCAACTTCGTTCAGGGCACCAACAATCTCTTTGCGGGGCTGGCCGTCAGCTTGAACTTGTTCGATGGCGGCCGGACCCGCAGCGCCATTCAGACAGCCCAAGCACGCGTCGCCGAGTTGGCTGCTCGACAGCAACGCCTGCTGCTGGACATCGAACTCGATGTACGGCGCGCTTACCTGCAATTGGCGAATGCCCAGGCCCAACTGCAAGTTGCCAATCAAGCCATCGCTCAGGCAGAGGAAAGTTTGCGCGAAACGGAGGTCCGTTATCGGGCCCAGACGACAACCCTTACGCGCTTGATCGATGCTCAGGTGGCCCTGGTTTCCGTTCGCGTCCGCCGGGCGACGGCCCAGGCAGATGTCGAAATCGCCCGCGCCAATCTGGAACGCGCCGTCGGCCGCGTGACGCGCCTCTTCAACAAGGAATCGCCGTCTTGCGGGATCCCTTCTGTTCTGCAACACCCCACGAGCGCACCATCTACTTGACGCTCGCGGTGATTTTTATAGTATACCCGAAGAGTCTACAATGAGAGGTGTTGCCCACAGCCTAGCGCGGTTACCTCCGCGCCTTCATTGGCCAGGGACATTCGTACAGCTGGATGCCCTACAGTACGTCCTGGCCCTCGCCCTTGCATAACAGAAGAGGCGAAAACGTCTCCTCGGTTCGTGAAGGACGCATCCGGGAAGGGAACGTTATGGATGGAATCGGTTGGCATCGATTTCAGTTCGCCTTCACGGCCAGCTTCCATTATCTCTTCCCCCAATTGACAATGGGGTTGGCCCTCTTGCTCGTGTTGCTCAAGGGTTTGGCCCTCTGGAAAGGCGACGAGCGCTA
>JAJPIY010000292.1 GCA_021324515.1 Planctomycetota bacterium
CTATAAGCGCGAGACCAACACCATGCCGCAATGGGCCGGCTCGTGCTGGTACTATCTGCGCTACCTCGATCCGCACAACGAAAAAGTCTTTTGCGATCCCCAAAAGGAACGATACTGGATGCCGGTTGATCTGTACGTCGGCGGGGCGGAACATGCCGTGCTGCACTTGTTGTACGCGCGTTTCTGGCACAAGGTCTTGTACGATCGCGGCCATGTCCACACGCCGGAGCCGTTCCAACGATTGGTCAACCAGGGCATGATCCTGGGGGAGATGGAATTCACGGGTTTCCAGCGAGCAGGCGACGGTGCTCCCCCGGTATGGGTTTCGGCTGCGCAAGTGGATTTCGACGGCGATGTAGCGAAAATCGCCAAGACGGGGGAAAAATTGCTGTGCATCCAACTGACAGAAGATCGCGTTGAGAAAAAAGGCGACTGCTTCGTGCTGAAAGAGGCCCCGGACATTCGTGTAGACGCACGGGCCTACAAGATGTCCAAGGCCCGCGGCAATGTCATCAACCCCGATGAAGTCGTCGAAGACTACGGGGCCGACAGTCTGCGTTTGTACGAAATGTTCATGGGTCCGTTGGAAGCGGTCAAGCCGTGGAGCATGCGCGGCGTCGAAGGTGTGTATCGCTTCCTGGGCCGCGTCTGGCGCCTGTTCATCGATGAAAGGGCCGAGGACGTGCGCCTGTCCGAAGCGGTGCGCGACGTACCGCCGGATAAAGAGACCTTGCGGATGCTGCATCGTACCATCCAGCGCGTCACCGAGGACCTGGAGGGAATGCGTTTCAATACAGCCATCGCTGCGATGATGGAGTTCACCAATTACCTGACGCCCCGAACAGTGCGGCCACGCTCGGTGCTGGAACCGTTCGTGTTGCTCCTCAGTCCATTTGCGCCGCACTTGGCCGAAGAGCTGTGGCACGCGCTCGGACACGCCGACACCTTGGCTTACGAGCCGTGGCCGACATTCGATCCAGCCTTGACCAGGGCCGAGGAAATCGAAGTGCCGGTACAGATTAATGGCAAAGTGCGCCTACGCTTGAGAGTACCGGCCGAGATCAACAAGGAGGAGTTGGAGAACACAGCCTTGGCCGACGAACGCCTGCGTCCCTTGCTCGCCGGCAAGCAAGTACGTAAGGTCATCGTTGTGCCAGGGAAACTGGTCAACATCGTCGTCAACTGAGAAGGACATTGTCTCCCAGCAGTTCTACAAGCAGGCGAGCGGAGGATGTGCCCCCCGGTGTTCTCTCTGGCGAGCGGGGGTGTACCCCCCCCGGTGGTCCAACCGGGGGGTGTGAACCCCCCGGTTGGACCACCGGGGGGTTTACACCCCCCGCTCGCCCCCTCCTGCCGAGGCGGAAGCGGACTTGACCTCTCCTACCGAAAATGAATAATTCTCCTATTCCGAGACGGCCCTGCACTGGAGGGCAGATCGAGAGGGATCAGATTCATGCCATATCCAACCAATGGCGCTGCTGCGGCTGAGGCCTTGCAGCGACTGCTACCCGTTTCCGCCCAAGAACGTTTGGCGCTTTTGCACCAACTGCTTGGCGAGCCAGCGTGCCGACAACTGGGCATCTATCCCATTCCCGACGGCTTTAAGCTGTCTGTGGTCATTCCCGTCTATAACGAAGAACGCTGGATCCGCGAAGTCGTGCGGCGTGTGCAGGCGGTCCCTATTCCTAAAGAGATCGTTATTATAGATGATTGCAGCACCGACAACACGCGCGCCATTCTCAAGCAGTTGGAGAGCGGTGAAGTCCGCGTTTTCTATCAAGCCCGTAATCAGGGCAAAGGCGCCGCCCTGCGGCGTGGTTTCCAAGAGGCGACCGGCGATGTTATTGTCGTGCAAGACGCCGACTTGGAGTACGATCCGAGCGAATATCCGCGGTTGTTGCAGCCGATTTTGGAAGACCGCGCCGATGTCGTCTACGGTTCCCGCTTCATTGGCGAGACGCACCGCGTATTGTATTTCTGGCATTACGTCGCCAACAAAATGTTGACCATGCTATCGAACATGTTCACCAACCTGAATCTGACCGACATGGAGACGTGCTACAAGGTGTTCCGCCGTCAAGTGCTCCAGGGCATCACCTTGAAATCCGACCGTTTCGGTTTCGAGCCGGAGATCACGGCCAAGATCGCCCGCAAACGTCCTGGTCAACCGTCCTGGCGCATCTACGAAATCCCCATCAGCTACTCCGGCCGCACCTACGAAGAAGGCAAGAAGATCGGCCTTAAGGACGCCTTCAACGCTTTGTACTGCATCTTGCGCTATCGCTTCTTCGATTGAAACACCTTGATCGGTCGAAGCTGTGGCCGCACAGGATCGACCAGCGCCACAGCGGCCAGCCGACCTGCTGCATCAACGACTGCAACCTCGGTGTTGTTCTCCACTCCCTTCAGCGCCTCGGGCAGAGTGATAGCTTGGCCTTGCTCCAGACATTTCCGTCCGCTTTCTGGCAGCACCAGTTGCGGCAGTTCCCCAACGGCCTTTTCCATCGGCAGCAAGTGTGTGTGAACGGTCTGAGCGTCTGCATCCAGCGTCAACGCCTCTTCGCTAGTGAACGGCCCGATGCGTGTGCGCCGTAATGTGTGGACAAGAGCGCCGCAGCCCAGGCGTGCGCCAATATCACGGGCCAGGGAACGGATGTAAACCCCTTTGCCGCAGCGCACCTCGAGATCCAAATAGGGATAGGAATAGTCCAAGATATGGATAGCGTGGACCTGCACCCGGCGCGGCGAAAGCACCACTGCCTCGCCGCGGCGGGCGCGGTCGTAGGCGCGTTGGCCGGCGACCTTGGCCGCTGAATACGCCGGCGGGACCTGAGCTAGCACACCGACAAATGCCGCCACGCATTTCGCCACCGTGGCCGCATCGGCAGCCACCGCCCCGGCAACCGGCGTGATGACTCCGTCGGCATCGTCGCTGTCGCTGCGAGCGCCGAGCAGGAGCCGAGTGCGATACACCTTGTCCATGCGCTGCACGTACTCGATCAGGCGTGTGGCCTCGCCCAAGCCGAGGACAAGTACGCCGGTGGCCAGCGGATCGAGCGTTCCTGCGTGACCAATACGAGTCCGCTTCGGAAACCAGCGTTGTACGCGATTTACCACCGCGCGCGATGTCATGCCGGCTGGCTTGTCCAGGACAAGCAGACCATCAACATCGGGCACGTTGCTCATCCTTTTCGCCATCCTGCAATCTTGCGAAAAAGTAATCTTTTTTCTGTTGCGGGACGATTACCAACCCTGTACTTTTATTATTGTCGCGCTGATTGGGCGACAGCGCGATATCGGTCGGTGTCTGAGAAGGCACCGGCCGATTTTTTTCTCTTTTTCCCTCCGGTAAGGGACTCAAAGCCACTCGAAACTCCGCTGGGCCGATGGCTCCTCTACTCTTGACGAGGGCGTCCGGATCGCCTATCTTTCAGACTGCCGGGCGCTTAGCTCAGTTGGCTAGAGCACCAGCTCGACAAGCTGGGGGTCATTGGTTCAAGTCCAATAGCGCCCACTTTTTACAAGTCCCTAGCTCGACGGATGCAGTTTTTCAGGGACGATTGGTTTAAGTCATTGATATTCAGAATCTTGAAACAAACGTTAGACGCATGAAGCGAAGGATGTGGTTTTCTCATTTTCGAGAAGAATCGCAGCCGGGATTGCCGCGAACGGGAAAGATTGGCGAGGCTGCGCCTGTTTTCTCCGTCCTTTTCGCTGCACAAGCACTGGCACCCGGTTTGCTAAACCCTCCCCGATACGATACGGCATCCAGAAAAAGTTGACACTATTAGCCCCAGGACTACAACGTTCCCCGGTGGTCCGGCCGATGGGCCTCTCCCCGTGGTAGTTTCCGATCCGCTATGGAGCGTTGCATTCGTCATGTCAGACCCTAATATGAACCTCCCCGGCGCTAGCCTGCCTTCTGCTGATAAACCTTCCTCCGGCGTCACGGCCAATCCCTCTGCGGCTGGATCGTCGGCCTCGGTGACGGCGAAACCCGCTGCCGCCGCGCCGGCCAAACCCGCGGCCAAACCCGCCGCTGCCACCAAGCCGGGCCGGCGTGGCTTCCTCTACGCCATGTTTGGCACCTGGATTGGCTGGGCCTGGACGACCATGACCGCCTCGCTTAGTTTGATGACACTCGGCACCGTCCGCTTTCTTTTCCCTAACGTGTTGGCCGAGCCGCCCAGCAAGATCAAGGTCGGCTTTCCTGATCAGTATGAGGAAGGCAAAGTGGTCGAGCGCTATAAGGACCAGCACGCCTGGATCGTCCGCAACAAGGACGAGAAATTCGGCGACATCATCTACGCCCTGAGCACTACCTGTACGCACCTGGGCTGCACGCCCAATTGGCTGGAGCGCGAACAGAAATTCAAGTGTCCTTGCCACGGCAGCGGCTTTTACATCAGCGGCATTAACTTTGAAGGCCCCGCCCCTCGACCGCTGGAGCGCTGGGGTATTAGCATCGGCGACGACGGGCAAATCGTTGTCGATATGAGTAAAAAGTTCCAACAAGAACGCGGCGAATGGAACAACCCTGAATCGTTTATCAAAGTGTAGTCTTACGAGCCGGAAGCGTAAGCAACGGACATTTGAGCCGTTGCTTACGCTTCTGGCTTGTGAAAAAGGAAGCAACGAATGTCTGTCGGCGATTTTATCCGCAATAGTCAGGTCTGGAAGAGCATCTTTCGTCATCCTGCGCCGCGCGACCGCCGCAACCGCGTGGTGGTCATGCTCACCAATGTCTTTCTGCACCTGCATCCGGTGTCGATCCGTAAAAGCGGCATCGCCCTGAGTTATACCTGGTGCATGGGCGGTTTGACGTTCTTCATGTTCCTGGAGCTGACGGTCACGGGCGTGCTGTTGATGTTTTACTATCGGCCGACGCTCGAACATGCCTACAACGACATCCTCCAACTCCGCGACGTGGTCACACTCGGCATTCTCCGCGAGCTGCATCGCTGGGGGGCGCACGCCATGGTCATCACCATTTGGCTGCACATGTACCGCGTCTTTCTGACCGGCAGCTACAAGCCGCCGCGCGAATTCAATTGGGGAGTTGGCGTCATCTTGCTGGTGTTGACGCTGTTATTGAGTTTTACCGGCTATCTGTTGCCGTGGGACCAGTTGGCCATCTGGGCCATCACCGTCGGCAGCAACATGGCCCGGGCCACGCCGTTTCTCGGCTACGAAGGGCCGGGAGCGACGTTTTTGAAAGTGGGGGACGTGGCGCTCATCCACTCCGGCTCGGATGCGCGGTTCCTTCTTCTGGGCGGGCGTTTTGTCAGCGGCGAAACACTGCTGCGTTTCTATGTACTGCACTGCGTCGCTATCCCGCTGGCCGTCGCCGTCCTCATCGCCGTCCATTTCTGGCGTGTGCGCAAGGATGGCGGCATTAGCGGGCCATTGTAATCATCCCGGTGCGCGGGGGTGTAGGCCCCCTGAGTGTTTCGCTCAGGGCGCTGACGCGACCCCGCTCGCCGCTAGTTAATCGGGGCAAACACACATGGAGCATCCGCTCGATAAAGGTTTGCAAAACGCGCTGGGCGTCTATTATCTGCTGGTGGCCGTGCTCAATTTCGGCTTCGCGGCCTGGTGGTTCTACGCAGCTAAGAAAAAGGCCCCCGCGCTGGTCTGGACCGCCGTCAGCGGTGTTTTTCTCATCCACGCCTTGTTGTATCTGGCGCATTCCGGACCCGTCCTGTCGCGCAGCATCCGCGATTTCACCACCCAGTTCATGGGACTTTACGGCGGGCAAATGGGGCCAATCCTTTACGTCACTTTGTCTATCGTCGGCTTCGTCCTCCTTTTGTATTTCCGCCGTTTTTTTGTGCAGCCCAACGTCGCCTGGACCCTGCTTCAGCTTAGTTTGCTCGCGGCTGGCTGGGCCATGACCGACAGCGAGTTTCAGAAGATCATCCTCAAGCCAGACAATGTGCCTATCCCTATGCTGATCTACTCGGTCGGCTTCTTCACCTGGGCCGCCCTCTATCGCGCCGTGCAGAACGACGATCGCATCGCCCGCGGGGAGCCTGTGTTGGAGAAACTGGAAGACGAAAAAGTCCTGGTCTGGCCGGATTTGGTGTACACCGAGTTGATCGCCATGATTATCGCCACTTTTGTGTTGATTATCTGGGCGGTGCTGCTCAAAGCGCCCCTGGAACAGCCGGCCACCAGCGCCAAGGCGCCCAACCCGTCCAAAGCGCCGTGGTACTTCCTCGGCCTGCAAGAGATGCTGGTTTACTACGATCCGTGGATGGCCGGCGTGGTGCTGCCGACCATGATAATCATCGGCCTCATTGC
>JAJPIY010000164.1 GCA_021324515.1 Planctomycetota bacterium
AGCCCTTCGGCGATTTGCAGGGCGTAGCCGGCGGCCCGCTCTGGACGCAGCGGGCCCTCGCGCGCGACGAGCTTGTCGAGCGGCTCGCCTTCGACAAAGGGCCAGGCCAGGTAGTGCATACCGCCGGAAGTACCGACATCGACGAACGGCACTACCGAAGGATGTTTACACTGCTCGAACGCGCGCACCTTGCGGCGGGCAATGCGGACGTTCCACATGCTGCGCCGCGGCAACACTTTGACGGCGTACCAGCCATTGTCCGTCTTCGACTGGGCCTTGTAGACGGTGCCCATGCTGCCCGTACCCAAGGCATCCATCAGGGTGAACGGGCCGAGCACGAAGCCTTGCGTCTTGCCCTGGAGCAAGCGATCGGCCTGAAATTGTGTCAAGATGCCCTGGCTCACCAGATATTGCGCCAGGGCGGGCGGTTCTGCTCCCGGATGTTTGTTGAGAAACTCGCCGACAACTTGATCGAGCTGTCCGCGCTCAATGAGATTGCTACGTCGCAGATCCCAGATGAACCATTCGCAGGCCCCCAGATCCGTTGTCAACATGGCAGTAGCGTCCTTTGTGGCAAAAGAAAAATCGGCGCGAAGGGTATCTCCACGCCTCATCCATCTGAAGCAAACCCAAAACGACTTGCAGGACACTCGACAGCGGATCGAGGGGACGGGACTGCAACGAGTGTTTTCATTCCTCTAGCCGAAAGATGGAATACAAATACGCCCCTGTCAAACAGCAGTGCATCCCCTAAACCGTTTCATGCGGTTTTGCAGCTGTGTTCACGTCCCGATGTTATCGCGCGCCTTGGCTCGCTGGGCCAGGACGCCCAGGTCGACGATTGCCGCCTTCTTTCCTGCTTTCTTCACCAGGTCAAGGATCAGGTCGATGGTCTTGAACTCGGGGTCGGTGACATACAAGCAGGATGGGTGTCCCAGAAAGTCGAAGGCTGCCCTGTTGTCAATGGCCCACTCCACACCAAGGCGAACAGCTTTCAAGAACCACTCCAGTTTCCAGCGGCCGTTGCGGAATGCCATGATGTCGCTGACCGGACTCATTGGCACCTCGATCAGGCCCTTCGGATAAGCGAACGGCTGCGCCGCCGACTGCGCCTGGACGATGCCGTCGAAGACAGCCGGCGTGGGTTCCTTGCCGGCCTCGCTCATTGGGTGCGGCGGATATTTGCTACTCACCCAGCTGAAGCCGAGATCCACAAGCATCTCTTGCAGATCGGGGCGGTCGGCGAGGCCATTGGAAAAACCACCGGGCGTGCGAAAGCCCGCGGGTTTGACGCCGATACGCGTCTGGAGCGCCGCGGTCGTCAGGCGGATGTTCTCGAGGATCACGTCTCGGGGCGCCTTGCCGTCGATCAACCACGGCGCTCGCCGGAAGCGGAACTGAATGTCTTCCGGTTTGACGGCCTTGATGTAGACGTGGTCGTAGGTGTGATTGCCGATGGGATGACCGGCCTGGGCGATGTCCTTGAGCCAAGCGACACTCTCCTGCTCGAAGACGCGACCGACGGCGAAGCAATGCAGCACGCCGCCCGACGCCTTGACGCGCCGGCAGGCCTCGACGGTGTACTGCTTCGTCTCGGCGTTGAGGTTGCCCTTTTCGTAGTCCCAGTGCGTGGTTTGCCAGGTCGGGAAATTACGGCTCATCTCCAGATCGAGCGTGATGGCGATGAGGGCCTTCTCGGATTCCGCGTCCTTCCGCGCGTGCAGGGCCAGACAGCCCATGCCGGCGGCGAGGGAACCAGCGAGGAAGCGGCGGCGATGGAGCAGGACATTCATGGCACGTATTGCTCCTCAGTTTATCGAGCGATCACTTGTTCTTCGCCGTTTGGTAGCGAACCCACGATACCTGCGTCACGAGATGGTCCAGAGCGGCGTAAGAGATAGCCGCGGTGGTAGCGCAGCGTGGGTTAGCATTGGCCGGGAACGTCGCCAACGTGGCGTCGCCGACCAGGAACACGTTGAAGTCCTTCGACAGCCTCTCATACCCCGCTGTGGTACGGCAGTAACACATGTCGGTCGCATAGCCCGTCAGCAAGATGTGGCGCACCTTCTTCGTTTGCAAGAACTTCTTGAGCGGCGCGTAACCCGCCGCATCGTAGATCACCACATCATCGGGATCGACCTCGATGTCCTTGGTCACGGGGATGGGCAAGTCCCAGTAGCCGGCACCATTGAAGCGCGGCCCCGCGTCGATTCCTGGGAACTGTTGGAAATAATCCACTACCGGCAGGTTCTTTGACAACGTCAACTGCTTCGGCAACGGCTCGCCGCGATAGACGAAAGCGTTTAACTTCGCCTTCAACTCCTTGGCTCCCTGCTCGCGCTGTTGCTGGGTTGGTTTGCCCGTGAAGGAGCGGTACAGCTTCTTGCGGATGGTATCCTCGTTACCGGGCAAGCTGTACATGATGAGCGCCACCTTGCCGCGCAGCGACTTAAGGAAGGGATTGATCACTTGCCGCGTGTGCCGCGCCGCTAGCTGGTTCTTGGTTGGCGTACAAAAGTCACACACCCCAGCCGGCTCGGGCGTTTTCCACCCTTGGCCGTCGTCGATGCCCCAGGGGTGAACCACAATGACCGCCGTATTCGCTGCTTGCAAGCAGTTCGGCATTTCAATGATGCCGCGGGCATTGTACGAGAAACGCCAGGCGCGGACGTGCAAGTCGCCGCCCTGATCGTCCACGAGCATTGGCGCCTCAAAACGGGCCGCCTCCTCGATCGGTGCAATGAACTCAGGATGGTCGGCGAGGAGCGGTTTGGCATCCTTAAGGGGAGTGAGGCAATTGGCGTAGGCGCGCGTTTCCTGAGCGGACGCAACACCGATCAGCACCACGACAACCGACAGTGCCAGGACAAGGCGGATGAGCATGAGTAGTTCCTCCTTTAGTCACCTCTTTCGATACGAGGGGGAGTGTCGCTTTGCAGATAACTGAATAAGTCGCGCAACTCCTGCGGCGTCAACTGTTTGAGCAGGTTCTCTGGCATCAGCGAGAGGGGTGACTCCTGCATCGACTCGATTTTGTTGCGGGCGATCTTAATGCGCTGGTTCTTGCCGTCGAGCAAGGTGACGGCATTCGGCGTCTGCTCGACGATGAGGCCGCTGAAGAAGCAGCCGTCGGCCGTCTGCACGTTGTAGGCAAGGTATTCCTTGCGGATGACGGCGCTGGGATCAACGAGGCTGAGCAGCAGATAATCGCGATCCTTGCGGTTGGCGTACGTCAGGTCGGGACCGACCGACTCGCCTTCGCCGAACAACTTGTGGCAGGTGGCACAGTGCTTGCGGAACAGCACGCGGCCTTCAGCCACCCTGCCGGTGCCGGCGCGCAAATCATTGTTAAGCCGGCGTACCTCGGCGAGTTTTTCCTCCGGCGTCCCCGCCTGGATATTGCCCCAGTGCTTGTGGACGAGATTGTCAAGCGCTCGGTCCTTGTGCAGGGCAACAACGCGCAACTGTTCGGTCGAGACCTCTTGGGCGGGGAAGCGTCCGGTGTCGATCGCCTGCAAAAAGGCCCTCGCCCACGTTTTGCGGCTCAACAGGATCTCCGTCGCGCGCGAACGCAGTCGGGACGATAGCTTCGGATAGGACCGCAACAACATGTCGGCGATCTCGTCGTTCTCAAAACTCTGGAGCGCGTTCAGGGCAGCCAGGCGCACAGCTTCCGGCTCGTTCCCTTCGAGCAGCTTCAGCAGAGGCGCGACGCAAGTCGGCTTGCCCATCTCGCCGAGCAGGGACAAGAGTGTCAGACGCGTCGCTTGCGGGATGTGCGGGTCGGTGGCCAGCGCGATGGCCCGATCGTAGGCCATCTGCTGTCCCAGGCGGGCAGCAAGGCAAATCAGCGTTACGCCCGTCGGATTGTCCTTCCAGAGGGTGTCGAGCAGTTCCGCCAGTTTTGGAGGCAGCTTTTCCGCCTCGCGGTTGCGCGCAGCGTTGGGGCGGTCCCGCAAACCTTGGTCCAACGCGGCCAACATCCGGCCGCGCTCGGGCGCTGGCGTCGAAGCCAGTAGCTGAGCACAGGCCGTGTAGCCGGCCTCGCTACCCTCCGCGGCGTAACGACGCATCAAGCGTTCGAGGATCGCCACGCGGATCAAGGGCCTCTCCCACGCTTGGGCGGTGGCGAACAGCTTTAGCACCTGCTCGCGCGCATCAAGAGCATGTGCTTCGACGGCCCACCACAAGAGCAACGGCAGGTGCGGATCATTGCTGTCGAGGCCTCTTTCCAGTAGACGCTGCACGATGGGCAGCCCGTCCCTGG
>JAJPIY010000415.1 GCA_021324515.1 Planctomycetota bacterium
GCCCGCTTCACCGACGAGATTTATCGCCTTTACAGCGGCTATCTCGCCGCCGGGCAAGTGGCCCCTTATGAGCCGGCGCCTCTGCGCGCCTCAGCTTACACGAGCCGTTTGGCCTATCAACAATCCATCTACAATTACATCGCCGCCTGGAAAACTTTGGTTGCCACTCTAGGCTTGCCTCAGCTGCCCCTGACGGAGGTGGCCGGACGTGTTGACCGCCTTATTCCCTACTACGATTACGACAAAGTCTTGGCCTATGTCTTGGCCAACCATACCGACGTTCTAACCGCCCGCAACAGTGTGCAGAAAGCACGCTACAACTTACAGTTGGCCCAGATCACTCCGTTGCCTGACGTGGACCTGCTGGCGGCCGTGTGGAAGGAAAGCACCATTCCGCCGTATGTTATCTTCTATCAGGCCCAGGTCGTCTTCCCGATTCCAATATGGGACCGAAATAGAGGCAATATCCTATCCGCCCAGGCGGCGCTGATCCGCGCCGTCGAAGAAACCCATCGGGTCGAGAACGCCCTGACCACCACCTTGGCCACGAACTACAGCAACTACCAGAGCAACCTCAAGGCCCTGGAATACTATCGCCGCTACATCTTGCCCGATCAGGTCCGCTACTATCGCGGCGTCTTCCAGCGCCGTCAAGCCGATCCGGAGGTTGCCAAATCTCCTCCCGCCGATCTCGTGACGGCCCAACAGGCCCTGGTAGCCAGCGTGCAGAATTATTTGAGCATCCTCAGCTCGCTGTGGTCGGCGGTGGTGAGCGTGGCGGACCTGATCCAGACCCCTGACCTGTTTCAATTGGCCACGCCGCGCGAATTGCCGGAGCTTCCCAACCTGGACCAGATGCCGCAGTGGCTATGTCCACACCATCGCTTGGTGGTCGCATCGGCCGAGTTACCTGGCGCCGGGCCGGGCTGGGGAAGCGCGTCGAAGTGCAGCTGTCTCCCGGTCGCTCCTCCGGCGATACCGGGGCCAGCGGACAGAACGGTCCCGGTCTCACCGCCCAGTGCTCCGCTTCTACCGGCGCCGCGGCAATTACCGGCACAGTCACCGTCTGAAAAACAACCTCCCCACGAGAAGGCTAGAGAGCTGGAGCAACAACTTCTGCAACCGCCGCCCGATGTTCCCAAGAAGAGGAAGAGGAAAGAGGAAAGTACGCAGGAAGCTGGGCCGCAACCATAAGAGGGCCGCGGACCAGCGAGGAACGAGGAACTGTCATGGCCTGTGCAGCAGGTAGCAAACACGATTTCCCCAACGGTGGGCGTAAACCCGCCGAGAGATGCTGCTCGCGGCGAGCTTGCGCCCGCCGCTTGGGGATTGCTTTGCTATCGGCCCTGCTGCTAGGAGGGACGCAGGCGGCGTCAGACCTCCAGGCCCAGACGGGAGAAGGGCCAGCTGTAGATGCGGCGACGGGACCGGAGTTGGAGTTCCTGAAATCGTTGCCTCACCCTCCCGATCAGCCCGCCTCGCTGTTTGCCCCGGCCCCGCCTCTCGGCCCGCCGCCGCCTAACCTGGAAACCCCCTATTTCCAGCAAGACCCGCTGTTGGATCCCCCTGCGCTGGGAGCGGTCGGCTGGTTCGCCAATGTGGACATTGGCATCCTCAAACCCCATCTGGTCAACGAGGAAAGCCTGCCGATTACCTTCCCGGACGGCACAACGTTCACCGTGGGAGTAAATCCGTCGCACTTGCACTGGACGGTATCGCCTCGCTTCGAGCTGGGTTATCGACTGCCGTCGGGATTTGGCGGTCTTGCCGTCTCCTATCGGAACATGGCCTCCCAGGGGACCGAAGAAGTGCTCGGCGCAGACGGTCCTGCGACGCTCCGTAGTTTGTTGAACGTGAACGTCGGCGATCTGGACTGGGTCAGCCACGAGTATGCATGGGTAAGAGGTTGGGAATTGCGTGTGCGTCTGGGGCTGCGTTACCTCAACGACTATTGGAGTTCGCAGGCCGATGAGCCTTTCGCGGCGGCGGCGGTGGGCAGCACGATTTACCATCAGCGGACCACCAACAGTAACTGGGCGCTGGGTCCGCATGGCGCTGTAGACGTGAGGCGGCAGCTGAATTTCTGGGGATTGGCAGTGCTGGGCTTCGTCGATTTCAGCGAGGGCTGGGGCCGTACTCGGCAAACGTATTCCGCCCTTTCCACAACCAGCGCCTTTGGCGTACCTCAAGGCGGGGGGGCCAGCCAAGGCACCTCCGACGCTGTTCCCGTCCTTACCGCCCGGCTGGGACTTAGCTGGCAGCCCTCGGCTTATCCGAACCTCCACTTGTTTGCCGGCGGCCAACTTGATTATTGGTGGAACACCGGCCGTATGGGCAACATCACCACGTTGGGCTATTTCTTCGACAGCGGCCTTCTGTTGCGAGGCGAGTGGAACTACTGATTGGGGGTCTCCCGGGCTTGCGCTCCAAGTTGGCGGTCCCTACCCCGCATCGGTCTCTGGCAGGACCTGTTTTTCCACAATCATCCCCAGCGCTTTCATCTTGGCCCGCAGGGTGGTCCGCGAGATGCCTAACAATTCGCTGGCTTGTACCTGGTTGCCGCGCGTGTGGCGCAGAAGGGCTTCCAGGATCACGCGATCGGCCGCCTCGCAGGCCTTGCGGTAGATGTCCGTCTCACCAGAGTGAAGCAAGCGCTGGACATGGCCGGCCAAATCGAAACCGCTGACCGGCGCGACGCCTGTTCCCCCGACCGGCACAGCGCTTGTCCCCGCGTTCCAATCGCGCAGGCCCTCGGGCAGGCATTCCGGCGTGAGCACCTCGCCGGCAGCGTGAACCAAGGCATAGCGGATGGTACTCTGTAATTCCCGGACATTGCCGGGCCAGGGGTAGGCTTCTAACAAACGCATCGCTTCCGGCGCTACCGAGCGGACTTGTCGATTCAATTCGCGGTTGAAGCCCCTGAGGAAATGGTCTACCAGCAACGGCAAGTCGTCACGCCTTTCGCGCAGCGGCGGCAAATGAATGGTGAAGCCATTGAGCCGATACAACAGATCTTGGCGGAATTGACCGGCTGCCACCGCCGCTTCCAGGTCGTGATTGGTGGCCGCGATCACGCGCACGTCCGTTTGGATGGTCTCGTTGCCGCCCAAGCGCTCGAAACGCTGTTCTTGGAGCAGACGCAGCATCTTGGCCTGGGTGGACAAGGCCATATCGCCGATCTCGTCCAAGAACAGGGTGCCCTGATGGGCCTGCTCGAATTTGCCGATACGGCGTCGGTCGGCCCCTGTGAAGGCGCCGCGCTCGTGGCCGAACAGCTCGCTTTCCAGCAGCGATTCCGGCAACGCGGCACAGTTGATAGCCAAGAAAGGTTTATCGGCACGGCGGCTGTGCTGATAGAGGGCGCGGGCCACCAGCTCTTTGCCGGTGCCGCTCTCACCCACGATCAGCACCGTCACGTCCAGGAGGGCGACGCGGCCAATCGCTTTGTAGACTTCCTGCATGGCGGGCGAAGTGCCGACAATGCGATCGACCGGGCCGTCTTGCACTGCTTCCTGTTGCTCGAACACGGCCGGAACATGACGAAGGCGGCTCAGTTCCAGGGCCTTGTCCACTACTTCACGGAGACGGTGAAAATCGACCGGCTTGAGTAGATACTCGAAGGCGCCGCGCTTCATCGCCTCGATGGCTGTCTCGGTTGTGGCATAGGCCGTGATGACGACAATAGGCAGGCGCGGATCAATCTGCCGAAGGCAGTCAAAAGCGTCCAGGCCGTACATGTCCGACAAGCGCACGTCGAGCAGGACCGCATCGGGCCGCCGCTGCTGGGCCAATTCGATCCCTTCCTTGGCCGTGGATGCCGTCAACACCTCCAAAACATCCGAGCGCAGGCTCTTCTCCAGGGAATATAGGACGTTGGGTTCGTCATCGATCACAAGAAGGCGCGGCATAGTTCACCTTCATTTATGCTACTCCCAGCTGAATGGGACACAATTCCCCTATTGGTTGTTTCGGGTTTCTCACGGCGTCCAATCCATCGCAGGCGTCACACTCAAGCAGAACTCGGCAAGCAGCTGAGCGGCGTGGTCGAGGTCGTCGAGATGGACCATCTCGACGGGGCTATGCATGTAGCGGTTGGGGATGCTGACCAGGGCGGTGGCCACGCCTTCGCGGGCCAGTTGGATAGCGTTGGCATCGGTGCCGGTGGCGCGCGGGGCGCCGCGCACTTGTACCGGAATGGCGTGCTGCCTGGCCGTTTCCTCCAAATGCTCCAGCACGCGCGGATTGATGTTCGGTCCACGGAACAATACGGGACCATTGCCCAGGCGCACGTCGCCGAGCTGTTTCTTGTCATTGCTCGGCGTATCAGTGGAATGCGTCACATCGACGGCGATGCCCACCGTGGGATGGATGCCATAGCTGCTCGTGGTAGCCCCGCGCAGACCGATCTCCTCCTGCACGGTCGAAACGCAGAAGACGGTGGCGTGTACTGGCTTGCCCTGCATTCGCCGCAGCGCTTCCATCACCGTCCACAGACCCACCTTGTCGTCCATACCAGGCGCGACGGCCAAGTTATTGCGCAGTGGCCGGTAGCCCAAGGCACACGTCACCGGATCGCCGGGGCGCACGATCTCTTCCGCATCTTTGCGGTCCTTGGCGCCGATGTCGATCCACACATCTTGAAAGGTTGGCACTTTGTTGCGTTCTTCGTGTGTCATCAGGTGCGGCGCGCGGCGGGCCACAACGCCGTGTACCGTCCCCTGATGCGTCCACACAGTCAGGTTTTGGCCCAGCAAAATCTGCATGTCCCAGCCGCCGATGGGCTGAACGTAAAGAAAACCGTTGTCGTCGATGTGCTGCACCATCAGACCGATCTGATCGCAGTGGCCGGCCAGCATGATCCGCGGCACGTGATCGCTTGCTGGGCCGTATTCGCGGCTAGGATAGCGCACAGCCAAGACGTTGCCGTGGCGATCGGTGCGCACTTCATCGGCGTAATCTTTGGCCCAGGCGCGGACCAAATCTTGCACAGGACGTTCATATCCAGAAGGACTGGGCGTTTCGAGAAGTTTGCGTAAGAAGGCGTGGGAGGAATCGTGTATCATTCCAGAATGGTCTCCTATTACTCCGGCACGTATCTGTTGCGAAGGCCCGATTCGGTCTCTTTGTTTCGCCGGAGCATTCACAGACCGCTCGCGGCGAAACGGAGCCACCCGATACGATCGCGGCAACGTTTATTTTACAGTACAGTTCTGGAGGGCGAGTGAACATGAAAGTCTACGAAATCCGTGAGCGCTTCGGTTTGGACGCCCTGACGTTGACGGAACGGCCCCAGCCGCAGCCGGGGCCGCAGGAAGTGCTGGTGCGTCTCAAGGCGGCATCGCTGAATTACCGTGATCTGCTGGTCGTCAAGGGGCAGTACAATCCTAAGATGCCGCTGCCGCGCATTCCGTTGTCCGATGCAGCCGGCGAAGTGGTGGCGCTTGGGCCGGGGGTGTCGCGTGTGAAAGTCGGCCAGCGCGTCGCCGCTCTCTTCATGCAGAAATGGATCTCCGGCGAGCTCGATGAAATCAAGGCCAAGTCGGCGCTAGGGGGGGCCATCGACGGCTTGCTCGCCGAATACGCCGTGCTGCACGAAGAGGGCCTGGTGCATGTGCCGGACCATCTGAGCTTTGAGGAAGCGGCGACGCTGCCGTGCGCCGCCGTCACCGCCTGGCACGGACTTGTCACCGAAGGGCACATCAAGCCCGGCGATACGGTGCTGCTTCAGGGCACTGGTGGTGTATCGCTGTTCGCCTTACAGTTTGCCCGGCTGGCCGGGGCGCGCGTCCTGATCACGTCGAGCAGCAACGAGAAACTGGAACGCGCACGCAAGCTCGGTGCGGCCGAGGGTATTAACTATAAAGAAACTCCCGAATGGGGAGATAAGGCACGCGAACTGACGGGCGGCCGCGGCGTCGATCACGTTGTTGAAGTCGGCGGCGCCGGCACACTGGGGCAATCGCTGCGGGCCGTGCGCATGGGCGGACAGATCAGTCTTATTGGCGTGCTCTCTGGGCCGGGACAAGTCAATCCCACGCCCATCTTGATGAAAAACGTCCGCGTCCAAGGCATCTTCGTCGGCTCGCGCGAGATGTTCGAGGCAATGAATCGCGCTATCACGGCTAACCAACTGCGCCCCGTCATCGATCGCGTTTTTCCCTTCGCCGAAGCCGTGCAGGCATTCCGCTACATGGAGAGCGCCGCCCACTTCGGCAAGATTTGCATCCGCATGGACGGTCCCTGAAAACGTATGAAAATCAAACAACGGCCGGACGATTTTCAAGTGGAGGAACTCACCACCCTCGTTCCCTCGGACGGCCCGTATGCGCTGTATCGCCTGGAAAAGCGTGGCTGGTCCACGCCGGACGCGTTGGCGGCGCTGCGCCGCCGCTGGCGTATCGAGCTGCGCCGCCTCTCCTACGGGGGACTGAAAGACCGCCATGCCGCCACGGTGCAATATCTGACGATCTTCCACGGCCCACGCCGCCATCTACACCATCACGACTTCGCCGTGCAATACCTCGGCCAAGTCGCCGCTCCCTACACGTCGCGGAACATCCAGGCCAATCGCTTTCGGCTCACCCTGCGCGATCTACCGCCGCACGCGCGCCCGGCCCTCTCCGCGCACCTGGCCCTGCTGGCGCGCCAGGGCGTGCCCAATTATTTCGACGATCAGCGTTTTGGCTCGGTCGCTGGCGCGGGCGGCGAGTTCATCGCGCGGTTGTTGGTCCAAGGACGTTTCGAGGAAGCGCTGAGGCTGGCTTTGACCGCCCCTTATGAATACGATCGCTCCACGCAGAAAGAGGAGAAACGTCTGCTGCTGGAGCATTGGGGCGATTGGCAACAACTTAAGGAAATGCTGCCGCGCAGCCATGCCCGCAGCCTGGTGGATTATCTGCGCCTCCATCCAGGCGATTTCCGTGGCGCCGTAGCCCGTCTGCGCCCCGAGCTGCGCGGCCTGTATCTATCGGCGTACCAGAGCCATCTGTGGAACCGCATGCTCGCCCTCTGGCTGCACACTCACCTGCGCCCGGAACAATTACGTTCGGTGTCGCTGCGCCTCGGCGTCGTACCGTTTCACCACAATGTGGACGCGGAGCAATTACGCGAACTGGCCAGTTTGCAACTGCCCTTGCCGTCGGCCCGCCTGAAGCTCCAAGAGGACGATTCCCGCGCTCCTATGGTGCGCGCCGTACTCGCCGAGGAAGGGCTGGAGTTGCGACACATGCAGATAAAAGGCATCCGTGAAATGTTTTTTTCGCGCGGCGAACGCGCTGCACTCTGTGTTCCGCGCGGCCTGACCCACGCATTCGCCCCGGATGAAGACCATCCGGGGCGCGACAAGCTGATGCTCCAGTTCGAGCTGCC
>JAJPIY010000103.1 GCA_021324515.1 Planctomycetota bacterium
ACCGATTACGGCATCCAGGTCTTGCCCACGATCTTCGTCGTCGGCAAAGACGGCAAAGTCGTCAATCGCAACGGTCAGATCGCCAACCTCGAAGACGAAATCAAGAAACTGGTGAAATAAGCAACGGCGTCCGCTCCCGCCGCCGGCGGCTTGGCGCGCAAGCGCGAGGCCGCCGGCGGATTTGTCATTTGGGTGCTACTGCTGGCGGTTTGTGCTATACAGTCTCCTGGCTATGGAGATTTGCTCCCATGATTACGCCAGAGCGCCAGGAAATCCTTAGAATCTTGGAACAGTTGAGCGAGCTAACTCCTGACGTTCGCTTCGGACAGCTCATCGCCAACCTACCCTACTTGGCCATCGGACCCACGAATGAAGCAATTGGGGACATGGAAGCTGAGCAACTTTTGTCCGCCGTCCGTCAGCACATCGCTGACCTATCCAATCAAGCGTCGAACGTCACTGGAGCTCCCCGTGGCCCTGAGAATAGGCGCCTTCTTGTCAACGCAGCAGCCACTCCACCGCTTTTTCCTCTGGCGCCTTTTCGGATGACATTTGGAGTTTATCTTTCGCACCCGCCGTTTTGTACACCGCCTTGAGCCATTGGCCAAGGCCGGTGCCGCGATGATGGTGGACATACAGTTCGCCCGGTGCGGCCAGCGCCGCCAAGGCCGGTAAGCCGTACTTGAGGCCGCCCGGCAGCATCATTTCGTCGGTGGTGGTCCGCACTTTGTCGAAGCGGAATTCGTTGAGGTCCGCCGCCGTGCGCGCTACGGCGTCGCCGCACAGACCGCGCGCTAACAGTACCCACGGGCCGGCCCTGTCGAAACCGACGAGATGGACCGTGTTCACCTTGTCGTGATTTTTGGCGAAGGCAATAGCGGTGAGAATGTCGTGGACGCGCTCGGCCAAAAGCGTGCGGTTGTAGCCGAACGTGAAACCGGCATACGTGGGATCGACGGCCAGCGGTTTATCAAGTGACAATTCGCCGGTGCCGAACACGTCCACAGCGAGGATGGCGCTCTTGCGGTCGAGGATCTGTTTCGCGGCGGCAACCAGCTTGCTGTCCTGGAACAGGCTGGCCTTGCCGCGCGGATGAATCCAGATCACCACTGTGCCATCGAACTCCGGCGGCAGCAGGCCAAGGGCCGGGACACGCTCGTTCCGCCCCTTGCGCGTCAGGAAGAAGCGGCGCGAGCGATAACCGTCGTGTTCCTCCAGCTCACCCTGCCGAATTTCCTCGATCTGATCGGCTTGGGGCAGTTCGTCATGAATCAAGACTCGCAGGGCCGCGCCGAAAAGCCGACGATATTCGGCCAGGCTTTTTTCATCCTTCGCCAACAACGCCGCGATTTGCTTGTCGGATTGCTCTGTCAGGTATTGCCGCAGCCGCGCGGCATCGACGCTGTCAGCCGGACGCGGATGCGCGGCGTCGTAGACGCTCAGCTCTTTGGGCGGCACCGGCTGGAACGGCTTCTCGACGACCGGCTCGGCGAGACCCAGTTTCAAATGCTTATTGAACCAGTTGTACATGACTTCACGGCTGACCTGGTTGTAATTGTGCTGGAATTGCGGAAAGCAGCGGGCCATCACGCGGTCTTCGGCGCCGTAGAGTCTGTACAGTTCCTTTAACTCCGGCAGCCCCTTGCGTTCGATGTCGATGGTCCAGTCGTTGGCGCCGCTCATGGCCAGTGGTTTGGGCGCAAACAGAGCGGCAAACTCGACATTGCCCGTGCCGACGCGCAGGTGTGAGCAATTCTCGCAGACGCAGCCGCCCTGCATGGCCGTGGACACCATCACGGCGGGGAAGGCCACCGTCGGGCGCTCGTCGATGGCGCAGAGGATGAACGTTTGCGTACCGCCGCCGCTGGCGCCGGTGACGCCGATGCGCGTGGCATCGACCTCCGGTAGACTCAACAGGAAATCGAGGGCACGGATGCTGTTCCAGGTTTGCAGGCCCATGAAACTCTGCAAGCGTAGCTCGGCTTCGGCGTCGGTGAAGCCGGTGCGATGCGGGATGGCCGTACTGTCGGCGTAGCCCACCATGTCGTAATGAAAGACGACGCAGCCCATGCGCGCCAGCTGGGCGCAGCGGGCCTGGAGTGGATATTTCGCGCCTTCGGGTGTCTTCTCGGCGCCCTGTTTGATTTGGTCGGCAACGGCCCTGTCGTTGGCCTCGTAAAAGCGGCCGCCCGGCCAGTGACCATGCGGACAGAGAACGCCGGGCCGCTTGCCACCGGGGGGATTACTCCCCCCGCTCCCCTTGGGGCCACCGGGGGGATTACTCCCCCCGCTCCCCTTGGGGCCACCGGGGGGATTACTCCCCCCGCTCCCCTTGGGGCGATAGAGGTTGCCGCTGACATAATGGCCGGGATAGCTGGCAAAAAATACTTTTTCGATCGTGTATTCGCCGCGGTCGATTTTGCCGTGGATGACGGCCTTCAGCGGCGTCTTTTCCGGCATCGGCCACAAACCGAGGGCGACGAGCATCTGCTCGCGGACGGCTTGCCGGCGTTTGAGCCAGTCATCTTTCGTAGCCGGCACGCGGAAGAAGAAATCCTTGTCGTTGAGGGTGCGCAGCTTGGCGTGCAGCCGGCTATCGGCGGCATTCTCTTCCGGACGCGCCGGAGCGGCCAGCAGAACGAGCAACAGGAAGGGGAGATACGTCAAGTGTTTCATGGGAGGCCCCTCTCGCAGGCAGATGATGAAGTTGCGGTCATGCTGCGAGAGTAAGCGCGGACGGGGCTAGTGTCAATAGTCTGGCATGGCGAAAGGTGGTGCATTTATACTGGGCACGGTTGAATTGGGCACAATCCCCCCACCCCACTTACAGCAGCACGGTACAGGCCCTCTGCCAAACTGGAAAAATGGGCCGATTCATTCCACTTTTTGGTCCCTAAACCAACCACGATCGTTCATAGAAATAAACGTTCGTCACGCATCCACCGATAGGGACGCAGATCGGTAATCGTCGGATCCATCATCTCCTCCTCTCACTTGGCATCCGCCATCACTTGCAGTTGCACCAGGCTGCGGGTTTGTTCTTTTTCCAGATATTGGCGGCCTTTTTTGACGTTGATATGGTCCCAAGGCAGCACTTCGGTCAGGGGCCGATAGCGCTGGGCGTACCAGGCGGTATCGATGCCGAGATCGGCGAAGGTCTGCCACCATATTTGCGGTTTGAAACACTCACGCCAGCCGTCCAGCCGGGCTCCGCGCCGCCAGGCTTCCTCCAGGGCCGGGGCCACCCGGCGGTCGCCGCGCGTCAAGACGCCTTCGAGCAAGCTGCATTCGACATCGTGCTGTTTGATCTTCACCGCCCGTAGTTGGACGCGCTTGCGCAGATAAGCACCGGCCCAGCGCAGATATTCACGTGTCTGCATGCCGTTCCACTGATAGGGGGTGTGCGGCTTGGGCACGAAATTCGACACCGACGCCGTTACGTCCTTGTAGCGGCCGGTCTCTTCCTTACTGATCTGGGCGATGGTCTCAGCCATTTCCACAATGCCGTCTAAATCGACGACGCGCTCGCCGGGCAGGCCGCACATGAAATACAGCTTGACGCGCTGCCAACCATTGCGGAAAGCCTCGCGGCATCCCTGGTACAAATCGTCGTTTGTGATCTTCTTGCGGATCTGTTCGCGCATGTCGTCGCGGGCCACCTCGGGGGCCAAAGTCAGGCCGCTCTTGCGCGCGTCTTTCATCAACTGCGGCAGCGAGCGCAGCTGATTGTTGACGCGCAAGCTCGGCAGCGACACGTTGACGCCCAAAGGACCGAACACCTCGGCCATGCGCTTTACCAGCTCTTCAAAGTCGGGATAATCGCTGGTGCTCAGGCTGAGCAGACTGATTTCGTCGATGCCGGTGTTCCGATAGCTTTCGAGGGCAGCTTGCACGATGGTTTCGACGGAGCGCACGCGCAACGGCCGTTTGATGACCGTCGATTGACAGAAGCGGCATTGCCAGGGACAACCGCGCATGATTTCGATAGCGATGCGGTCGTGCGGTGTCTGCACGAAGGGAACGATCGGCCGCTTCGGCAGCGGGATGGCATCGAGGTTCTGGTTGATGGTGCAGGCTGTGATTTGTCTGGGTACGTCCGAGCGCGTACGGTTCATGGCCGCCAGTGTGCCATCGGTGTGATATTCCGGCTCGTAGAACATCGGAGCGTAGGCCCAGGTCGTGTTGCCGACAATGTCGGCGATCATGTCGGCGCGCGAGAGACCGCCGTGTTCTTTCAGCGTCATCCAGCGGTCCATCAGCCACGGCAGACTCTCTTCGCCGTCGCCGATGACGAAAATGTCGATGAATGGTGCCAGCAATTCCGGGTTCTGCGCGCCGGGGCCGCCGGCGATGACCAACGGATGATCGAGGGTGCGGTCCTTGCTGTGCAGGGGCACGCCGCCCAGATCGAGCATGGTCAAAATATTGGTGTAGCAGACCTCGTATTGCAGGCTGAAGCCGAGCAGGTCGAACTGGTGCAGCGGCGTGAACGTCTCCAGGCTATATAACGGCAGACCGGCGCGGCGCAGCTCAGCCTCGAAATCGATCCAGGGCGTGAAGGCGCGCTCGCAGGCCCACTGCGGATCGTCGTTCATGATAGTGTACAACACCTGCAAACCGTGATGGCTGGTGCCTATCGCATAGGTATCCGGGAAGGCCAGGCACAGTTTACCGCGCACCTGCCGATGGTCCTTGACGACGCTGTTCAACTCGCCGCCCATGTATGCAGCCGGTGTCTGCACCCGCGGCAGTAAACGCTCAACGGCTTCTTTAAGTGCTATGTTCCGCATGGCAGGCCCTCCTTGGGACCAATGGTCTGGTGAAATCGCTCCCCTGGGTCATGATTATCCCAGAAAGCCGACTTGCCGTGACGGCGGATGGAGCGCTTGGTGATAATAAAGCTAGACAATCATGGTTGTCCCGTCGTATGGTCCCCCGAACATTATAGCTGCTCCTTTCACCGTGTTCATGGTTCAGAAATAGTTTCCACGTGGGTCCATTTGCAACATCGTTCTCGATAATGCGCAGCGAGGGTCTCACCTCTCCCCCTGAGACGAACGAGTCGGAAGCGTAAGTGACGGAGGCCGTGTCGTTACTTGCACTTCCGGCTCGTTGGTTTCCTAAAGACGTGTGGCACACATTTTGCCTATTTTTCTCAAACTCCCAAAGCTACAGCGGAGAAAGCTTGAGGGGTTCCATTTGGTAAAGGTTCAGAGGAGGTGCAGTATGTACAGCATGGTATTGATGGCGGCCCTGGCGACGGGAGTTGACATGCCGGATTTGGGACGTCGCGGCGGCTGTCATGGTTGCTGGGGTTGCTATGGCTGCTACGGCTGCCGCGGCGGCTGCTGGGGTTGTTGGGGTGGTTGCTGGGGCTGCTGGGGCGGCTGTTACGGCTGTTGGGGTGGATGCTACGGCTATGGCGGATACGCCCTGGGCGGCTACGCGCCCGTGACCGGCAGCTATGTCTATGCCCCGACGATGCCCGAAGGCGCAGCCGTCGCTGCAACGTTCCCCAATGCAGAGAGGACGCAATCGTTCTACTACAGTCCCGCCGCCGCGAATGAAGCGACGCTCATCGTTCATCTGCCGGAATCGGCCAGCTTGAGCATCGATGGTCAGCCGACGCAGCAGGGTTCGGGAACGCGCGTCTTCACTTCGCCGCCGCTGGAACCGGGCAAGACCTATGTCTACACTCTCACAGCCGAAATGAGGCGCGACGGCCACGTTATCCGCGCCACCAAGAACGTTGAAGTCCGAGCAGGACAACGCAGCGAAGTAACGATGGACTTCGCCAAACCCCAGCGCAGAGAGGAAAGAGAACGAGAACGGTGACGGTAATCGAGTTTAGCCGCGAGTCGAAGACGAGCGCGGCCGGAAAGAGAACGAGAACGGTGACGGTAATCGAGATTAGCCGCGAGCCGAAGGCGAGCGCGGCCGGAAAGAGAACGAGAACGGTGACGGTAATCGAGATTAGCCGCGAGTCGAAGACGAGCGCGGCCGCGCTCGCCTCCGGCTCGCGGCTAAACCGTTAGAAGCGCTCCGCATTCGGGTCGGGCGGCAGAAGCAGATACACGTCATCGCCTTCGATTTTCACCGGAAAAACAGACACAGAATAGCCCTCGTCGTAGAGGCGAGAAAAGGACCGAAAAGGAGATAGCATACATTTGTGCTCCGATGAACCGCAAATGTACACCATTCTTTTCCATCCTTTATCTGCTTGTCCCTCCGGTTTGGTGCTGCGTATACTGCTAGTGAAGAAATGGACAACCGTGCTATATCGTTGCCTAAGAGCTAGCGGACAAAACGATTTTGGCACGAGCCGGAAGCGTAAGCGACAGCGGAGCTTCCGTCGCTTATGCTTACGGCTTGTAAGGGTTTGTTCCGCTAATTCTACAGGAGAGATATACAATGAACGGCCCTTTGATTATCTCAGACCCTGCCGTGATGATGGGTAAGCCAGTCGTTGCAGGAACGCGCATTACCGTAGAGTTGATTTTGGAAAAAATGGCAAATGGCGAGACCATCGAACAAATCCTGGAGGCCCACCCTCGCCTCACACGCCAGAGCGTCCTGGCAGCAATCGACTTCGCCAATCGCGTATTGCGTTCCGATATTGTGTATCCCATAGCGGGATAATTTGTATGATACTTCTTGCTGACGAGAGTGTAGATCGACCGATCGTCGAACGGCTGCGCCAAGAGGGCCATGACACTCTGTACGTCGCCGAATGGTCTCCCAGCATTATCGATGACCAAGTTCTACAGGAAGCAAACAACCGGAACGCCCTTTTGTTGACGGAGGACAAAGATTTCGGCGAGTTGGTGTATCGGCTTGGCCGCGTTCATGCGGGAGTAGTGCTTATCCGCCTCGCGGGTTTGCCGCCTTCTTCGAAGGCAGAAATCGTGGCCAAGGTGTTCGCGGATCATGCGCTCGAACTGATGGGCGCGTTCAGTGTAATTTCCCCCGGTGCCGTGCGTATTCGGAAACCTTCGAACAGGGACGGCGCTGCAACATAGCTCCGTACCAATGGCTCGTGAAGGTATCGCGTGACATCGTGACATAAAAGAACGTCTCGCAACAACGGCTGAAGTTGGGATTTTGTTTGACGACTTTGACCGCGGAGCAGCGACTGACTGGTGAAGGGAGTTGCTGAATGGCTCTCGTTGTGTGTTCTGAGTACAGGCAAAAAGTCTCGAACAGCGCGGTCTGTAGTATTGTCTGGGTATATCAGAAGCGCTCCGCATTCGGGTCGGCCGGCAAGAGTTCCGGCACCTTGGCCTTGCGGTGCGTCCAGACTTTCTTTGGCGGCTCGGTCGCATGGCAGGGGCCGTTGCACGTCTTCGCCGTGGCCAGCACCGCATCCAGTTCTTCCGCGGGCGGCAGAAGCAGATACACGTCGTCGCCTTCGACTTTCACGGGAAAAACGCGCACCGAGTAGTTTTCGCCGCTCATGCATTCGCCGTTCTCCAGCGAAAACGTCTTTTTGTGGACCGGGCAAGCGACTTTCGGTTTACCGTTGTGATCACCGATTATGCCGCGCGACAGCACGAACTCGCGGCGGTGCGGGCACATGTTCTGCGTGGCATACCACTCGCCACGGCTGGCGAAGTTGAACACGGCGAGCTGCGTCTTGCCGTATTTGACCGCCGCCCCGCCGTCGTGTGGGAAGTCCCAGACTTTGCCGACTTGTACCCACTCGGCGGACGAGCCGGGAGTGGAAGCGACGGATGTTCTGCCGTCGCTTCCGCTTCCGGCTCGTTCTTCCGAGCGCAGCGTCAACTCGTTCACGGGAATGAATGACGTGGTCCAATCCGCCGGGCGGTGCTGCTCGCGCTGGTGGACGAACTCGACGGTCGGCTCAGTTTCGTCGGTGTTAACGAACTGCTTAAAAAGCCGACGTTTTTCTGGATCGTTGACCACCTCCTTCCATTCGCACTTGTAGCTGTCTACCAGGAATTGCATCTGTTTTTCCAATTCGGCGCAGATGCCCAGGCAGTCGTCGATGAGGATTTCGCGCAGCCGCTCGATGCCGCCCTCCATCTTTTCCAACCACACGGAAGTGCGTGTCAAGCGATCGGCGGTTTGGATGTAGTACATCAGGAAGCGATCGATGTACCGGATGCAAGTTTCGTCATCGAGGTCGGCGGCGAGCAGATCGGCATGGCGGGGTTTGGCGCCGCCGTTGCCGCAGACATAGAGGTTCCAGCCCTTTTCGGTGGCGATGATGCCGAAGTCCTTGCTCTGGGCCTCGGCACATTCGCGGATGCAGCCGGACACCGCCGCCTTGACTTTGTGCGGTGAACGGATGCCCTTGTAGCGGTTCTCGATGCGGATGGCGAAGCCGACCGAGTCCTGCACGCCGTAGCGGCACCAGGTGGTGCCGACACAACTTTTGACCGTGCGCAGCGCCTTGCCGTAAGCATGGCCGCTCTCGAAACCGGCATTGACCAGTTCTTCCCAGATGTCCGGCAGCTGATGCACGGCAGCCCCGAACAGGTCGATGCGCTGGCCGCCGGTGATTTTTGTGTACAGGCCGTATTTCTTGGCCACTTGCCCCAGGACGATGAGCTTGTCCGGCGTGATTTCGCCGCCCGGCACGCGCGGCACCACCGAATACAGGCCGCCACGCTGGAGATTGGCCAAAAAGCGATCGTTGGTGTCTTGAATAGTGGTCTGTTCGAGGATCGGTTCGTTCCACAGGCTGGCGAAGATGGAGGCGGCGGCCGGTTTGCAGATCTCGCAGCCCTGGCCGCGGCCATGCGTACGGATCAGCTCGTCAAAGGTGCGGAGGCGCTTGATTTTGACGATCTGGAACAATTCTTGGCGCGAGCATGCGAAATGCTCACACAAAGCGTTGCTAACTTTTTTGCCCGACGCCTTGATCGTGGCCTTGAACAGGTCGGTGACAAGCGGCAGACAGCCGCCGCAGCCGGTGCCGGCCTTGGTGCAGAGTTTGATCTCTTCCACAGAGGTCAAGTTTTTGTCGCGGATGGCGTCGCAAATTTGCCCCTTGGTGACGTTGTTGCACGAGCAGATTTGCGTATCGTTGGCGATGCCGGTCAGTGCCGCCCCCGGGCTACGGCCTTCGCTGAGCTTGCCGAACAACAACTCGCTCGGCGACATGGCCAACGGCTCATTGCTCTTGGCCAACATCGACAATTGGCCGTATTCCGAAGCATCACCGACCAGGATGCCGCCCAGGAGGCGCGTGCCGTCGAGGCTGAATAAGAGCTTCTTATACGATCCCTTAAAGGGATCTTCGACGGTGATGGGGCGGGCAATCTTGTCATCGGCGAAGGCGTTGCCGAAGCTAGCCACGTCCACGCCCATTAATTTCAGCTTGGTAGATAGGTCCGCGCCGGTGAAGACGCGTTCCTGCCCGGTCAGATTGGCAGCGACCAATTCGGCCATCTCGTAGCCAGGCGCGACCAGACCATAAATCATGCCGTTGTGCAGGGCCACTTCACCGATAGCGAAAATATGGGGATCGGAAGTGCGCAAATGATCGTCCACAACGACGCCGCCGCGCGGACCGACCGTCAAGCCGCAGGCGCGGGCCAACTCGTCGCGCGGCTTAATGCCGGCCGAGACGACGATCATTTTCACGTCCAGCTCGCCACCGTCGGCAAAGACCATGCCCTCGACTTTGCCGTTGCCGAGGACCTCTTTGGTGTTTTTGTTGAGGTGAACTTGTACGCCCAAGGCGTTGATTTTGCCGACCAGCACGCGCGAGCCCGCGTCGTCGATTTGCCGCGGCATCAGGCGCGGGGCAAACTCGACGACGTGCGTTTCCAGACCGAGATCATAGGCCGCCTTGGCCGCCTCCAGGCCGAGCAAGCCGCCGCCGATCACCGCTGCTTTCTTGACCGTGGCGCCATAGGCGATGATGCGATCCAGGTCTTCGATGGTGCGATAGACGAAAACGCCTTGCTTATCGATGCCCGGCACCGGCGGCACGAAGGGCGCCGAGCCGGTGGCCAGAACCAGGTAATCGTAAGCCACCTCCCGACCGCGCGCCGAGCGGACCACGCGCTGCGCGCGGTCGATCGCAATCACGCGATCGCCAAGGTAAAGACGGATGCCGCGATCGGCGTACCATTGCGGAGTTGCCAGGGCGAGTTTTTCGGGCCGGCGGTGCTCGAAATATTTCGTCAGGTTGACGCGATCATAGGCAGGCCGCGGCTCTTCGGCGAATGTCACAACCTGAAAATGGTGCTCGCTATCGAACTCGGTGAGGCGTTCGCAGAAGCGATGCCCCACCATGCCGTTGCCGATGACCACCACGGTTTTCGCTTGTTTGCGGCCCACGCGCCGTCTCCCCTCCGATGGCACGCCGATTCCTGGAAAAGCCAAGGAGCAAATTCAATACCAAGGCGGTTCACAAGGCCGACAACGCTAATTAAGTGTTTAGTAGAAAAAGAGTTAGGGATTAATAAAGGGAGACAATAGACCGAAGGACGTGAAGAGGAATAAGGCCAGCGTCTGGGCAAAGGGTGCCCAGAGGAGAGGCACCAATTCTCTTTTGCCCTGTCTCTTGTTGATCCGCGCCAGGGTTGCGTGCGCGCTGGCGAGCGGGGGGTGTCAACCCCCCGGTAGAACAACCGGGGGGTTAACACCCCCCGCTCGCCCTCGGGACCGGGGGGTTAACACCCCCCGCTCGCCAAGGTCAACGGCGATAAATGGTTCCGGTGCCCCCGGCCTGCTGCACGCCAGCACCGTCGAGGGTCTGCGTGGCCAGATCGAACGCTTGATAGTGCAGGTTCTGACGAGTAAAGCGCGTGGCCGCCTTCTCCGGAGGCATGGCGATGAGCTGCGGATTATAAAGCGTCATGGTCATTTTCAGTTTCTGTTCCGGCCAGTTGAAATCGACGATGCGGGGGATGACGGGGCCATTTCCACCCACCTGCTGGGCCGAGCGGATGGAAGCCGAACAGATGACTTTGCCGTGTTCGTCCTTGAGGACGTGGGCAACGACCTGCGGGTTGGGCAGCTGCGCTTGGTGGTAATTGAAGACCGTGACTTTCTGGACGGGCTTGTTCTCCGGCGAACGTGCCTGCTCGGTCAACTCGATGAAAGCAGGCTGCCCTTTTTTGTCGTTCACGATCTTCAGGTCGTACTTTTTGGCCGGATCATACGGCGCCAACCCCAGGGCGCTGAGGGCCATATCGGGTTGGAAAGGGAACGGGACTTTGACACCGCGGGCCATGTCGTCGTAAGAGCAGTGATACAGATAAGGCGGGTTGATCTGCTTGCTCCAGAACCAGAATTCTTTGTCGTTGGAGCCGATGTCCACGACTGGATTGCCGAGGGTAACGCCCGAGAGCAGGAAGTTGCGCGGCGCTTGGCACTGCATCATAGCACTGATGCCGACCCGTCCAGCATCGGCCGCGACATCGATGGTGACGTTAGTGCAGTTGAGAGCTTGCCCCGGCTGGACGCGCTGGGCGTTATTGTTGAGGTACTCGACGAGTTTTTCTGCGGTAAGGCCGGCAGGGGGTTGAGGGTCTTTGCCGATGCCGCCGCCGAGGTCGCGAGTATGTGGGGCGAGGTTACAGCCGAGAGCGGACAGCAGGACTGCCACACTTGCCGTATAACGGATCGAATGCATTGCTCACTCCCAGCCAAGGGCCTGAAAGACGTCTTCCTGAACCGTTTCCAACTCCTCATCCGTGAGGCCCGGATTGATCACTGCATGACGGGCGCCGCTGCGGGTACAGCGCATCCACAATATTTCCTGGAGACCGTCTTGTTCGGTTCGCTCGAAGCGAAGCCGCCGGCGTCGCATCAACAGCAGGGCGACGACGTAACGAAACCGAAGCCGGCTCGGCTCCAACTGGCCTTCCAGACGCTCCAAGCACTCCATCAGCATCTCATCATCGATAGGCAGCCGACGTTTGCCCTGCTGAGACGGTGCAAGCCGGCCCTTCCAGAAGCTGAAAGCGCCTTCGGGAGCGCCTTGCCAGGCTTCGACGCTAAAGTCCCTGCGGACGAACTTGCCGCCTTCTTCGAGAAGGACGCTATAATAGTGCTCGCCGGGCTGAATCTCACGTCCACTAACCGAGCAGCGCCGTGTGCTGGGTTGGATCTGATAATCGATCATGTGTCTGCCCTCCTGGCTGCCAGGCCGCTGCCGCAAGCCAACCGCACTTAATCCTATCGTCGCCAGTCAAGGGTCCGCAAGAGAGGCGAGCCACGATTTGCCTTTTTACCTGCCGCAGGACGCTGGCCCTAGCGTTTGGACCGAATTTAGCGAAAGTGTTCAGCGTTCCGTGTTCCGTAAGAGAACGCGAACGGGAACAGAGGTATTAGCGTTGTGGTTGCGGGGCCGGCGGCAGAGAAACGCCCAGCGGCAGCCAGCGCCTCAATTCCTCCTCGACCTCGCGCGCCGTTTCGCCGCCGGCGGCCCAGCCCAGGTATTCGCCACGGATGATATTGCTGCCGTCGAGCAAGATAATTTTGGGAGTGTGGGCGACGCCGAAGCTGCCCCGTAGGCCGCTGGCGCTGAGCAGGGGGAACGTCAGTCCCCATTCCTTTTGCTGCTGGCGCACTAGGTCGGCCTTGTCGGAAATGCTCATGCCTGCCACGTAGATCCGCTGGGGATACTTGGCCGACAGCTGCTGGGCGAAGCGCAACACGGTCGGCGTCGTCGGCGAAGCCGGATGATAGAACACCAGCACGACAGGCTTGCCTATCCAGCGGCGCAGCTGGGCCGAGCCGCCCCCGGTGAAATTCGTAGCGATGAAGTCGGGGGCGCGCTGGCCGACGGCGGCCCCGGTAGGGATAGGCCGAATTTCGGCGACTGGCTCCGGCGGCGTCTCGCCGCGCTGGGCCGCCTCCACCCGGCGCTTGACCTGGAGAAGGGCGGGGCGATAAGGGGTTTCCGGCTGATTTTCCAGGTATTGCTCGATCCGCCGCAACAGCGCGTTCAGGTGCGGCCCATAGCGCGCCGGCTGCTTCACCAGCGGCGCCAGACTGTCCCGGAAGGCCAAGGTTTGCGTGATTTCTTGGCGTCGGCTGTCGCCGGCCTGGCCCGACAACAGAAACGAACTTTCCAACTCGAGGCGGAGCTGGCTCCGCTGAGCAGCCTCACGTTGGGCCGGCTCACGCTGGAGGATTTCCCGCTCCAGGCGTGTGGCCAAGCCCAGCTGCGGCGCCAACCACACCGTCTCCTGCCGCCGCCATGCCGAACGATCGGCGCGGGGATGGTCCCAGTCGTCGGATTTTTGCTCCCCAACTAGTTTGAGACACTGCGTGCCGGCGACCATCTCCGCGCCGACCGCATGCCAGGCCAACGGCGGACGATCACCCTCCAGCGTCGTCCACTCCTGTCCCACGCTGATGCGCCCACCGGGCAAAGCGACGAAGGCCCCGTACTCGAGCGTTGGCGCCCCGTCTAGGGGCAAGAGCAAGGCGACGTTGGGTTCGGCCGTGATCCGGCCCTGGAGATCGACGTGCAGGCGCTCGAGACGAACGGATATCAGCGCGGCATCGCCGGCCACGAGCGGAGCGGCCCCAGCGCCCTGAGCCGAACGATGTTTGAGCAGCGTCAGCACAGCAATTTCGGCGCCTTGGGGCGGCGTATCGAGCACGAAGATGCGCGTCTCCAGGCGATAGGATCGGCTAAACTGCACCCGTCCGCCGCGGCCTTCTTCGGTGAAGACGCCGCGGTAGACCAGCTCCTGAGAGCGCTGCAAACGCGGCACGAGCAGCCAATCGCCGCTGAAAGACGAGGCCCCGCGCTCCGGCGAGCGGGGTTGCGTTAACGCCCCAAGAGGCGGTTTCTGTGCCGGCATCAGGAGGCAACCGAGCAGATACAGGGTCGCTGCCATCGGATCCCCGACGGGTAAAAGGACTGAATGCGCCAATCCTGCCGAGATGGAACCTCACTGCTGCGGCGGCGGATTATAACAAGGCACAGCAGGCAGGCAAGTTCGGTTTTCGCTCTGCCGTTTTCGGTACAATAAGGCGTAATTCCGAAAGCCGAAAACGGAAAACCACTTAAGGAGGATTTCGTGTTCAGTCTCGTTCTCATTCTGCTTGTGGTGTTTGCGGTCTTGAGCCTACTGTTGGCGGCGTGGACTCTGTTTTTTCAGGGCTACATTTACAGCGAGCCGGTGGAGGCAATCTATTGGCGCGCCCCCGCCGCCGGCGCCGCCCTGACCCTTTTTTTGGCTTTCTGGACCGTCCTCGATTATCGCAGCATCGAAAAACCCACCGATGAAGAAGGGCGTTATCGTCCCCTGCACGAGTTGAGCGTCCGCGAGACAGAAATATATGACAAGCTCACCATCCTGACCCAAGACCGTAAGAAAGTGTCGTTCACGCGGCAAGGCAGACAATACGTCAGCAAAGGTGGCCGACCTTTGCCCGAGCGGCCCCTGGAGATCATCGCTACAGACAAAGCAGGTCAAGAGCACATCTTCAAGCCCAAGACCGACGAGAAAGGCCACTTCAAAGTCGAGGACAACGGCCGGCTGCGCTATTACGAAGAAGGCAATCCCAAACGCTACATGGACGAGGATTATCTGGGCCAAATCACCATTTACCACTTCGGCTGGCTCGTGACGGGGCTGATGTTGAATTTCGGCTTGCTGGTAGTGTGGTTTTTGTGTCTGTGGCTGCTGCTGCACTTTCAGTGGGCGCACGCGCTGGGCCTGGCTTTCGTCGCCTGGCTCATCAGCCTCTTCATGTTGCCGATGCTTCTGACACAGGCAGAGAAAACACGCAAAGAAAACCTTTCCCCGCCGCAGACGGCGGCGAAGATTAAAGGCTGGAATACGGCCAGACCATCACCAGCCGTCTGCCCTGCCGTTGCCGTGCTTCGGCCAGTGCGGTACGCAGAGTATACCGCTAGATCTCGGCGAGCGGGGGGTGTCAACCCCCCGGTTGACCTCGGCGAGCGGGGGGTCAACCCCCCGGTTGCACTACCGGGGGGTTGACACCCCCCGCTCGCCGAGGTCTTCACGTGCTGGCCAAAATGTGCATAATGTCGCCGTCTTGAACGACGTAGGTTTTGCCTTCCAACCGATAGACGCCGTGCGTCTTGGCTTCTTTCATCGAACCGACGCGCTGGAAGTCCTCGTAGCCGACCACCTCGGCACGCACGAAGCCGCGCGCCAGGTCCGTATGAATCTGTCCTGCACCGACGACGGCATCCGCTCCCTTGGGTATGCTCCAGGCCCGGCACTCGTCTTCGCCAACGGTGAAAAAGACGATCTGCCCCATCGCCGCGAAAATCTTCCGCAGCACTTCGTCGCGGGTGAACCCCGTCAGTCCCAAATCGGCCATGAACATTTGCCGATCTTCCTCCGGTAATTCGTGCAGTTCCATCTCCAGCTTGACCGGCGCGGCCAGGGCGCCCGGCGCCAGCGCCAGCAGTTCATCTGGCAGCGGTTGATGGAGCCGATCCTCGCCGAGATTGACCAGCACCTGTTCCGGCTTGAGCGTCAGCAATTGAAAGCTGCGGATGGCTTTTTCTTCGTCGTCCTTGAGTCCTAGCGCGGCCGGCGTTTGATCGGCCTCGAAAGCGGCGGCGATGCGCTGGAGCAGGGCCAGTTCTTGTTCGTCAGCCTCTTTCTGTTTGGCCGGGCGAGATTTGCGGAGCTGATCGTTCAGCCGGCTGATGCGATTGCTGACGATCTCCAGATCGGCGAACATCAGCTCCTCGCGGAAGCGCCGCAGTTGGCCGGCCAGGTCTGGCTCGTTGAAGCCGTTGAGCACGACGAGCAAACCGCCCGATTCGCGGAGGATGCCCAGCCGCCGCGGATTGTCACGCCGCTCCGTAGCCAGCAGGCCCGGCGTATCGAGAAATTCCAGGGTTGCCGGCGTTGTTTTGCGCGGCTGAAATTGGGCCGACAGCCAATCGAGGCGCGGATCGGGGATGCGCGCGATGCCTGCCTGTCCGGTCTGCCCCTTGCCTGGATCGGGCTTCACCCCGGTCAGCCAGTGAAACACCGTACTCTTGCCCGAGCCCGAAAATCCGACAATGCCGACTTTCATATCGGCTATCATAGATGCCAGCCCGCTACGCTACCAGCCCACAGGGCCTGCAAGGGACGGAACTTCTATGTGCGACGAGTGGATGCCGTATTTGCAGCTGCCGATCACATTCGCGCAGTTTCGGCAACTGCCGCGTAATGCTGCGTACAAGTATGAGTACTACCACGGACGCGCCTGGCTGAGTCCGCGGCCGCGCTATTACCACGCGCTACTTGATCTGGAGGCGTGGGCCGCCCCTCCGCTGGAAGGCGCCAACCGCAAGGTCAAGCTGCGCCCCGTGCAAACGGCCGATTGGGAGGGACTGGCGCCCTTGTTCGCAGCGGCGTTCCAGCAGCAGCAGCCGTTCTGCGGCCTTGATGAGGAACGCGCCCTGACGGCGGCGCGCCAAGCCCTGGAACACACACGCTCGGGCAGCGATGGGCCGTGGATCGAACAAGCCAGCTTCGTGGCCGTCGCCGGCGACGCTGGCCCGGAAATCGGCGCCATTCTGGTGACGCTGCTGCCCGACAGCGATCCGAGCAGCTGGCACAGTTATCACTGGGAAGAGCCGCCGCCACCGGACGCCCTGGCGCGGCGAAGGGGGCGCCCGCATTTGACCTGGATCTTCGTCAGCCCTTTCGAGACCGGCCAAGGCGTCGGCACTCTGTTGTTGAGCGCCGCCGTCCACGAACTCTTGGCGCTAGGATACAAACAGTTGGCCAGCACGTTCCTGATCGGCAACGATTCGAGTATGTTATGGCACTGGCGCAATGGGTTCCAATTGCTGGCCTATCCCGGTTCCTGGCGGCGACGGTTCGAAGAAATGGAGGAAGCAACGTAGAACAAACACTCGCCCCGATCAGTCCTCCAGTCCCAAATCGCGCAGCGACTGTGCCCGCAGCAGCGCCTTGCCCAGCGCAGACAACCGCTCCACCGGCAACTGTTGCAAGCGCTCCTGCACCGCCGGCGAGAGGGAGCCGAACCGCTCCTCAAGCTGCTCCCGTAACAACTCCCGACGCCCTTTTTCGATGCCCTTTTCGATGCCCTTTTCGATGCCCTTTTCGATGCCTTTTTCGTACCAGGTTGTGTTCATGGCCTGTACTCCTCGATAGGGTTCGGTTGCCACCAATTTCTGGAATTCTCGTTGTTGCTCATCATCGAGCGGCAGGTATGCCTGCACGCACTCGCCTAGCAAAAACCGTTGTTGGTCGTTCAACGGCGCTTCGGTGATTCGTCTGAGCGCCTCGGCCCCCAGCCAAGCCATGCGCTCGCGCGGGACGCGCATCAGCGCCGACAAAGCCACGCCCAGCCAATTGTCGCTTTGCACATATTGTAATCCATCCAGGGCTGGCAGTCCCACATACAGGTACTGGAAGCGCACGGCCTGGAATTCCCAGAAATTCTCCTCATAGGCGTCGATGCCGAGACCATTCATCCCGACCTTCAAAAATAGGCCGATCGGCAACACCGGCAGGCGATACTTATCGCGGAGGTTGACATAAGCATGGAACATGCGTGGCCGCAACGGCGCCGCCTTATCCGGCGACTCGATCTCAATGTGGACCAGCGCCAGCCAGCTGTCCGCTTCGCCGGGGCGCTGGCCCGCCACAACTTGTCGGGTCGGTAGCTTGCCCACGAGGTCGAGAACGCGCCGCGCTCCTTCCGGCGGATCGGGAAACACTTCTTGGTGCAGCCACTCCACTGCGGAGCAGTCCAAACGCTCCGCCCATTGGGCGAAAAACAACGCCAGAAAATCCGCGAAGAACTCCTGAATCAGGGTCTTGAAACGTTGATCGTGATCGCTTACGTCCGTCATGGTTTGCTCATGCCCACAAAGCTGCCGTCGTTTTCGCGCGCCAACGCCCACAGGAAGGCGCCTACGTCAGGGCTTTCGTAGAAGAAGCCTATCGTATGGATGCGCACGCGCGGCTGGCCGGGCAGAGGACGATTCCAGTTGCTCTGAAGCGTGCGGCGAATATGGCGGGCGAGTTGGTTGTTGCGCTCTACTTCCGAAAGGGTGTTCAACATCTCCGGACGGACGCCTTCGCCGAGATTGGGCAGGCCATCGGAGAACAGATAAATCGTATCCATCCCCTTGGCTCGCAGGCGAAAGGCCAATTGCAGGGCAGCGTACATATTGGTGCCGCCCTTGGGCGTGATTTTCGCCAACGTGTTCCGCACATGCTCCGGAGTCGATTGCGGGTGGAAGGTCAGCCAATCTTCCTCACTGGCAAACAAAAACGCCGGCTTCTCGGCGAAGACGATCACTTGATATTTCTCCAAATTCGGCAGACTGCTCATCAGGCGGACGACGGTATTGCCCACGTCGGCCCATTTCGTCGGGGCCTTGGTGTTCTCGTCTATGAGGTCCATGCTGCCGGACATATCGATGAGGAAAAGGACGCGCCGGCCAGTCAGCGTGATGCCGGCGAAGCGCTTCTCCACCGCTGCACGCACCCGCGCTGTTTCGCTTTGCAACGCCTTGTTCTGCTGGCGCAGCGCTGCCATCTCTTTGTCGCGCGCTTCCTTGTCCCGCTGGAGCGCACGCTGCGAGGCGGCGAGTTCCTCCAAGGTTTTGTCGGCGTCCTTCAGGTCCCGCATGCGCTTGGCGATCTCTTTTTCGAGAGCCGACGCCAGCGCTTTCTCGGCGGCATATTGCTGGCGTGCTTCTTTCAGGTCCGCTTGCAGAGAAGGCACAAGGTCCGCTGTTGCCTGCAACTCTTTTATGCGCAGCCGCACTGCCGCCAACTCTGCTGCCAATTCACGGCTTCGCGCTGTTTCTTTCTCGCCGCGTTTCTCGCTCTGGCGCAGTTCTTTTTCCAGCGCCTCTGCACGCGCCCTTTCCGCCTCGTAGTGTTTGCTGCGTTTGCGCAAATCGCTCTCCAAGGAAACGATGCGCTGATGGGAAATCTTCAACTGCCGCGCCAGATCCGCAGCTTCGGCTTGCTTCGCGTTCAACTCTCTTTGTAGATCGCTTTTCTCTTCTTGCAGCGCTTCCACCTGGGATTCGAGTTGCCTCTTCAAGGCGAGGGTCTTATCGCGGTCGGCACGGATGTTCGCCAACTCGTTGGTGATACGGTGATGCTCCTCTTCCGCGCTTTCTTCGTGATACTTGGCTTCACGCAGATTAATCAGCCATAACAGAATGACGCAGCCCAAAGCGCAGCAGAGCACATCTACCATAGAAAGGTTGAAAATCGAGGGAATACGATGGCGGACACGCATGAGGAATTCTCCGAACTCTATCAGCGTCTAACGAGCCGGAAGCGTAAGCGACGGTTGCCTCGCCGTCGTTTACACTTCCGGCTCGTCCATCTATGCCGTACCGCGGAAGGGTAATCGAGTGGGGCCGCGTTCATCGGCGGTGCGGCCCCGCAGGGGGACGCAATCGAGATGGCCGCGCGGCAGGTCGCCGCGCTGCTGTCGCAACGCCAGGTTGAAAGCAGCGCGGGCCACGGCGTCCTCGTCGAGGACATGGATGCGCGCCGATAGCATGTTTCCCTCGATCAAACCTACCCCGAAATCGTCGTCTTCCTCCTCGATCAGCGGCTCGGCGTCGGGTTGATGGATCAGCTCTTCGACCATCGCTGTCAGGCCCGGCAGGCGTGCGGCAGCCCTCGTCAACAGTACCGCACCAACTGGGCCCAAATCAGCAATGTGGTCTAGAAATTGCTGCATCTCGGTTCGCGTTCGCTGCACCAGGGAAGCGCACAGGGCCGACAACTCAGCAGGCGAAAACGTCAAATGCTGATACCAGTGCGGTGTCTGAAGCACCAACTCGACCGGTCCCTCACCAGTGCGGCCATCTAGTATGGCCGCCCATTGATCGAAGAGCGCCTGTTCGGTTTCGGCCAACTGCCGGGGATCGCGGCGGCTCAGACGGATGCAGCGCAGAGCGGCCCCGTCAAGCAATTGGCCCAACCAGACGCCGCGCCCCAGTTGCGGAACGGGATGTACATGCCGTACGCACACTCGGTCGTCGCGCACGGCGACGGCGGAAAAGGTCAGCGCGTAGCCATCGAGATCGACGACGACAGCCAGATCGGACCAGGGCAAGTGATCGTGGGTGGCCGAAGCGACGGCGACAGGCGACGGCACGGAGCCGAGCAAGCGCCAACGCGCCCGTCCTACTACCTCTGCCAACAACGCCGCCTGCGCTGCGCTGAAATAGGCCGGCAAGGCCACAGTCACCCCCTCGGCCCGGCCGATCAGACGCTGTAGGTGCTCGCAGACACGGGCCAAGGCGGCGGTGGCGTCGAGCCGATGCCGACCGCCCTCCCACAGGCGCTCGTCGCCGAGCCAGGGCAGAAAATCCACACAGGCCAGGTGCGGTGAACGGCGGCACAAGCCGACACCCGCCCGCCCCACACGAAGGTGACGCTCCTCCAAACTCAGCGCCAACGGCAGCTCACGCTCGTCGCCCTCCAACGGCAAACCGAGCGGTAAGGGCGGCTCGGCCCGCGAGCCTTCTCCTTGAACGGCCCGAACGCGGGTGGCATTCAAATCCAGGCCAATAAGGGACATGACGTATCTCCAGGAAGCAGAGGCCAGGAGACGAGAATCAGATAACCTGCCCCTTGATCCTTGACGCCGGACTCCCTTCTTCTTCCGGCCCCAATTCGTACAAGCGCGCGACCAGGTGCTCCAGGCAATATTGCTGGCAATCGATAACCAGCGCCTCCTCGTCGCGCTGCACCGAATGGAGCAGGAACATGACCACCAAGCTCAGGGCCAGGGCCACCAACGTGCAATCGAAAGCGACATTGAGATGGCGTGTGGCGTCGCTGATGAATTTGCTCATCTCCAAGCTGGTCTGTCCGCCGAGGGTCAAGCTGGTGGCCAGGCCGCGCACCGTGCCGAGAAAGCCAATCGCCGGGATCGCCCAGGCCAGGTAATGCACCGTCGCCATGCTGGCCACCAAGCGGCCCAGATCAACGTCGGCCTGTGTCCGCACGGTATCGCTGACATCGCGCGCCGACCGGCTGACAGCGTACTTGCCCAGGGCCAGGCGGATCATGTTGGCCAGGATGAACGGCCCACCGCGTGCTGCCCGCTGCTCAACGCGCCGCTGCAACAGCCGGGCGTCTTCCGGCAGAATGCACACGCCGGCATCGGTAGACAACAGCTCCAGATCGAAGGCGCGGCGCTGGCGGCGCACTTCGAGATAGCGGCCCAGCAAGATGAGGGCGGCCCAAGTGAAACAACAATAGCTGGCGATCTGTTCAGGACCGAGCAAGAGCCGGCTCAACCGTTCGGGCGTCCATTTCGACCAATCGTTGCCGGCGTCGCCGCGAGCGGCAGATGCTTGCCAAAGCGGAATGCAGATGGCGCAGACCAGGGCCAACGCCAACACCAAAAGCGGCCATTCGCGCGTGGGACGGTGTGAGGGGGTTAAAGCCATGCCACAATCCATGAGGAGGGCGAAAGGAGGGTAGTCCACCACTTCTTACAAGAATTGTGAGGCAGGCAGGGAGGAATTGTCAAGCGCTGCTAACTCATTTCGGCTAGCCGCGCCGCCCAGCGCGTTCGTGTCCCTCTTCAGTTCGCGGCTAAAAAACACTGTACCCTTCCCCAAGGCGTCCTAACGGTCGCGGTCCTGCTTGAGCCGTTCGCGCACCAGCTCCGGGAGATATTTCACCGGCAGCGTACCGTGATCCAGAACGGCCTCGTGATAGCGGCCCAGCTGAAACTTGTCACCTCTCTCGCGCTGGATCTGTTGACGCAAGCGATAGAAGGCCATGCGACCGACAAAGTACGTCGAGAGCTGGCAGGAATTCTGCTTGGCCCGGATGATCTTGGCGAGCGCCTCGCCCTCGGATTGGAAGGCGCGCTGGGTCAGAAAGGCCAACGCTTCTTCATCGCTCATAGGGGTGCAGTGCATCTTGTGATCGAGAATAGCGTTGGCCACGCTACGCAAATACCACTTGAGCTGATTAAGCCGTAATGCCAGATCGCCGTCGCCATAACCCTGATCGAGCATCATCTGCTCGGTATAGACGGCCCAGCCCTCGGCAAAGACGCCAGAATACAAGACGCGGCGGATCAGCGAAGGATGCCGATTGGAATACGCCAGTTGGACATAATGGCCGGGATAGGCTTCGTGGATGGTGAGGATTTGAAGCATATAGCGGTTGTACTCTTGTAAGAGTGATTCGACGCGGCGCGCGTCCCAGCCGGCAGGCGGCGGGCTGACGGCGTAATAGCTTGAGGCGTTGCGGTCCAGGGGCGGGGCCGGGTTTAGATAAGCCAAGGAATTGCCGCGATGAAACTCCGGCATCTCGATCACCTTGCACTGGTCCGGCTCCGGCAGCCGCAGGATGTCATTGGCGGCGATGAAGCGCTTGATGCGCTCGACCGTGGCGCGGGCGTCACGGACGAGATCTTCCGGCTTGCCGTGCTCCTGATTGAGTCGATCGAGGACGAGTCGGATGGTTTCGGTACGGCCCTGGGCGTCGTCGGGAGGCAGCGGTTTTCCGGGATGCGTACGGCTCCATAGCTGCCGGGCGATGACGTACATGTCCCGCTCGACCCGTGCAAACTCCGCTTCGGCCTCTTTCAGCACTTCATCGGCCGATAGATTGGCGTCTAATTCCAGATCGAGTTTACGATAGAACTTGTCCTTGCCTAGCCGCCATTCGCCGTTCGCTTGGGGCAGCAGTCCTTCCAAAAACTGCAAGTAGTCTCTGAGCAAGGGTAACACGCGCTCGGCCGCCGGCCTTAACTCGCTCAGACGGGGATTTTCGCCGGCCAATTCGTAGATGCCGCTTTCGTAAAAATGAAGGGCGCCGCGCGCCTGACGGATGGCCGTCTCCAGCACCACGCGCGGCGGATGGCGCAGGTTTGCCTTGGCAGCGGCGATGATTTTAGGAAATTGGCCCATGCGGGCCACGCAATTGCGAAGGTTCACCGCTTTGGGCTGCGTCGATTGCGCTAATAAAAGATATACACTATCGCTTATATATTCATTATAAATGCGCGGGTCGTTCTCGAAGGGACGGGTGTTCTCAGCCAGCCACAGCGCCGTGCTCAGATGATGCTTGAAGATTTCGTAATCGATCTGCGCCGAGCGGGGCAGTTGAGTGTAATCGACTTGCTTGGGCAGCTCGGCGAGCGTTTGACGATAATGTTCCACCCAACCGGCCCGCGCCGCGGCAGAGATGTCGTCGAGCAGATGATCGAAGCGATGCTCGCCGAGCCGCGTCGCTTCCAACGGCCGGCGGCGAAAGGCTTCTTCCAGATACGCCTTGAAAAAGGCCCTCAAACGCTCTTCCTCGCTCGGGGCCGCGAAGAGCGGTGACGCGAAGACGGCAAGGACAAGCAGACCCAACGGCAAGACAGTGAGCACGAGCTTCATGGGTATCGTTCCTGAATCGGAGTTTCAGCCGCACTGCGTCCATTATAACGTTCGAGCTGGGCAAATACCCACCAAGCAGACTCTTGACACAGCTGTCCGCAACCGTACAATCAAATCTGGCTCGCATAATTCTTTACCCAGCACGCCCCGATTGCTCATTGATGAGGTAGGAGACTCACCATGAAGATCCTGCATTGGCGCAGGAAAATCTGTCCTCGTTGTCGAGACCGGAATACGCGGCCGTCTACGCGGCGCAAGCGGCTGGAATCCTTGCTGTCGATGTTCCTGCTCCGGCCCTACCGCTGCCGAACGTGCGGCGCACGCTTCTGGCGGTTCGTTTAGGGAGTCTGTCTGGGCAAAATGTTGATTCACTCCCGCTTCTGCGAAGCGGCGGAGGCGGTTCGATCGCCTCGGCATGAGCGCCCTGTTGATGGCGGAGCACACCGAGCAGATGCAGGGCATCGGCGTCCTCCTACTCCTGGGCCAAGACCTTCTGATACAACTGGGCGGCCGTCAAAACGTCCTGCATGGCAGCAACTACTTCTGTGACGTTGAAGAGGGAACCAGCGCCCAGCGTCCGTATTCCGTCGGCCCCGGCTCGGTTGCTGGTAGAAACACGAGTGTCCTTGGTCCTATCTCTTATACGCGGTCTTGTCCCTGTTGTGACAGAAAAAATGGAGACAAATGTAAGGCAATCGTTTCTTCCGCTTCCGGCCTGCTCGGCACGAAAGTTGCACCCCATTCGGCATGCCGAGCAAAAGGGTTGCTGGGCGCATGTAGCTAATCGCTATCTGATGAGAGGAGGCGATCGCAATGGCTCAGTCAAGTTTACCGGCCCAGCGGCCGAAAGAAGACGCCCTGGCCTTCTTTTGGGACCGACTGCATCAAGCCCTGGACGCGGACAGCAGCGGAAACCAGCGCGAGTGGGCGGAAGCGGTTGGGGATGCCCTGGCCCGCTTGGAGGCAGCCCTGATGCAGTATCAGGCAGCCGCCTGGCACCCGGAAGGGCCGCTCGCTGCGGTCGATCAGACACGCCCCACGCTCGTCCGGCAGGCCGATGAATTGCGCAATGACTACGATGATTTGGTGAAGCAGCTCCCCATCCTGCGTGAACAAGTGCGGCGCGCGGCGGAAGTAGGTCCTTCGGATGGCGTAGATTTCACCGCCCTGCGTCAACAGGCGAAACAACTCTTGGCCGGCCTGCGCGAGAAACAGGAGACCGAGACGAAGCTGCTCCTGGATAGCGTCAACACGGACATCGGCGCAGGCGATTGACGAATGGAAGCAAATACATTCTTTGGCGATCTTTTTATGGAGATTTGATGATGAAGCGTTTTCTTGTTGTGCTTTTGTTGCTCGTGGTTGGCGTCGTTGCCTTGGGATACCATCGAGGTTGGTTCCAATTTTCCACCGAGCACACGGACCAGAAATCCAATATCACGATCACGATCGATGAAGACAAAATCCGCAAGGACAGCGAGAAAGCGAAGGAAAAAGTGCAAGAAGCTGGACAGACGGTCAAGGAGTCCATCGGGTCCGGCAAGTAATTCCTTTCTCTCCGAGCCAGAAGCGTAAGCGAAAAACAAGCATCCCTTCCCGCTTCTGGCTCGGCTCCACACGAAGGAAAAATCTTTCACTTTTTTCTTGACAAGCGACCAGCTCCGCACGAAGATGAGAGAGTTAAGTAACTCTCAGTAAGACTACGCTTTCTCCCTGCGACAGTTTGAAGGTTGTCTCTCCGTACTTACAAGCCCTGTAAGTAAAAAGGGGAAGTCGCCCCATTGGAGACTTCGTGTGCTGTTTTTCTATTTTCTTCGACTCCCTTTTGGAAAGCGAGGATCTTATGTCAAGGCTTGTGTGGCAAGTTCGCAGAGCGAACACATCGGAAGGAAGAGCGCGTGGCTTCACGCTCATTGAACTCTTGGTGGTCATCGCCATCATCGCCATCCTGATCGGCCTGCTGTTGCCGGCCGTGCAGAAAGTGCGCGAGGCCGCCGCCCGCGCCCAGTGCCAAAACAACCTC
>JAJPIY010000040.1 GCA_021324515.1 Planctomycetota bacterium
AGCCCCATCGAAACACGCATCCTCTGGCTGCCGAGTGTGCAAACGCAACCCATTCCGTCCAGCCCTTTAGTTGGCCCGCCTCCCGAAGGGAAGACGCCGCCCACTCTGAGGCCGTGGAGCATCACGGCCTTGCGTCTGTCCGCCCAACAAGCGGTGGACTTGCTGAGTGCGTGCGTGGGACGGGACACGTTAGGTCCGGGCCTGGTTATCGGCGTCTCGCTGGCGTATTGGGTCCATGTCTTGCGTTTTGCCGGCGCGCTGACCGCGCGGGAACAGTTCCTGCCGGCGCTGCGGGCGGACGGGGAAGGCTATCGCGCTTGTTGGCAACCCGTGCGGAGCGGCGGCGACGATCCCTGCCTCCGCCAGTTGGCCGACCGGATGCCGCCGGCCTGCCGAGCGTTGGGTACCGCAGACGCTCCTCCGGACCAGTCTGCCCTGGCCGCCGTCACAGCAGTCGTGGAAAACTTCGTTGATGCTCTGGTCCGCTCTGCCGTCGCCCTCCCTGCATCTGCGGCCTTGACGGAACCAGCGGCCGTGTCCCGAGCGCGACGGGTTGTGCGGAAAGCATCAGCGTTCGCCAGCATCCATGATGCCTGGCTGCACGCGCTGCGTTCGGCGGACGGTCGGCTCAGCGGCGACGCAGCGGCGGCGCGGCAATTGGCCGAACAGATCCAAGCCTGGCAACGGCCTGTCCTCCTGACTACCGCCGCGCCCTTTCGTCTCTGTTTTCGCCTTGAAGAGCCGCCGGATAACGACGACGCGGAAGAAACCGACATTGCCGCGCCAGGCGACTGGTACGTTCGCTATCTGCTCCAGGGCCGCGAGGATCCGAGTCTGCTCTTGCCTGTCGCCGACGCCTGGGCGCCGAAAGGCCGCATCGCTGCGCTCTTGCGCAAAAGCGCCTTTGAAGCCCGCGAATATCTGCTAACGGCGTTGGGACAAGCGGCGGGACTTTGCCCCGCAGTCGAGGCAAGTTTGAAGAGCGCCGCGCCCGGCGGCTACCACACCGACGCCAGCGGGGCGCATGCCTTTCTGACGGAGACGGCCTGGTTGCTGGAGCAAGCGGGCTTCGGCGTTTTGCTGCCCAGCTGGTGGATGCGCGGCGGCACGCGCCAGCGTCTGACGGTGCGGGCCAACGTCAAGTCTTCTGCGATGTCCGGCGGCAGCGGCATGTCGTTGGAAGAAATCGTGCATTTTGATTGGCAAGTCGCCCTGGGCGATCAACTGCTTTCACTCCGCGAGTTGGAAACGCTGGCCCGGTTGAAGGCGCCATTGGTGCGTGTGCGCGGCCAATGGGTGCAAGTCAGCGCCGAGGAGATCCGGGCCGCCCTTGATTTGTGGAAGAAGAAGGGCGAAAACCAGGCAACCGTGCGCCAGCTGGTGCGGCTGGCGTTGGGCGCCGACGACGGCCCGGCGGGACTCGAAGTCCACGGCGTCCAGGCCGACGGCTGGATCGGCGAGCTGTTGGAACATCTCGACGGGAAGGCGGCTTTCGCCGAACTGGCTGCGCCGACCGGCTTTCACGGCACCTTGCGGCCCTACCAAACGCGCGGCTATTCCTGGTTAGCGTTCTTGCGCCGTTGGGGGTTCGGCGCGTGCTTGGCTGACGACATGGGATTGGGCAAGACCATACAAACGCTGGCCTTGCTTCAGCGCGAACGGGAAGCCGGCGAACGTCGGCCGGCCCTGCTTGTTTGTCCTACCTCTGTGGTCGGCAATTGGAAGAAAGAAGCCGAACGCTTCACCCCGGCACTATCGGTCCTGGTTCATCACGGCGCGGAGCGCCTCAAAGGGACCGGCTTCGTTAAGAAAGCCAAGGACCATGCCCTGGTTCTGTCGAGCTACGCCCTGTTGCACCGCGACCGTGCGATACTGGAAAAAGTGGATTGGAGCGGCGTCATCCTCGACGAAGCGCAGAACATCAAGAACCCAGAAACCAAACAGAGCCAGGCCGCTCGCGCCTTGCGCGCCGACTATCGCATCGCTTTGACCGGAACGCCGGTCGAGAACCACGTCGGCGATCTGTGGTCGATTGGGGAGTTCCTCAATCCTGGTTTCTTGGGTACGCGGGCCGACTTCCGCCGCCGTTTTTTCATTCCGATTCAGGCTAACCGTGACCCCGAAGCAGCCGCTCGACTCAAACGCTTGACCGGCCCATTCCTCTTACGTCGCCTCAAGACCGACAAGAGCATCATCGCCGACCTGCCCGACAAGCTGGAGATGAAGGTGTTTTGCAACCTGACGCGGGAGCAGGCGTCGCTGTACGCCGCCGTCGTTGACGAGGCCAGCCGAGCGATCGACGAAGCCGAAGGCATCCAGCGCAAAGGCCTGGTCCTGGGTACGCTGATGAAGCTCAAGCAGGTGTGCAATCATCCGGCCCATTTTTTGGGCGACCATTCGCCGCTGCCCGGCCGTTCCGGCAAGCTGGCCCGCTTGACGGAGATGCTGGAAGAAGTCCTGGAAACCGGCGACCGCGCCTTGATCTTCACGCAATTCACCGATATGGGCGATCTGCTTCAGCGCTATTTGCAGGAAACCTTTGGTCGCCAGGTGCTGTATTTGCACGGCGGCGTCTCGGCCAAGCAACGCCAACGCATGGTCGAACGTTTCCAGAATGATCCGCAAGGACCGCGGCTGTTTCTGCTTTCGCTCAAGGCAGGCGGCACGGGCTTGAACTTGACGGCGGCCCAGCATGTTTTTCATTTCGACCGCTGGTGGAACCCCGCTGTCGAAAACCAGGCCACCGACCGCGCTTTCCGCATCGGCCAAACCCGCAACGTTCAGGTGCATAAATTTCTCTGCATCGGCACGCTGGAAGAAAAGATCGATGAAATGATCGAACGCAAAAAGGAAGTGGCGTCGCGCGTGGTCGGCGCCGGCGAAGGCTGGTTGACGGAGTTGTCCAACGATCAGTTGAAGGAACTGTTCGCGTTGCGACAGGAAGCCATCGGAGATTAAAAAGATGTGGTATCGAGAATTCTTCCCTCGTTCCCGCCCCCGCGCGGTGCGCGGCGGCATCAAGGCGCAGTCCAAACGGGGCACGTTCGGCCAGAATTGGTGGGCCCAGCGTTGGATCGCCGTGTTGGAGAGCTTCAACATCGGCGCACGTTTGGGCCGCGGCCGCTCTTATGCCCGCAATGGGCAAGTGCTGTCGATCGACGTGACCGAGGGTAAAGTCAAGGCCCAGGTGCAGGGTTCGCGGCCCAAACCCTACGCCGTGACCATTGCCGTGACGCAGCTATCGGCCAAGCAATGGAACGAAGTGGTGCAAGCCTTAGCGCAGCAGGCGCTGTTCACCGCCAAGCTGTTGGCCGGCGAGATGCCGCAGGACATCGAGCAAGTTTTTCAAGACATCGGGCTGTCCCTGTTTCCCCAGAAGTCGGACGATTTGGTTACGGATTGCTCCTGTCCGGATTGGTCCAATCCGTGCAAACACGTGGCGGCGGTGTACTATCTGCTCGGCGAGGAGTTCGACCGCGATCCGTTCTTACTGTTTCGTCTGCGCGGCTTGGGCCGCGACGAGCTACTCCAGCGCCTGAGCCGTGCCGCGCCGCCTTCACCGCAGCCGTCTTCTGAGCAAGGTCTGCAAGAATCGGCGAGGGAACAAACGGGGCCGTTGCCTGTTGATCCGGCGGTTTTCTGGGCCAGCGCTACACTCCCCGACAATGCCTTCGGCAACGTGAGTCCTCCGCCGGTCTCAGGTGCCTGGCTGCGACGCCTGGGCGGCTTCCCGTTCTGGCGCGGTGAAACACGCTTGCAGGACGCCCTGGGGCCGGTCTATGGGACGGCCTCCGCACGTGGACTGCAAGCGTTTTTGGGCGAGCGCCCAGAAGATACCCAATCCAACGACCGGCGGGCGCCGCGTTAGCGCGACAGGTTCCCGGCGACGCGCGCCGGGTGCTCTACCGCTCGGGGCTACGGCTTGTCCTGCCAATCCGGGCCGAGCACCTCGCCACCGGCAGGCGTGAAAGCGGCCCGAAGCGTCGTCTTGCTGACTGTCTTGGCGATGCGGCGCGCCGAACCGTCTGCCAGCGCTACCAGAAATCCCTCGCGGAAATGGCCGCCGAGGCCGCGCTCCGGGTGTTCGGGATCGATCTTCAGGTCCGCCGGTTTAGTCCAGGGTACGGCGTGGGCGTCGTCGGCTTCGACAAGGAAGATGGTGTTCGACGTGCCATCCGGGAAATCCTTGGGGAAAATCAACCCCTCCGGCCCATCTTTGAAAGCAGCACCTTTACCTACTGGAAGGAGAAAGATCGTTTTGCCCTCGGCGTTCAGCTTGCGGTTGGGGCCCTGGTAGACAGCCGGCATTCGGGCCAGCAATTGCTTGTTGTGCGGACTGTCCCAAGGTTCATCGAGATGAAACTGCCAATAGAGTTGCTGCTGCTCCAGAAACGGCAGCAGGTGAACGCGCCAACTCAGCAGCGGCTTGCCCTGTTTGTCGAAGTTGGCCACTGTAGGGAGTCGGCCCTTTTTGGCATCGGCATAGTTGATCATGGCAAGGGCCAGCTGCTTCAGCTTGTTCATCATGGCGCGTTGCTGAGTTTCCTGATAGATGCGCGACACCAACGGCGGCAGGAACGTTATTAGTTCTCTTTTGTCGCTGCCGACGAGCGTTAACCGGTCCCCTTCCACTCGGAGGGCGAATACTTCGGCGAGGTGTTGGATCTCCGGCAGAAAATCGCGCACTTCGCCTTGTTGGGTAACTGCCTTCAAGAGACGGGATAGCAAATCGTTCAGGGCCTGAGCGGCGTTGGCGTCTGGCGACTGAAAAGTTAGCCGCAGCGACGGCCTGGGCGGCAAGTCAACTCCAGCGGCAGCCCAGAGCAAGCCCTGCGTCAACGGACGCGTCGAGCCGCCGCCCAGTTGCGGCGGCAGCGCCGGCAGTAATTCCTGGATGACGCGGCGTGCGTCCGGCGGCGGCAACAGCAATACCTGTAGGGTTGTATCTCCGGCGGCGGCAAAGGCTTTGGTCAGCTCCGGCCGGGCAGCTGGTTTGCCATCCCCTAGCCGCTTCCGGGTGTTTGCGCCGCCGCCCACGAGGGCCGCACCCCATTTCTCAAAGGAGATAGGCTTGAAAAGCGGGATGCGGCCGAGCACAGCCCGAACGGCTTGAGCGTCCAGGTCATCCGCCAAGGGCATGATTATCAGAGGTTGGTCTATGGGTAAGTCTGCCAGGCTGAGGACGACGTACAGCTCCTTGCCGCCGACCTTGGTAAGGTCCGCCAGCCAGCTACGCCCTTCACGCTGAAAATCTTCGATGGCCCCTTTCTCCAGGCGTCCGACTTCGACAGCCCAACTCACGAGCGCATCGACATCGATCCGGGTCAAATCCACATGGATGACCCCGACGGTTTGCTCCTCGATAAAGGGCGCAAGGGCACGCGCACGGGCCGTAGCGTCGAATTCGCCAGCCCGCAGCGCCGGTAAAGGCAGCGCGGACAGAATCAACATCACGATAAAGGTTCGGAACATGGGGAATCCTCACTTTGGGGGGCGAAGCGTCAACTCGTAATGCAGCGAATTGCCCACATAGGCTTGTTCTCCCGGCGGAGGCGGCGCGATCAGCGTCGCTCGTGCGCCGGCAGCATGGTAGATGAACGCCTTGCCGGTCATCGGGTCGATGGGGACGGGCACTTCGGTGATGGCCTCGAGTGTTGCGGGCAGTTTGCCCTCATGGGCGGCGGCGTAAATGCGAATCGCCTCGATGCAGCGCAGGGCAGCAATGCGGCGATCGGTGCGGACAACCGCCGCGATGACCTTTTGGCAGGCTGGTAGAAATTCGAGGAGGAAGGGCATTCCTTCCAGGCGCCGCCGGGCCTGGACGATGCGCTCTTCGGTCTGCGCCAGGAGCGGGCGGGCTTCCCAATAGGGGAGGCTAGCGCACTTGAACTCGTCGTCCTGGAGGCGTTGATATTGCCGCCAGGAATGGATCAGGACCACTTGCAACACGGGGAGGGCTTCGACTTCGTCCGGCTTGCGTCCTTCGGCGATCAGTGCTTGTTTGGCTTCTGGGTAAGCGCGGAGTACGAGAAGCGTTCCTATCAGGTGGCTGTTCCGCTTCGGCTTTCCGCCGTCTACCATGGCCTCCAAGTCGCCTCCCAAGGCGGGCAGCAGCTTCTGTTGCTGCTCTTGGGTGAGCCGCGTGGTCCCCAGCGTGCGCAATTCCGGGATAGCGGCGTACAGTCCCAACTTCTCGCCCTGGAGTGCTTTACGCAGGTCGAAGAAAGGATGGGGCAAATCGGTCAGCGCCCAGTAGAAATTCGGAGCGCCAGGTTGTTGGATCAACTCTTCCAATTGATTGAACATTACCTGCGCGATGGCTATTCCCACCACTTCTTGGATCAGTGTGACGGCATCGCCGGTGTGGCGGGCCAACGCCAGGCCGGTCTGGAGCGTATGCACCGCCTTGTCATATCGGCCTTGGGCGATCTCCAACCGTGCCCGCACGGCAAGGAGCGTGGCGATGTTGCGCAAGCTCTGAACGTCGTGTAACAAAAGGCCATAGCCTTCCTGGCGCAGCCGTTCGCCCATTCCCCAATCGACGTACTCTCGGCGTGCGGCGAGGTCCACATGCTGAAGCATCCTAAGTTTTTCAATCCATGCCATCTCGTTACGAGGAAAGTCCTTGAAAGGTACTTGCAGCGCTTGGGTAATGCTCTCCCATGTTTTCGGCTGGCGAATGTTGCCCCAGCCCCAATCGGGAGCGAAGGTACGATAATACTCCAGGGCAGCATTGCCCGGCGTCTGGTCGCTCAGCTCGGGCAGCAACACGTACTTGAGGGCCGGCGAAGGGGCCGCAGCCGGGCTGAGGGTCAGCTTGATCGGTTCCATTTGCCCCGGCGCCTGGGCCGGCGCCGCAAGGGCGGCAACCAGAAGAACGGCGAGGCATGTTAGCCCATGTCTCATAATGGACCTCCGGAGTGTAGAGCATGTTTGAGGCGGAGCAGCCACGGCTCGGGGCTGTCATACGGCAAGTCGAGAAAGAGGCCGGCATCGTCCTGCGGCGTCGCAGCGGGCCACGGCGTCGGCGCGGGCAGGGCATCCAGACCGTGAGCCAGCACTTTGCGGCGAAGCTGAAGATAGCTGTCCTTGTCCGAAGGCGGCTGATACGGCGGGAGCGGCGTTTCCTCGGCCGCAAGGGCGGAGGGGGCCGGGGGGGACGGCGGCGTCATCGGGGTTGGGACGTACACCGTAATGATGCGCTCGGCCGGCTGCGGAGCAGGGCGAAACACAAGTAGAATGCCCAGCACGCTGGACAGGATCAGGGAAGCAACGGCAGCGCACGGCCAGGCCCAGCTTCGCCGCCGTTCCGACCGTTGGCCTGCGCGGAACAACAGCTGAGCGAGGTTGAGTCCATCCGGTGCAGGTTGCAAGCGCGCCAGGGCGGACTGAAACGCAGCTAAGTCGGCGGGACCGGCGTCGCGCCGGTCGTCGTAGACTGATCCGGACATAATACCCCCATTTTCTCCCGCAAGGCCGACAGCCCGGCGAGGTAGGTACGATAAGCGGTGGCCGCTGAGCAGCCGACCGCCGCGCCGATCTGTTCAAAGGTCAGCCCGCCCCAGATGCGGGCGACAAGGACTTCACTTTGGTGCGGCGGCAGAGAACGCAGGGCGTCAGTGGTCGTCGCCGCATCCAAGCCGGCAGGGTCGGGTTGTACAAACCACAGCGGCGCCCGTGCGGCGGCAATCGTCTCATGGTGACGGCGGCGGCGCTCGGCGCGGTTGGCCGCCAGGGCGGCGTTGCGCACCACGCGGTACAGCCACGGCACGGGATGAGCCGGCAGCGTCTTCTGCACGACCAGTTTGAGGAAGGCTTCTTGCACCACGTCTTCGGGCGTGCTGCACCACTGCCGCGCATACAGCACCAGGGCCGCCGCGTGCTGCCGCGCCAAGCACTCCAGGAGTTCTGGTCCCACGCCTGCCATATCTATCAGAATAAGATGCCGGCCGGGCGGAGCTATTTCAGAAAAAGCGCAATTAGACCGCGACCCGAAGGGGAGCAGGAACACACAGCGGAGCGCAGCCGCGCTCGCTTCCGGCTCGCGGCTAAACGAAAGAAAGGGACATTGAAACGATGGGACGGAAGTGGAGCCGACGGGGGTCGAACCCGTAACCTCCAGAATGCCATTCTGGCGCGCTCCCAATTGCGCCACGGCCCCAACAGTAAATACCCTAGCGAACACGGCCTAGACTGTCAATTGCGCCCTGTCGGACCCCAATAGAAATGGCCGTAAACTCCGGGAGTCTGGGGTGTTAATCCCCTAGATTCGGGCGAGCGGGGGGTTCACACCCCCCGCTCGCCATGAACAACCGGGGGGTTCACACCCCCGCTCGCCCGAAGTGAACATCTAGCAGTAACACAACCGGGGGGTTCACACCCCCCGCTCGCCCGAAGTGAACATCTAGCCGATCCTCTGTTACAAAGAACACTTCATTTTTGTTGCTCCTCTTGCCGAAATCTTTATTATTATGATAAAGATGGTTATGTCGGTATCTGGGAAAGGAGAAATGATGCTCGAAACGAAAATGACCGCCGAGGAAATTGCTGAAGCTAACCAGCGATTGGCCGACGCGCCAGCAGAGTCGATCTTGCGTTGGGCCGTAGATACCTTTGGGGACAAGCTGACAATGGCAACGGCGTTCGGTGCTGAGGGCTGCTGCCTTATCCACATGCTAGCCCACATCGATCCGAGCATCCGAATTTTCAACCTGGACACCGGCTATCAGTTCGTCGAAACGCTCCAGTTGCGCGAACGGATCAAAGAGCGCTATGGCATCGAAGTAGAGTACATTCGTCCGGAAACAACGGTGGCGGAGTACGAAGCGGAGCATGGCGGTCCTTTGTACTACCTTCGCCCTGACCAGTGTTGCCACGACCGTAAGCTCGTGCCCTTGCGTCGAGCGGTGGCCGGCTATGCTGCCTGGATCAGCGCCATTCGCCGCGATCAAACCTGCCATCGTGCTGCCGCCCGTACTATACAGTGGGACGCCAAGTTCAACCTGGTGAAGATCAATCCCCTTTTGTCCTGGACGCGCAAGGACGTGTGGGACTTCATCCTCAAGCACGCCATTCCTTACAACCCCTTGCACGATCGCGGCTATCCGAGCATCGGCTGCTGGCCGTGTACATCGCCGGTCGGCGACGGACAAGACGAGCGGGCCGGCCGCTGGGCCGGTAGCACGAAAAAGGAATGCGGCCTGCATGTCATCGAGGTGCAAGACGGCGGTGGTATTTAAGGAGCACTCATGCGCATCTCCGCCAAAGCTGAGTATGCCTGCGTAGCCATGTTAGAGTTGGCAGCCAACTACGCCGAGCTCCAGCCGTTGCCTATTAAGGCTATCGCCGAGGCCCAGGAAATCCCCCAGAATTTCCTGGTGCAGATCCTTCTGCAATTGAAAACGGCTGGGCTGGTCGTCAGCGTGCGCGGCGCCTCCGGCGGCTACCAACTGGCACGTCCCCCGGAAACGATCACGTTGGCGGACATCATCAATGCCATCGACGACCGCGCCGCCGTGCCGCGCTCGGCCCTGGTCAAAGAAAGCCTTTCGCCGACTGTCCGGATCCTGCTCGGCATCTGGCAAGAAGTGCAGGCGGAAGAGCAACGTGCCCTGCAACGTGTCACGTTGGCGGAGTTGGTCCGCCGCATTCAAGAAGATCATGCCCTGTCGTATCAGATTTAAGGAGAGTTTTACGATGTCGGATTTGATTCCGCCGCATGGCGGACTGAAAGAGCCGGTCAACTGCAACGTTCCTGCGGAGCAAGCGGAGGATTTCTGCGCCCGCATGGCTTCGCTGCCGCGCGTCGTCGTCAGCGAAGCCGATCTTTCGACGCTGTATCGCTTCGGCGACGGCGGACTTAGCCCGTTGACCGGTCCCATGGATCGCGAGACCTTCAACCGCGTCCTCGACGAGGAAGTGATCGTTTCGAACGGCAAAAAATACGCCTGGACCATCCCCCTGTCGTTCCCGGTGGACCCGGAGCAAGCCAGGGCGCTCAAGCCAGGGCAAACTGTTGCTTTGGTGAATCCGCAAAACGCCATAGTCGGTTCTCTGGATATTAGCGATATTTTTCCGTGGGATAAGGCCCATTATGTTCGCAGCGTCTACGGCACCGAGCGGTTCGACCATCCCGGTGGCCGCATGGTCGAGCGGGATACGCGGACGCATCTGCTGGGCGGGACCGTGCGTGTTCTGCCGCAGCCGAAACACCCGGAATATGGCCAATTCCTCCTGTCGCCGCGGGAGACGCGGGCGCTCTTCGCCCAAAAAGGTTGGAAGCGTGTTGTCGCTTTCCAGACGCGCAATCCGTTGCACCGCGCCCATGAATATGCCTTGGTCGCCGGACTGGAGCGCCTGGTGCGCGAGGGGCATTTCGCCGGCGCCGTCCTCAATCCTCTGGTCGGCGAAACCAAAGGCGACGATGTCAATGCTGTGACGCGCATGCGCACCTACCGGGCGTTGATCGAGAGCAAGGCGCTGGGCGAAGGCGACAAAGACGAGGAGTTGTGGAAAAAAGTCGGCTGCGACATTACCGATCGTATCCTTCTCCTGGGGCTAGACATCAAGATGTTTTACGGTGGGCCGAAGGAAGCGATCATGCATGCCATTTATCGCCAGAACTTCGGTTTCACGGATATCATTATCGGCCGCAAGCATGCCGACGCCCCTTACGAAGACGGCAAAGACATCTGGGACGGCCTCGCCGCCCAGCGCAAGTTCGACGAACTCAAAGGCGAATTACTCATTAAGCCCGTGAAGATCGGCTTCGCCGCCTACTACGAAGAACTGGGCCGCGTTGGCCTGGTCGAAGAGTGCGAACCCAAGGGCTACAAGCAAGTGACTATCGCCGGGCGCATCCTCCGGGAGACGCTGCGCAAGGGCGAATTGCCCGATCCGCGCATCATGCGGCCCTCAACAGCGCGCATCCTCATCGAAAGCATGAAGGGACAGTAAAGCTATTGACGGCTGCGGTGCCGACGAGCGGGATTGCGTGAGCGCCCCAAGGGAGTTGGCGAGCGGGGGGTGTGAACCCCCTGGTAGAACAACCGGGGGGTTCACACCCCCCCGCTCGCCATGCATAACCGGGGGGTTCACACCCCCCGCTCGCCATGCATAACCGGGGGGTTCACACCCCCCGCTCGCCGGGACTCATCAGGTATAATTTCCTCGTTGGCACGCTGGGCTTGTCCAGCTCGCTTATTCGTCTTCCTCCTCGCCCAGCTTGGCCTTGCTGACAATCTGCTGCTGCACGTTGCTGGGCACCACATCGTAATGCTTGAACTCCATACTGAACGATCCCTGCCCTTGGGTGATGCTGTCCAGCTGGGAGGCGTAGCGCGTTACTTCCGCCAGCGGAACCAGGGCGGTGATGACAGACAAATCGCCGGGTAGACTCTCTTGATTTTCGATGCGGGCGCGCTTGGTATTCAGGTCGCCGAGGATGGCGCCGGTGTACCGGGTCGGCACAATTACTTCGACTTCGACGATCGGCTCCAACAATACGGGGCGTGCGGCCAGGAAGGCATTCTTAAAAGCGATGCGGCCGGCTGTCTTGAAGGCGGCTTCTGAGCTATCAACCGGATGGTCCTTCCCGAAATACACCTCGACAGCCACATCCTGGATGCGATAGCCGGCCAAAGCACCGCGCTCCAGCAGTTCCTTGCAGCCCTTTTCGACGGCGGGCACAAACTGGTTGGGAATCGTGCCGCCGACGATGGTGTCGATAAAGGCGAAGTTGTACTCCGGATCATAATGAGCGGCGCGCATCTTCTCGAACTTTTCCTTGGTGGCGAAGCGCTCCAACAAGGCTTCTTCGCTGTCGATGTCGCGGGGCAACGGATAGATGCGCAAGTGGACCTCGCCGAATTGCCCGCGGCCGCCCGTCTGCTTTTTGTGCCGGTGACTGCCTTCCGAGGGGACGGTGATCGTCTCGCGGTAGGGGATCTTCGGTTCCTTGGTGACGACCTCTAGATCGAAACGCCGTTTCAAACGATTGATAAGCACGTCCAGGTGCAGTTGATTGGTGCCGTTGATGACCAGTTCTTTGGTCTGCATATCGCGGGTGACACGGAAGGTGGGGTCTTCGTTGGCGATCTTTTGCAAGCTGCCGGAGATTTTCTGTTCGTCGCCGCGCGCCTTGGGTTCGACAGCCAGGCCGAACATTGGCGTGGGAAATTGCGGCACGGGCAGCTTCGGAGCGCCGGCGCGGTTGCTGACAGTGTCGCCGATTTGCAGGTCCTCGACCTTGGTGACGGCGAAAATGTCGCCGGGGATGGCCTCTGGGATAGGCGTGTGTTTGCTTCCTTGCATAAGCAGCAGGCCGGCCACCCGTGCCGATTTGCCCGTGCGGACGTTGACCAGCGGTTGGTCCGGCTTGTAGCTGCCTGAGAAGACGCGGATGAAGCTCAAGTTGCCGACGAACTTGTCGGTGACGGCCTTGAAGACCTGGCCGACGAAGTCGGCGGTGGGCGACGGTTCCAATGTCACCTCGTTGTCCCCTTTCTTGGCCGTGCGCCGTTTACCCTGTTCGGGCGACAGAGCATAAGTGGCCAGACCGTCGAGCAATTCCGCGATGCCAAGATCTTTCTTGGCGGCGGTGCAGAAGATCGGAACGACCGTGCCTGCTTGGAGCGCTTTGGGCAGAGCGGCGGTCAGTTCGTCTGCGCTGATCGAGCCTTCGAGAAGGTATTTTTCCATGAGGGCGTCATCGGCTTCGACAATGGCATCGATGAGTTGCGAGCGGGCGGCGTTCAAATCGACGGCGCAGCCGGGGGGAACGGCCTCTGGCGGATTGAGGACGCTGACGACGCCGCTGAATTGCGGGCCGACATGGATCGGCGCGTTGAAAAGTACACAGCCTTTGCCGAAGGTATCGCGTATGCTCTTGAGCAACTCGCCGAATTTGATATTGTCGGCGTCGAGCTTGTTGAGGGCGAGCAGGCGTGTCAGGCCGCGTTTGCCGGCCTCGTGGAACATGCGCCGCGTATTGACCTCGACGCCGTTGGCCGCCGACACCACTACCAATACGTTTTCCACAGCATTCAGCGCCGACAGGGCGGCGCCGATGAAGGCCGGATCACCCGGCGTATCGAGCAGATGAATCTGTTTGCCTTTGTGTTCCAGGTGCAGGACGCTGGTATCGATGGAGAAGTGCCGTTTGTGTTCTTCGTCGTCATAGTCGGAAATGCTGGTGCCGTCGTCCACGCTACCGCGGCGATCGACGGCCTTGGCCTGATACAACAGGGCGTCGGCAAGGGAAGTCTTGCCCGACGCCCGATGTCCCGCCAGGGCGATGTTCCGAATATCCGCTACTTGATATTTCGCCATGAGAAAACTCCTTAATGAGGATTTATGCGCCTCCCAGCGCCGCGCAGAAGCGTCGCTAACTGGAAGTTAGGGCAATCGCGGCCCGCAAATCAATACGCCCCTCATACAATGCCCGCCCGATGATGCAGCCTGCCAAGCCGCACCGCCTCAGCTGGGCAATGTCCTCCAATGTGGTCACTCCACCCGATGCAATCACCGGCACGGACACGGCGGCGGCTAATTCGGCGGTCGCCTCGATGTTCGGCCCTTCGAGCATTCCATCGCGGCTAATGTCAGTGTAAATGATGGCAGCCAACGGCCATAGAGCGCAGCGGCGGGCCAGATCGAGGGCGGATTGCTCCGAGTCGCGTTCCCAGCCCTGGATGGCGACGCGCCCCTGTCGCGCATCAATACCCACGCAGATACGGCCCGGAAAGCGCCGGCACATCTCCTCACACCAGGCCGGATCGAGCAAAGCGCGCGTGCCGAGAATAACGCGGGCAACGCCCCAACTTAACGCTTCGCGGATATGTTCCTCCTTGCGCAATCCGCCGCCCAACTGGCAGGCTACGCCGGAGGTTTGCACGATGCGCCGCACGCTGTCGCCGTTGACGGGATGACCCTGGCGAGCGCCGTCGAGATCGACGAGATGGAGAAACGTAGCGCCTTGTTCGACCCAGCGCCGCGCCATGGCAGCGGGATCGTCACCGAAGACCGTTTCTTGAGCGTAATCGCCTTGCCGCAGCCTGACGCATCGGCCGCCTCGCAGATCGATGGCTGGCAAAATCTGCACGAGAGAGCGCCTCCGACCGGAACAGGGACGTTTCGCGCCAATGTAGAAGGAGTTGCGGCGAATTGCAAGGGTCGGTGAAGATTTCGGGAGCGGGGGCGCTGTATTAAAATCAATGCGCCAGGCTGCCCGATCCTTCCGGCGGTTCGCGGTGGCCGTAGAAACTGTACAGCACCGGCATCAGGTAGCGCGTCAGAAATAGCGTTGTGACCATGCCGCCGACCACCACGATGGCCAAGGGACGCTGCGTTTGCGAGCCGATCTTGGTTGAAAGGGCCGCGGGTAAGAGACCGAGAATAGCGGTCAGGGCGGTCATCATCACTGGGCGGACGCGCTTGGCGGCGCCTTGCATGATCGCTTCGTAGAGCGGCAGCCCCTGGGCCCGATGGGCATTGAACGAGGAAACCATCAACAATCCGTCCATGATGGCCACGCCGAACAACGACACGAAGCCGACCGCCGCCGAGATGCTGAAATTGGTCCCTGTCAAAAGCAACGCCCAAATTCCCCCCATCGACAGGTCGATGACATTGGAAAGGACCACAAGCGTATCTAAAAGCGAGTGAAAAGCCATATATAAAAGGACGAAAATCAGTCCCAGCGACAACGGCACAATGAACAGCAGTCGCCGCTCGGCGTCCTCCATCTCCTCGAACTCGCCGCTCCAGACGGCTCGGTACGGTGACTGGAAGAGGTCTTTGGTGCGCGCTCGCGCTTCGTTTACCGTGCTGCCCAGGTCGCGGCCGCGGACGCTGAACTTGATGGCGATCATACGCTTGCCGTTCTCGCGGTAGATGTCCGAAGCACCGGCGCGCTCGAAGGAGCCGTTAGGGTCCGGGGCACCATCGTCGCCGATTGGCGACACCAGGTCACGCAGCCGCAGCCGCGGGGCTTGTTGCGTAATCGGGTTATCGGTTCGGGCCAATGTTCCCACTGTGCTGGGCGGCGGTTGGTTCGAGCCAAACGCCGAAGGGACGAAGCTGGCAGCGCCCGGCGGTAAGACTACCTGGTTGTTGACGATGTCTACTGGGATGTCCAGGATCGAGGACTCGTTGCTGCGCAGCGCCTTGGGCCAGCGAATGGCAATATCGAAGCGCTTTTCCCCTTCGATAAGGCTGCTCTGCGGCTGGGCGCCCAGAGCGCTGCTCACCACGTTGTTGACGTCGGCCGTTTGCACGCCGAATTTCTCGCACTTCTGTGGATCGACGCGGAACTCCAGGTGCGATTGCCCGCGGATGTGGAAGATGCCCACGTTTTCGATACCGCGAACGCCGACCAGGATGTTCTTGACCCGCGTGGCCAGTTTTTCCAGTTCGTCGAGGTCGGGACCGAAAATCTTGACCGAATTGTCGCCTTTGACTCCGGACAGTGCCTCCATAACGTTGTCGCGGATGTTCTGGGAAAAATTCCAGATGACGCCAGGTATCTTTTGCTCCAACTCTTTGTTCATGGATTCGATGATTTCGCGTTTGGTCCGGGGTCGTGCTGGGCCCCAGAGCCAACTCCGCCAGCCACTCTGAGGGACCAGTCGAGGCCAGTCTTTCTCCGGCCGCATCGGCACGAAATATTCGCTGTTGTAAAAACCGGCTGGATCGGTGCCGTCGTCTGGTCGACCGAGTTGAGCGACGATCGATTCCACTTCGGGATAAGAGGCAATAATGGCTCGCGCTTGCTTGGACAGTTCGACTTGACGTTCCAGGGTGATGTTCAGGGGAGCGGTGCCGCGAATCCACAAGTTGCCCTCTTCCAGTTCGGGCATAAATTCCCGGCCCAGGTGCGGCACCAACAAAATGGTGCCGGCAATCAGCGAGCACATGACGAAGATGGTGGTCCAGCGATATTTCAAGCATACGCCCAACTGCCACAGGTAGCGGGACTTGAGAAAACGGACCAGCAAGTTCTCTCCGACCGGCTTGAATTTTTTGAACATAAACAGGCACAACACCGGCGTCAGTGTCGTGGCCAACAACAGGGCGCCCGCCAAAGCGAAGGCATAGGTATCGGCCATCGGTGCGAATAGCTGGCCTTCCGGCCCTTTCATGGTGAAGAGCGGGATAAAGGCGCACACCATGATAAGCGTCGAAAAGAGCAGCGAACGTTCGATTTCGTGCGAGGCGCGCAGGATGCGCTGCCCCAGCGGCAACTCGGCATATTCGCCGCTGGCAAGGTGGCGATAAATGTTCTCGACCATGATGACCGAAGAATCGACGATGATGCCAAAATCTACTGCTCCGATCGAAAGCAAGTTCGCCGACCGTCCGCGCAGGAATAACAAAGAGAAAGCGAACAACAATGCCAAAGGAATATTGAGGGCCACGATCACGGCTGTCCGCACATTGCTCAGAAACATGAACAAGATCAACACGACCAAGGCGATGCCGACGAACAGGTTTTCCGTTACGGTTTCGGTAGTGACGTGGAGCAGATCGGCGCGATCGTAAAACGGCTCGATCTCGACGCCGGGCAGCAGCCGGCCCGCTGTGGGATCGTTGAGTTCCTCGACTTTCTTTTTCACGTCTTTGATGGCAGGCAGTGTTTCCTCATTCTTACGCAGCAAGACGATGCATTCGACTACGTCGTCTTGATCATGGCCGATCTCGGCGAGGCTGAGGCGTGAACCGGAGGGCCGCACATGGTTTGTCTTCCAGTAGCCGACACGCCCCAGGCGCGTCTGGTTGCTGACGACCACGCCCCGTTCGCCAGGCAGCGAACCGGGATAGAGACGGCCGCCCTCGACCACGTCCTCGACCCGGACAGGTTGGTTGTTGACCGAAGCGATGACCAAACTGCGGATGTCGCGGATGCGGCGCAGCTCCTCCATGCGCAGAACATCGGCAGCGCGGCGAGCGGAGCGCTGATTGATGGTACGGACGTGTTGGCGTTCTTCTTCACTGAGGGCCACGGGCACCTTCCGTCCTGCCAACCGATCAAAAAAAGTAAGCACCGTAGACAGGCCCCAATGTTCTGGATAAGGCTTGTCCACGAATTGCTGGCGCAAACCAGCCCGGATGCGTGCTTTCTGCTCGGTGGGGATGTCAAGCTGGGCCAGATAGGCTTCGGTCTCCTGATGCTCAAACCCCAGCACTTTGTTCACCGGATCGATGCCGCCGCCGAATAAACCAATGCTGCGCACCGTCAGGGCCACCTGGCCTTGATTGACGTAATCGCCGCCCACGGCAGCGTTGCTGTTCGTCAGCGCCGCCTGGAGTTGGGCCAGCGTAATACCGTAACGGCGAAGACGATCGGGATCGGGCTGGACCTCGTAGCGCCGCACCGTGCCGCCGAAACTGACGACATCGACGATGCGCTGCACACTGCGGAACTCGCGCTCCAAGACCCAATCTTGCAGGGCCTTAATGTCATTGAGCGTATAAATATCGCGGCCATCCGGGCCTTTGGGGACTTTGAGGATGTAACGGTAGATTTCACCCGTGGGCGATTCAGGCGAAATTCTGGGTGTCACCCCTGGCGGCAGCGGCTGGTTCATGGTGCCCAGGCGGTTGATGACTTCTTGGCGGCACGCCTCATACGTGTATTGAGGCCCATAATGCCAATTCATCTTGATGTCGCACAGGCCGTAGAGCGATTGGCTGCGGATGGTTTTCAGACCAGGCATGCCAGCAAAGGTCACTTCCAGAGGGATGGTGACTTGCCGCTCGACTTCCTCGGCCGAGGCGCCGGGAAACTGCGCCACCACCTCGACGATGGCCGGCGCCGGGTCGGGATACGCCTCCACGTTGACGTTGAGGAACGAGTAGATGCCGATCCCCGCCAGCGCCAGGGCCGCGAGGACCACAACGAGCGGATTATGCAGTGCGATCTCGATGAGCTTGCGGACCATTCTTAGTTGCTCACATGCTCGGCCAAGATGTGCGGATCTTTGGCCGGGCGCGATTCCAGATCAAGGAGGGCGGCCTTGAGTTCACCCACGCCGGAGCGGAGAATGCACTCGCCAGGACGGAGCGGTTCCAAGGGCAACAGCCCCAATTCTTTCTCGTCGGCCGTGAGTTGCTCATCCTTGGCGAATGGCTTGCTGCGGACAAACGCCGTCCTCTCGAAGCGATGCGTCAACTGAACGCGCCGCATCGTGTACTGGTGCTTGACCGGGTCGGTCTGCACAAAGACGACAGCATATTTGCCATCCTCCACCACGGCGTCGATCGGCACTTCGACCACGTCCTTGGGGGGCGGGATCTGGATGGTGCAGGAGACGAACTGGCCGCTGCGAATCTGTTCTTTGGGGTTGTCGATATAGCCTTTGATTACGGCGGTATGTTGATTAGGATCAATCAGATAGCCGATCTCTTCAATTCGCCCCTTAAGCCCGCCGACGGAGTTGGAGCCAATGGTCTGCACACTCCAAGTGCGCTCTTCCGGCCTGAGGGCGCTTAAAGTCGGCAGTTCATCTTCCGGGGCATTGGCGATGACAAGCAGGCGGTCCACCTGGGCGATCTGAAAGAGATTGGTCGTCGGGTCTTGGATGATCTCATGCACTGTCACGTTGCGCTCGACGATGATGCCGTCAAACGGCGCCCGCAGCGTCACTTTGCCCCACGGGTTCTCGTTCTCCTTGTCCGGATCGTCGCCGGTCGTCCCTTGCTTCTCGCCCTTGACCCAGCGGCCTTCGCGGGTCTTGAACCAGGCGTCTTTGTCTTTGCTGATTTTTTTGGCCTCTTCGTGCAAGGCGTCGATTTCTTCCTGCGGGATGTTCCAGACCAGAAGATTGTTGAGGGCGCGGCTGATGGCGTTGCGGTCGGCCTGCACTTTGCTCCACTGCGTATCGAGCATGATCTGGGGGATGGCCGTGGATTTCGAGGTCATGGTGTCGTAGATTTTTTGGTCCAGTTCGTATTGGACCAGGGCGTCGAGAAGATCGTTTTTCTTGGAACCCACATCGACGCTGAAGAAGACGCCCAGCACGTCGCCTTTCTTCACGCGGTCGCCTGGACGCAACTCCCGATACTCGGTTTGTCCCGACGTATTACCCGGTTCTCCAGGGTACACCGCATGTTCGCCGATCTTGATGACTTCGCAGGGAGCGAAACGAGCGCGAATGCGCACCAGACGGCCTGGGTCCAGAGCGGTTGACCCGTACAAGGTCAAGGGACGCGTCGTGGTCGGCACTTTGACCACTTCGATTTGATCTTTGCCACCTTTGCGGATACCTAAAGCCGTGCGGACCTGTTCGGGCACCCAGAGCGTATGGGCCTGGTCCGGAACCAACTCCACTCCCAGCCGCCGCGGCGCCTCGATCTTAACGTCGCCTTCAGCAGCCGCCATTCCCGGCAGACGCACGCCGAGAACGAAGCAGAGGAAGGTCATCAACACGGTCATCACAATCAAGAGTAAGCCAACGGAGCGCAGGGCCATCAAGAAACGCTTCATCCCGCGCTTCTTGGGGAGGAGGTCTACGGGTGAGAGAACAGCGGTATCACCCGATTCGACGATCGGGCTCGGCGCCGGCGGGTTCATGGGAGAGGGATCCTCTAACTGCACAGATGCTCCGTATCCCGCTGTGAGCAAATAGGATGCCGTGCAGGAGATCGATGGTTGACAAGTTTACAATAGTTTAATTCGGAAGGAGTTGCATCGAAGACTTGAAGAAGGGACTTAGCGAGATCGCTGTCGGTATTGGGATTTGTTGGTTAGAGCTGTACAAATTCTGGTCATCCTGAACGGAACTTGGTCACTCTGGAGGGACAAAGGAGTGGTATCATAAATCAGCTTTGCTAGCCCGCCGCGCCAGTCCGATCTGCTTTTGCAGGCGCTGTGGGCTGGCAAAAAAAACGGATCACGACCATGAAGATGCGATTTTTCGCGCGGATGACCTGGCCGATTCTGACGTTGAGCGTCCTCACGCTGGGGGGCGGCATCCTCGCGGCGTGGCTGGTTTATCATTCTCAGAGAGACGCCTTTAATGTGCTGGCACGGAATGCGGCGAGCATGTGGGCGGCCGAAGAATTGGTAATCGCTTTACGGGACGTGCGGCACGAGTTGCATTTATTCCTCATCACCAAACACCGCAACCATCTCGACGCCGTTCCTCGCTTGCGTCAGCGAACCGACTATTGCCTGGAGGAAGCGGAGCGGACGGCAGTGACGGAAAAAGGGCAGCAACTCATCAGCCGCGTCCGCAAGGGCTACGATCGCTTTTTCACGGATTTTCAGACGCTTCGGGATAGTGCCTTAGACCAGGAAGAGCGCATCCGCCAGTTGGCCGATAAAGTCCTAACCAGTGAAATCTTGGAGCCGGCCCAGGAGTACCTGGATAGCAACGAAGACGCCATCGCTGCCCGCAACGAGGAATACAAGCTCGTCACCTACCGCATCGTCTTGGGTTTAGTCCTGCTGGGGATCTGCGGCGCGGCGTCGGGCTTTGGTATCTCGTGGGCCATCAGTCGCTCGATTGTTCGCCTCAGTGTGCCTATCCGCGATGCCGCGGGCAAACTGAACGAGATCGTCGGCCCGATCACGCTGTCGGCACGCTGGGGTCTGGATGAGCTGGAGGGGGTATTGCGGACGATTGCCGAGCGTATCGGCGCCGTCGTCGAGCGGCTCCAACAGAGCGAGCGCGAGGCGCGGCGGGCCGAGCATTTGGCGGCGGTCGGCCAGATGGCCGCCGGCATCGCTCACGAGCTGCGCAATCCGCTGATGCCCATCAAGATCCTGGTGCAGTCGGCCGCCGACCGCCGGCCCGCACCTGGCCTGGACGGTCGTGACCTGGCGGTCCTCGAACAGGAGATCAGCCGCCTCGAACGTTCCATCCAGACGTTTCTCGATTTTGCCCGTCCGCCGCGGATCGAGAAACGGACGTTCGAGGCGCGCGAGGTGCTGGAACAGATCATTCAACTGCTGCAAGCACGGGCTGAGCGGCAAGGAGTGCGCATCGAGCGCCGCTTTCCGGACGAACCGTTAGTAATTCAGGCCGATGTTGGCCAATTTCGCCAGGTTGTGCTCAATCTACTTCTCAATGCCCTAGACGCTGTCCTTCGAGGCGGCACAATCGTGTTGGAGCTTCGCAAAGAAAACGGGGGTTGGCTGGTCTTGTCCGTGGCGGATAGCGGCTGTGGCCTGCCAGCCGGCTTGGGCGCTCAGATTTTCGAGCCGTTTGTCAGCACCAAGGAGACCGGCCTGGGCTTGGGGCTCTCCATCTGCAAGCGCATCGTCGAGGCCCACGAAGGCGAGATTCAAGCCGCCAACCGGCCGGAAGGCGGCACCATCTTCACTGTCCGTCTCCCTTGTGGGGGTTCAAGCCCGGCGAGGGAAGGTGGACAGCTCAATCGGTCTTTACAAGGCCGACAAATACAGCCAAGATAATAATTCACACTGGTTTTCCCTCGCCCGTTGTCCCTGAGGAATGAACAGGAACGAACGATCATGGCAAACGATCGCGTCCCGATGACGAGAGAAGGTTACGAGAAACTCAAGGCCGATTTGGAGCGCATGGAGAATGTAGAGATGATTGAGATTACCAAGCGCATCGCTGCTGCCCGGGCGCTGGGGGATCTCAGCGAGAACGCGGAGTACCACGCAGCCCGCGAAGACCAGGGCATGTTGCAAGCCCGCATCGACGCCCTGAAGGACAAACTGAGTCGCGCCTACATCGTCGATCGCAGCAATTTGCCTTCGGACACCGTCGTCTTCGGCACACGCGTGCGCATCAAGGATCTTGATTCCGGTGAAGAGGAAGTGTACGAGTTGGTCGGCCCCGGCGAGGAAGATTACGACAACAACAAGATCCTCACCACCAGCCCGCGCGGCCAAGGTCTCTTGGGCAAGAAGCGCGGCGACATTGCCGTCATCAAGGTGCCGCGCGGTCATTTGCGCTACGAGATCGTAGACATCTCCTTCCCATCATAGGGAAGGTTAGCGCCTCCACAGGGTCGGAATATAACCGATCAGCATGCCGGCGAGGAGACCGCCAACGTGCGCGCCGTTGGCAATGGGGCCAACCCAGCCCGTCATGCATAAGAAGAACCAAGCAATCAAGGACGTTACTGCACCGGGTTGAATGTAAAGCCCTAATTCGGGCTGAAACCGCGCCTTCATCCAGATGTAGCCGAATAGCCCATAAATCACTCCGGACATGCCGCCGAAATTCGGCAGCGAGACCCACTTGAGGACGGCTCCCTCCAGGACCGGATGGCCGAAATAGTATTGCACTAAGTTCGAGACCACCGCCAAAACGAGGACAAGCAACAGGTAGCGAAACGGCCTGAGCCGCTGCTCGATGGCCCCGCCCAGGTCGTACAGCATAACCATGTTGAAGAACAGGTGCCAGATGCCGAAGTGCAAAAAAACCGGAGTTACCAGCCGCCAGATTTCGCCCTGAGCGATCGGCGTCAAGCCGGGCCATTCGATCGTATTCGCCCCCAAGCGATACGGTGAAATGGACAGGGCGCTTACGATCTTGCGATCGTGGCCGCCTTGCGAGATCAAGGAAACGAGAACGCAAACGACTATCAAAGCTACCGTCCAGCGTTGCGATGCGATCGATCCGCTCATACGGCGTTGAAAGCGTGCCTGGCGGCGGAAATAAGCGGCGTCTTCTTGCTGCTTGCGCTGGCGTAGCAAGTCCGCTGCATGAGCGATATTCCGATAGCGCGGATCAGAAGGATTGCGCGTGAATGCGTCCAATTCCTGCCGGGCGCGCGGCAGGTGGTCCTCATCGCGGACCCAGATGGCCCAGCCTTCCGGTTGCTTCTCTAGCTGGGTATCGATCTTCAGCGTCAGCAGATAGTCGGCCAGGGCGCGAGCGTCGTCGGCGCTGGGCAAAGTGGTGAGCTGTCGCATCGTCTGTTCTCACATAGGCAGTCTCTATCATGCTATTACAAAAGGAAGGCATCGCACACCGCACCTTTGCCGCAATTGTGTGGGTGATGCAGCACGAGCACGTTGGCATGGCCAATCCAGCGTTCCAGGACGTTAGAAGCGCCGTCATCGCTGCCGTCATCCACAAGGAGGAGTTGCTTATCGGGATAGGGCGCCTCCAAGGACCGCTGCAAGACGCGCTCGATGGCCAGCTTCTCGTCGTAGACGGGCACGGAACGCGGAGGGTAGGAGCTACCTATTAAACGACCTTAAAAATCGCGGCTTGCTTGACGAAGTGGTGTGCGACATCCTGGCATGAATGCTTTCCGGTCCCCTGCCCAACTGGGGAACAGCGACCCGGGCCTGACTCATCCAGGATCCATACAGCGGCATGGGGGAACAAGCGCCGTCGCCCGGAGCAAGTCCATAGAGTAGAGTAACATATAAGGCCATGCTTCGGCATGAGGATTGCTGGATAAAGGAATAAGTCCCTGTGTATCCGTGCGTTGCCCTTTCGAGGTCCATCTCATGAATTCGCAGCCAGGAGCAGGTAAAAGCATTCTGTTGGTCGAGGATGATGAAATTATTCGGCGGGCCATTCAGATGGTCCTGGAATGGGAAGGCTATCAGGTGCAATGTGCTAGCAATGGCCAAGAAGCCCTGGACGCCCTTCGGGCCGGCAGTCGTCCCTCTCTGATCTTGCTGGACATCATGATGCCGGTGCTCGACGGGGAGCAGTTCCGCCGTGAACAGCTGCGCGATCCGAATCTCGCTTCAATCCCCGTCATCGTCGTTTCCGCTGCTCGTTTCACGGACACCATCAAGGTTACGCACTATATCCACAAACCGTTCGAAGTCCAGGAGCTTCTAAGTGCGATTCACGAACAGTTCGCTCCAGTCGGTTAACGGCGCTTCGATATTCGGTCCTCCTTGAGCGAGGCATCCCATGAGCATTTCCGAGCCGTCCATTCTCGATTTGCCCATTGGCACCGGACAAAGCGGCACGCGTGTCGAATCGGATTCGATGGGTGAGATCCGCGTGCCGGCAGAACATTATTGGGGGGCGCAGACGCAGCGCGCCTTGCTCTATTTCGCTATTGGCGGAGACCGTATGCCGCTACCGCTCTATCACGCCTATGCTTTGGTCAAGAAAGCGGCGGCCCAAGTCAATGCCGAGTTGGGCTGTTTGCCGCGCTGGAAGGCGGACCTCATCGCGCGCGTCGCGGACGAAATCAGCACCGGCCAGCTGGACAGTGAATTCCCGCTGTTTGTCTGGCAAAGCGGCTCCGGCACGCAGACGAACATGAACGTCAACGAGGTCATCGCCAATCGGGCGATTCAATTGGTTGGCGGCACGCTCGGCAGCAAACAGCCGATCCATCCTAATGACGATGTCAACCAGAGCCAGTCTTCCAACGATACCTTTCCGACGGCCATGCATATTGCCACAGTGCTAGAGATCCATCGCCATTTGCTGCCGGCGGTGACAGCGCTGCGCGAGACAATCGCGGCCAAGGCGCAGCAATTCGCCGCCATCATCAAGATTGGCCGCACTCATCTGCAAGATGCCGTGCCTCTGACCGTGGGGCAAGAATGGTCGGGCTATGTTGCCCAGTTGGATGACGCCCTTGAACGGCTTCGTGATACACTGCCAGGATTGTATCGCTTGGCGATGGGCGGCACAGCGGTAGGTACGGGTTTGAATGCCCCCAAAGGTTTCGCCGAGGCCGTCGCGGCGAAGATCGCCTGTTATACTGGCTTGCCGTTTGTGACGGCGCCCAACAAGTTTGCCGCCCTGGCAGCCACCGATGCCATTGTGGCGGCGCAGGCCGCATTGTGCGGCTTGGCCGTGGTATTGATGAAGTTGGCCAATGACATCCGCTGGCTTGCGTCTGGCCCTCGTTGCGGCCTGCACGAACTCATTTTGCCCGCGAATGAACCGGGATCCTCGATCATGCCTGGCAAAGTGAACCCAACGCAAGCCGAGGCCATGCTCATGGTCTGCATTCAAGTAATGGGCCTGGATGCTGCCGCCGGGTTCGCCGGCGCCTTGGGCAATTTCCAGCTGCATACCATGCGGCCATTGCTTATCTACAATATTTTGCACAGCATCCGTTTGCTCGGCGACGTCTGCATGACGTTCCGCGAATATTGCATCGCTGGAATCGAAGTGGATCGTCAACGCGTAGAAGAAATGGTCCAGCGCTCGCTGATGCTGGTAACGGCCTTAAGCCCGGTCCTCGGCTACGATCGCGCTGCGGCCATCGCCCATAAGGCGCTAACAGAGAACACGACGCTACGCGAAGCAGCGGTTAGCGGCGGATTTATCTCGGCCGAGGAGTTCGACCGGCTCGTCGATCCAGCGAAGATGATTTAACTGTCGATCTTACACTGAGCACGATTGAATTTGGCACCATTCCCCCCACCCCAACCTTCCCCCACCAGGGGGGAGGGAGCTGTTTTTCTCTCCTCCCCAAGGGGGGAGGGGGCCTTGTTTCTCCCCTCCTTGTAGACTTACAGCTGTAGGTTAGGTACTATTTATTAGGAATTCTTCTTCGGTCATGGTTGGCATATGCGAAGGCTATGGCGAGACATGGGAAACCTCCGCGACGCCGAATGCTGTTTTACCTTCAGCGTAGCAGAAGGCTCGTGGTTCGCCATTGTCATTCATAGTTCTGGACTTACGCAA
>JAJPIY010000081.1 GCA_021324515.1 Planctomycetota bacterium
AATTTGGCACAATTCCCCCCCCACCCCAACCCTCCCCCACCAGGGGGGAGGGGGCCGTTTTTCTCCCTCCCCCCTGGTGGGGGAGGGTTGGGGTGGGGGGGAAAGGGAAAAAATGTCCAATCTCCCCGTGCTCAGTATAACACCTCCGGTAGCGCTACCGGGGGGGGGCACACCCCCCGCTCGCCCTCGGGTCTATACCGGGGTGTGCCCCCTCGCTCGCCGGGGTGCGGACGCAACCGTGCAACCGTGCTCGCCCCAATCGAGTGGCGGGCTAATAAGGACTTATAGCTCATGAATTCACGCACACACGTTTCCTTCGACTCGCCCTCGGCGATGCATGATAATAGTCAACACCATGACGCAAGGGACGGTCACGCCGTTTCTCCCTATCGCGCCGAACCCCTGACCGACTTTAGCCGAGCTGCCGCGCGGCGTGCGATGGACGCCGCTCTGGCCCAGGTGTCGTCGCAGCTGGGCCGCACTTATCCGCCCATCATAAACGGTCAAGCCGTCCTCACGGCGGCAACCTTCGACTCGCTCAATCCGTCGCACTGTAAGCAGGTCGTCGGCCGCTGTGGGCGATCGAGTGTCGAACAAGCAGACGCCGCTGTCGCTGCGGCCAAGGCGGCGTTTCCGGCTTGGCGTGATACCGAGGCGCCGAAACGGGCCGAGTATTTGTTTCGGGCGGCGCAAGTGATGCGGCGGCGGCGCTTCGAGTTGGCGGCGTGGCAGGTCTACGAATGTGGCAAACCACGGCGTGAGGCCGACGCCGACGTGGCCGAGAGCATTGATTACTGCGAGTTCTACGGTCGAGAAATGCTGCGCTTGGCCCAACCAAGACGGCGCGACGTACCTGGGGAGGACAACGTCTATTTCTACGAGCCGCGCGGCGTCGCCGTCGTCATCGCGCCGTGGAACTTTCCGCTGGCCATTCTCTGCGGCATGACTACGGCCGCCCTCGTTACCGGCAATACCGTGGTCATGAAGCCGGCCGAGCAATCCTCCGTCATCGGCGCCAAGCTAATGGAGATATTCCAAGAAGTGGAATTGCCTCCCGGCGTGGTCAACTGTTTACCAGGCTTCGGCGAAGAGATTGGGCCGGTGCTGGTCGATCATCCTGACGTGACCTTGATTGCTTTCACCGGCTCACGCAGCGTCGGTCTGCACATTAACCGGCAGGCCGCCGAGGTCCGGCCGGGGCAGGAACAGATCAAGCGGGTCCTCGCCGAAATGGGCGGCAAAAATGCGATCCTCATCGATGACGACGCCGACATGGACGAGGCGGTCCTTGGCGTCGTAGCCAGCGCCTTTGGCTATGCAGGGCAGAAATGCTCGGCGTGCAGCCGGGTCATTGTGTTGGAATCGGTGCATGATGCCTTTGTCACGCGCTTGATCGAGGCAACACGCAGCCTGAAGATCGCTCCCGCTGAGGATCCCGGCTGCACGGTCGGCCCGGTCATCGATGCCGAAGCCCACCAGCGCATTGAGAACGCCATCGACAAGGGCAAGAACGAAGGCCGGCTTGTCTATGCCGGCGATGTAGGTTCATGGAAAGAAGAGGGCTATTACATTGCGCCCCATATTTTTGATGATGTCGCGCCCAAGGCGAGCATCGCCCAAGAAGAAATCTTTGGCCCGGTCTTGGCGGTGCTGCGGGCGCGCGATCTCGATCAAGCGTTAGAAATTGCCAATGGTACGGCCTATGCGCTGACAGGAGGGCTGTTTTCACGCAGTCCGGAACACATTGCCCGCGTCAAGCGTGAGTTCCGCGTCGGCAACCTGTATATCAATCGCAAGATCACCGGAGCGCTAGTCGATCGTCAGCCGTTTGGCGGTTTCAAGATGTCGGGTATGGGCTCTAAAGCAGGCGGTCCCGATTACTTGCTCCAGTTCGTCCTGCCGCGTACTATTACAGAAAATACGCTCCGCCGCGGCTTCGCCCCCGATGTCCACAAGATTGAGTGCGCTATAGAAAATTAAAAGAGACGACCGGGCGGGTTGGCTATGGTGTGCAGGGAGAGCCTGCAACAAACAAAACACGTCAAGCCGGTTCTCCGGCTGACCCTCTTCTCTGTTCCTGAAACACCAGCCCGCCCGGCGTTTTCTCGCGGCGCAGCTTAGGCGACGTAGCCCGCTCTCAACGACGACAGCCCAGGAACCCCCACCCGACGCCGACAACTGGCGCCGGCGCTACGTATTCGACAATGGGTTGCTCAACGATCACGGGTGTGGCCCGGTAGACGGTGCGAACCGGAGTGGGCTGTAAAGCGGTGTCTTGCAAGGCTTGAATGACCCGCGTATCTACTCCTTGACGATTGAGCCAAATAATCTGGTCCGCGGTCAGCCGATAGACGACACCGCTGGTGCGGATTTGTTCGATGATCTGTTCGGGCGGCACGGCATTCTGCGTCATGTGGACGATGTCTTCGAGACTGGGTGCGCGGGCGACGGCTTCCGCCGACGCGGCTTGGACGGCACGCTGGGCTTTTTTGGCTGCAACCCCATCGGCGATGGCGCCGCCGATCAGTCCTGCCCCGGCGCCGAGAGCGCCACCTGCCAGGGCTGCCCCCGGACCATGCCCGGCCAGGGCGCCGACGCCGGTGCCGATAAGGCCGCCAGCCGCCGCGCCGGTGCCAGCCGCCGTCTCACATCCGCTGCTGATGGCCAAGCTCGTCAGCAAGCCAGCCACGAACAGCGTGCGGACGTAACCCAACGCTTCCGGCTTGCATAGAACTATCATGTCCCAACTCCTTCTGCTTCCGAGCATGCCCCGTTTTGCCGGCGCGGGCAGAGCAACCGACAAAATGCGACATCGTTGCGGATAGCATAACTCATGCGCATTCGTCAATCTCAGCCGCGTTTCGGCCACGGAACGCCAGAGCGCCTACAACCTCACTCTACCCTATCGGTCAAGAGGAGAGGTCCACATAAATCAGGAGCAATCCGTTTGCCTGTCTTTCCCCGTCTACGCCGCGGACCCAAACGGCAGACCGCTTGTAGGAAAGGCCAAAGCCTGTTAGAACAGGAAATAAGGGGCCTATAGCTCAACGGCAGAGCAGGGGACTCATAATCCCTTGGTTGCAGGTTCGAATCCTGCTGGGCCCACTATTCGGATTATGAAGAGCAGCTTTATCTTTTTCCCTTTTGACCTGTTTGGCAGCTCTGGCACGAGCGCCGGCGTCACCCTGCTGGCCGACGAACTGCGCGAAATTCTCGCCGATAATCGCCGCGAACGGTTGCCGACGCGCGCGCAATGTTATACCGATCAGGTTCGTCTGCGCGAGTTCCACTTTGACACGCTCGCCGCTTATGCCGATTGGCGGCGCCAGGGCCGGCAAGCCGTGCGGCAAGTGCTGCGCCAGGGCGATTTTCTCTTCTGGATCACAGGCAACCACTTGGGCGCTCTGCCAGTTTATGATGAACTGGCCAACAGCGGCGAGGATACGCTCGTCGTGCAATTGGATGCGCACCTGGACATTCACCACTTCCGTGATTGCACAAAGGAGCTTTCGCACGGCAACTTCTTGCTGCATTGTGAGGGAACGCTGCCCCCGCTGATCAATCTGGGCCATCGCGATCTATTGCTAGTACCCGACTACATCGGTCGCTATTATCGCTGTACCTTCAGTGCGGCGGAACTGGCCATCGATCCGCAGCCCGCCCTCGACGCGCTGCGTCAAGCAAGGCGCGGCGCCCAGCGCGTGTTTGTGGATGTGGATTGCGACGTGCTCGATCCGCTGTGCTTCCCAGCAGCGGCACAGCCGGTGCCCTTTGGTTTGTCCGCGTCTCTGTTGCTGCGCCTGGTAGATGCGATCTGGTCGCCGAACGTGGCGGGACTGATGCTCTCGGAATTCGATCCCAGCCGCGATCGCAACGATCAAAGTCTGGCCATGTTGGTATGGCTGCTCGAATACCTACTGTTGCGGCAGCACGAACCGGCGTAAACCGTCGTCGCCCGTCGTCCGTTGGCTGTCGGCCGTCAAACCGAATGCCAACAACTCTCAACGGACGGCGGACGACGAACAACGGCGTCACGGTTTCTCGAACACCTTGTCATCGAGCTTTTCTGCATATTTCGCCTCAGTGATCTCGCTTTCGATGTAGGTCTTGCCGTCGTACTTGATCGTGACCTTACGCGCGGTCATTATGCCATCGACGTCCCGATAGTCGCTGTACAGCGTCTCCGCCGCAACCTCTTCTCCCCCGCGCAAGGGATCTTTGATGCGTGTTTCCACTTTAAGCAACAAGTAGTTCTCTTTGTCGAAGTACAGGTTGAGGTCGCGGAAACCTCTGTGTTCGACGTGCAGACCAATGGCCGGACGATCGTCGATTTTTTCCTCCCCCAGCGGCGACAATTTGTATTCTCGGTCCAGCAGCACCACCAGATGAGAGATCAAGTTGGCATTGAGTTGTTCGCGCATCTCATCCAATTCTTCCTTGACGCATTCTCGGCTCAGGTCGCCGAACTTGACCCATCCTTTGTCACCGTTGAGGACTTGGACCAGTTTGCCCAGTTTGGACTCCGCAACCGTGCGTGAGCGGTCGGGCGCCTGGAGCGAGGTTTCGGTAGTGTACTCCAGGTCGAGAAGTTTGCCCTTGGTTTTGGTAATGTAGCCTTTGCATTTCGCCAGATTATCACCACCGTGGGCCTTGATGGCACGTGCAACAATTTCCCGCATCTTGGCATCTTCATCCTTATTGCCGCGGACGGAGAAGATGATGATCCCAAAGACGCAAACAACGCCCACGACTCCCGCGATTTTCCGCATAATCGGCCTCCACTCCCGAGTGAAAGAAGCAACGCTTCCTCCAATAGAGGAAGAGCCCTGTTATTGCCAGATTCGCTCAGAAATGCTAGACCGATTTTTTGCGGGTCTCGTTCAGCCGTTCAGCGGGGTTCGTTGCACGACAACGCCGCCAGCACGGCGTCGGCCACTTCCACAGTGCTGGCGTCGCCACCCAGGTCCGGGGTGCGCGGGGCGCCGGCCTTGAGCACGTCGGCCACGGCCTTTCGCAAGGCGGCGGCGCTTTTGTCCAGTCCCAGGTGCTCCAACAACAGTCCCGCTGACAAGATGGCCGCCAACGGATTGGCGATGCCCTTACCAGCGATGTCCGGCGCCGAGCCATGAACTGGCTCGAACATGCTTGGATACGTGCGCTCGGGATTGATATTGGCACTGGCGGCTAGGCCCATGCTGCCAGTGACGATGGCGCTGAGGTCGGTCAAGATGTCGCCGAACAGGTTACTGGCCACTACCACGTCGAAGGTCTCCGGCTTACGCACAAAATCCATGGCCGCCGCATCAACCAAAAGCGAATGGGCCTGTACGTCCGGGTAAGCGCGCTGAACGTCTCGGAATACTTCGTCCCACAACACCATGCCGAACGTTTGGGCGTTCGATTTGGTAATGGAGGTGACTTTTTTGCGGCGTTTGCGCGCGCCTTCAAAGGCGGCACGCATAATGCGTTCACAGCCGCGGCGTGTGAAGGTGTTGGTCTGGATGGCGATTTCGTGGGGCGTACCCTGATAAAGTCGGCCGCCAATGGGTGCATACTCGCCCTCGGTGTTCTCGCGATAAACCACCATGTCAATGGAACCAGGCGCCTTGTCGCGCAACGGCGACTGGACGCCGTCAAACAGGTAAGCAGGGCGAAGATTGACGTATTGATCGAAACGGCGGCGCATGGGCAACAACAGGCCGTGCAGCGTAATATGATCGGGCACCTCCGGATGGCCGATGGCCCCCAAGAGAATCGCGTCGTGCCGGCAAAGAATGTCCCAGCCGTCGGGCGGCATCATTTGCCCCGTTTTTTGATAATGGCTGGAACTCCACGGTAGCCGATTCCACTCAAGGACGGCTTGGTCATGGCGGCGGGCGGCGTCGGCGACCCGGATGGCTTGCTCGATCACTTCCGGCCCGATACCGTCGCCGCCAATTACAGCAATGCGGAAAGCTGCCATTGTCTGGTTCCTCAAAGTAAGTTATGACCTCTAGCCGCTTGCCACAGAGCGTGCAGCGGTAGGTTGCGACAATTTAGTCGGTGCGGCAAGCGAGTCAAGTGGCGGGAGACTTCCGCAATGTGGGAGATAGCTGGAAAAGTCTGGGCTACGACCAGAAGGGAACAGTCTTTATCCTGTTCCCTTACAATGGCGGCCCGGATTTTTCCCTTTGCTCTGGTCTGCCTTGCGGCCGGTTGTGAGAGCAATTTCGGCGTCAGACAGCAGGGCGACCCCCTCTTGGGCATTCATGCCGCGCCCCGACAGCTGGAGCCCTCGACTCCCCCCAGCAACGCAACCGCCCAGGCAACGTCCGGCCCCATCCCGCCGATGCCGTCTTCATACACGGCGACGGGCACGGCTCCGGTAGCTGGCGGTGAGACGGCTACTCCTGAAAACCCACGCAATTTACGCATGGCCGGAGATACGCTCGCCCCGCCCCCTCCCTCTCCTTCTCTGACGGGGGGGAACGGAGCAGGCGCCGCAGCAGCGCGCGGCGCCTCTCCAGCTGTCAATGTGGGCAATCCCGAACCTGTACCCCCAGTCGGGACCACCGCGAACTTGGCAACTTCCTCTGGGTCCAGCGTATCTGCTGCCAATATACGGACCTATGAAGACGCCCAACAATTCCTGAAACAGCATCATGTCACATGGCAGCGCATGAGCCAGGACGACGGCGAGTGGAAATTTGCTTGCGGAATCCCCAATCCCAGCAATCCTCACGTGAACAAGACCTACCAAACCAACAGGCCGTTCCCTGATCTTCTGTCGGCGATGCGCGCCGTCATCGCCCAGATCGAGCAAGCGCCGCAGTGACCTTATCCCCCAACGCCTTTATCCGCCGTCTGAGTGCTCGGTTGCCGCCGACGTTTGCGGCCCCATGTGCGCAGTCCCCGCAGGAGTAGAAAAATGCGGCTGCCCACCGCGGCGAACATCAATCCCCCTACGACCGCTGTTAACCCCGCCAGGCGCCATCCCATCACACCAACCAGGGCTATTTGTTCTGGCCAGAATAAGTACAGCCGCGCCGTCAAGAAGGGTAAGAGGGACAAAAGCCACACGATTGCCAGAGCGCCGAGCCAGTATAGGGAAGCCGCGATAGTTTGGCGCATCTGTTGGCTTTCCTGCGAACGGAGCTGGAGCGTCAACGATTCAGCTCCCGACTCCGTTTGCCATGATACGGGGATGCCGAGCGCTTTCTCGCAATCTGAAACCCGAAGTCCGAGGTCCGAATTGCCATCGTCCGTTTCCGGTTTCAGATTGCGCATTTCGGATTTTAAAAGGCGGCCTTTGGCTTGCAGGGCCTTCAACCAATCGGCCAAGCTTTGGCCTTGTGGTCCTGTCCTTTGGCCGACATCGGGGTCAAAGTCGAGCACTTGCTGAGCATGACGCCTGTATGCAGCGAAGCGTCGCTGGGCAGCAACCCAGGCCGAGAATAGAGCATTGTTCCGCCGTTCTTTGGCCAGATCTTGGCAGATACGGAGTTGAGCGTCGGCGTGCCAGAGCGCCCGGGCAGCCTCGCGCGCTATGCCTTGCCAATTCGAAGCGCCCTCCAGGTGAGCCTGCCAACCGGGCGGGACCATCACGGTCCCCAGGATCGGCCCTTGCTCCGCGCCGGCCAACTGCGGGGGGGCTAGGTTGAGACGCTCCAGCGGTTCCGGCGGATCATACAGCCAACGCAAGCGGATGCAGCGCACGCCTGCTTGACCGGGCAAAGGTACCCATACCCGTGTGGAGCTGGGTTGGAACGGGGTCACTTCGACGCCGTCGATAGCTACGGCGAGAACACGGGCCGGGGCAGCGAAACGGAAGGTAAGATCGGCTTGCGTCTCATGGCGCAGCCAGCAGCGCATCTTGTGCAGCCAACGCCGGCCGTCCTCAACAGCCGCCCACTGCTCCTGCAAATAGGTGCGAACAGGAGTCGGGTGTTGCAAACGGACTTGCGGCAGCAAACGCACTTGCCACTCTCCCTCGCCAATGCGCCAGGCTTGTCCATTGGGATGTTCCAGTCGTTGCGCGGCTTCCGGCCAGGTCGCTTGCAGCGTCTGGCGCGGCGATTTCAGAGGTCGGAGAGGCCCTTGTGTCTGAACGGTCAGTTCGCTGCCGACCACGGCCGCAAAATATTCAACCCGCTCGACGCCCTGCACAAGGATTTCCGGCATCCGTATGCCCCCAGCGGCCCTTTCGAGGGGCATGCTGCTATGCAGCGTTACCTGATAATGCCCGTGTACACCCGGTTGTAACGGCAGCAGCCAGGACCGCTCTCCCATAGACCGCCGTGGTGCCGGCAAGAGCGCCAAATGTCCGGCTTGCACTTCGACTTTCTCTTCCTCCCAATTGCGCAGCCGCAGACGGACTTGGCGTAGCTCGCCGTGCGTGACGGTGTAATCCACCGTGGCCGTAAAGCGCAACTCCTGGTCGGCCGCCTCAACGAGGGTCAACACCCGTGCGACGGCGTTGGCCGCAGCCTGGATCTGACATTCCAGGTGATAAAACAAATTCTGCGTCTCAAAAGTAGGCGGACGGTCGGCGTCTGGCGGTTGCTCCGTTCTACCACCTGGCTCCGTCTTGCCCGCCGACGGACGCCGATCGTTCGCCGGGGAATCGGGCTGCACAGGCTGGAGATTTTGTGTGCGTAGCGCTGCCAAGACAAGGTCGTTGGCGGCAGCTAAACGAAGGCGTGTGTGTTGCTTATTGGCGTGGAGCAAGCGCGGGCCGTTCAGTTCGAGATGCGGATGGCCAGCGCGGAAGGACAGGGACAGCCAACCGCTCAGATGAATCCGCGTCTTCTTCGTCGTCCGATTCAGCCACACCAACAAGCGCGAACCGTTTTGCTTCCATGTTCTCACGTCCTCGCCGACCGCTGTGACAAGAACACAGTGAGGCGGCAGATCCCACTCGATGGCGGCCAGGTCTCTGTTGGGTGCCGTGACATCGGCAACGACCTCGATTTCAGCCCGTTGCCTGTTCGCCCGGAGGACGACCTCGACCTCGCCCTGGACCACGGGCGGCCTGGGTTCCAGACGCAGAAGCAGTTGAGGCGGCCGATCCGGGGGGATACGGTAAGCGATGCCTTGGAAATTCGCCTCCAGGCTTGGCCCCCCTAGCCAGTGCGAGGCAAATTCTTTGGTGTCGATGCGCGTGAGGTTTTGCGAGGTCTCGCGTTGAGCGTTCAGGCCAGGTTGGGTGCGATAAGCCAGGTAATGCGGTCCTCCGGCACGGACGCCGCGCGGCGTCGGCAGGGGCAGAGCTGTCGGCGAGGTCAAAGGTGCGCGCGGCAACAATTCCAGGGTCACTTGGAAGTCGCCGCTGATGGGATAGGGGAGCTCCAGATAGAGCATACGCTGATTACCGGCGCGCGAGACATGCCAGTCGCGCAGCTGGAAGCGCGCCCGCCAGGACGGCCGCGAAAGCGATACGGTGCGCTGGGCATTGGCTGAACTGACCTCCAGTCCGGCGGGTAGGTCTACTTCCAACGTCTTGATCGCTCCTTGCTCGACACGATAGCGCAGCCAAGCCGTCAAATGATGGGCTGCGGGACCAAGTTCCCACAGGTAAGCGGCCTGATAGCTTACGCGCAACGGGCGCTTCGGTTGGTACCAGTGCAGATGCACAGGCAGCGGCGGCGCACCCAGGTCTGCTTCCAAGGATTGGCCATTGTCGTCGTATGTCATCCATTGCGCACCGTTTTTGACCAGTACTTGCGGCTCGACGGCCCCGTCCGGAACACGCCAAGACAACCGGCTCCGCACCAAGGGGGGAACGGTGAATAGGGCATTGCGGTCCTCTAAGGTGCCGACCACGGGGGCGCGGAAGCGTAGCTCAATCTTATGCCGGCCGCGGCTGCGCACCGGAAGAGAGTACCCTCCTTGCGGCGCGGCCAAGGGAGCGACACGCGCGCCATCTACCAACACTTCGCCGACCAACCCAACCCCGACCAGCGGCACGATCAGTGTGGACGGTCCTTCGCTCAGACTGTGCGCAGAAAAAACGGCGGTGAACTCAACCTGTTTTCCCTCATCCACGAGTCGCCCTTCGTAGACCGCATCGAGGAGTACCGTCTGTGGTCCACCGGGCGCTAAAGCCGGAGGCTGAGCCAATGCCTTGAGACGATTGAGGAGATCCACAGGTACTAACACCGTTTGTTTGCCTGGCGTCTCGGCTGATGCGGGAATAAGATAGACGGTGGCAGGCAGCGGCGCGGCGGCGCGGCCATTCCAGCCAAGAACGCCCAAAATCACCATCCCAGCTATTGCCGCAGAGGACGCGGTGCTTTTCGACGGGCGTGACCGGAGTTGCGAACCAGGCGGTGCCTGGACAAGGGTGTTCAGATATTCCAGCACTGCGACCGCGCCGCTCGCCAGCAACGGCCACCAGGCCAGATCGCGCAGCGCTTCGGGCAGCCACAGTACACCCAAACCAAACAGGCTCAAGGCCGACAGCAGCAGTGCCAAACGGCGTTCCGTCCACCGCCGCTGCAACCAGTACAACAGAACGCACAGCCACCCCAGCGCGAACCCGAGGACCGTCATCCCCTCCCGGCGCACTACAAGCATCCGCTCTTCCGTCCCACCCGCAACGGGTTCCCATTCACTCCATTCGCTCCCCTCATAATCGGAACTCAGCGGCCACGACCCAGCTTCAGCCGAGTCGGCGAGGCTTTCGGGGTGCAGCCAACTCCATGCGGACCGGAAACGTCCAGAAGGATCTTGTCCGTGCTGCGCTGCTTGGTCGAGGGCGTTCTCTACTTCTTCAGAAAGCGGTTCATGCAGCAGCGCACCACGTCCGTGGTCCGTCGTCAACAGAAGGGCTGAGCGCCCCAGCACGGCGACCAATTCGCGCTCTACCCACGGCACAGACGAGACGGGCGTCGCGACCATCGTCGCAAGCGGGACCGGCGTCTCGCTCGTCCAGGACAGTTGCTTAATGGTCAGGCGCGTCTCCGCTTTCACTCCCGCTTCGCGCAAGGCCAAATCGTCAATAATAAGGGGACAGCGGGGCATTCCCAAGCGGAGGGTGGGAACGAGAGAAGACATTTCGCTGACCACTTCGCGCAGAGACATCTTTTGATCGGTGTGCCGATCGCGCAGCTCTTGAATGGCCTGCTTGAGCGCCGCGCGTCTGTTCGCCTGCTGCTCCTCCCGCAATGGATCGAACCGCGTCCACGCAGCGGGGAACTGGAACAACTCAGCAGTATGCCGCGGCAGCACTAGTTGGGCCGCACCGATCATGCCTGGTAGAGATTGATAACGCCCCGGGTGCAGCGGCATCCATTGGGGTGTTAAACGCCAGATGCGATGAAAAGCGAGCGGAGCGATTGGTAGTTGGGGGACGGGAGCGTCCAGAGCGCGCCAGAGCAGGCCCGCCGGCAAAAGGCGCGTATAAACGATCTCAAAATAGTGTCCATTATCTCCCGAAACGGCGTCGGCGCGGAGGGGGACCGGCAATGCCAGTTCGATTGGTCCTTCTTCGTCCTTGGGTGATGACTGGGAACTGGAAATGAACTGCGGCAGCCAGTGACCGTCGACCTGAACGGCCAACAGGCGTGAGCCAGGGGGCAAACGCAATGGCAGAGTACGTTCTCCCCAATTGGCGATCTGAAATGAGAAATGATGCCGTAAGACATCGTCCCTTCCCGCATAGGTGATCAGACGCGCTTTCGCCGCCATTCCTCCGAGCGGTGAGACGTTGGTCTCCCTGGAGCGGTTATCGGGTTTCTCCGAGCGCTCCGGTGGCGGCATCTCGCTGGAGAGAATGAGGCGGACCTCATTCTGCACATAGCGGAAAGTACGCCAGGGCAACGTGCCGCTCTCCGACGAAGACGCCGATTCGTGCAGGCCGACACGATGCACAGGTACAAGACCACTGCCGGTTCGGTGAAGCACGACTTCGCCTTCCATGCGCTCGGCGCCAAGAACAACCGGCAGCGGCACGTCCCAGCGATTGTCACGGGGTTGCAAGCGGCGTTGTGCATGCAAGCGGAGCGGTTCGTGCAAGCGGAGCGGCCGGGCCAATGTCAGACGCCATCGTTCACCAGTCGGTCGAACCGCGTGGACGACAGCGGCTTGCAGCGGATGAGGCGCCGCCAGTAGGTGCAAGACGCTGGATATTTCGGGGACGTACACGCGCTCAGTATGGCGGACGCGGTAGACCGCTGCTTCGTCACTACGCGGCGGCGCTTCGGTGCGCCATTGCCACGCTTCCCCGTCGCCGGCCGACAGCCATAGGTCGATCGTGTTGGGACTGCCGGCCTCCGCCTCCACCACCACATGCGTTTCGATGACCGCATCGCCTCCCACGACAAGGACTGTGCTTGTGCATTTGGCCCGCACGCGCGGTGGACGCGCCCGGACCCGGATTTCTCCGGTTACAGGCTGGCCGCTATAACGATAGTAATACTCTGGTATTTTTTGCCCCCACGGTCCTTCACTCTCCGGTTCCGTGCGTTCCGCTGTGGTTTGCACCTGAAGATGGAACAGTTGCTCATCGCAATCCAGGGCCAGAGCGCCCTCGCGGAAGCGCGCCCCCAGTGGTACGGCATCGGGGAAGGGCAATCGTTTTTCCGTGAAGGGGTCAGGTCCAGCTGGCCGCAAATATAGGGTCAACGTCGGCAACCGCCGCGGCCAATCCGAAGCGCTGCTCCCCAGTTCCGCTTTCAGGTTTCGGAGTTCGGCTTTCCCACGCGGGGAAGGCTCCAGGGGATTGCTAAGGTTGACGAAGAGCGTTGTGTTCCCTCCAACTTTGCGGAGGTGCCAGTCGCGCAGCAGCGCAATGGGAGTCAGCTCGACCTTCTCGACATTCCAGCCGACAGGCAACAACACCGGCAACTGGAACAGCTGCCCCTGACTCACGTCCCAGCCGATCTGTACTGTCAGGGCCATGCCTCCGGCATCGCAGCGCCACCAGGTCAATTGATGGGTAACGAATTCGACGCCGTAGGCTTGCAATTGTGCGGCCGGCCGACGCGGCGAACCGACCGATCCGCCGCCCAACAACGTCAAGACCTGTGCCCCCGTGGCGCGGTCGAGGTCCGAAGAAGTGAGCTGAAAACCACCAGCGGACCAACTTTCAATACGCAAGTCAGGATGAAGCCAGAGCGTGAGTGTCTCGCCGCGCGAAACGCTGTTGATTAAACGCAGACCAGGACTGCGCCAGACAATCGGCCGCGATCCGCCGGTCCCATTATGCAGCGGCGCCAGGCAATGAACTTGCCACGTCCCGGCGCGTACCGGCCCCCGCAGCCGGATCGTTAAACGTGCGGGTTTGCCCCCCTCGCCAGACTGGAACGCATAACCGTCCACTTCAGGGCCGATAACATCGCGGGGACGTAGTTCTGAATCACATTCGCAAATTAGTTCACGGACGCCGCGCGACAGGCTGTCTAGCGTCAGCTCGAACGTGGCGTCCAGTCCTTCAGGAGACAACTTCTGTGTGGTCTTCTGGTGAACAAAAGGAACTGGCGGTGCGTCGATACCGGCGTCTGGACGGTCGATGGGGTGAATGCGAATATCGATGCGCTGGCGATCGACGTGCTGGTGCCCCCCACAAACGATCCTCCACCGGCGCAGGTCTGTGACATCCGCTTCATGCGGGCCAGATAGCAGGGCGCCGTCGTTGAGGACGGAGACGGCGCGGCCAGCAGGTACGTCCAATTCCACAAGGGCGACGGGACAAGGGGGCATCTCCAGATGGAATTGCAAGCCTTCCGGGCTTGCCTCAGCCCGCGCTGACCAATCTAACGATACGGTTCGCTCACCCGGCGTTTCCACGAGCAGCGCCGGGGTCTTGCCGTCGAAGGCGGCAATCAGAGCGTCGCCGTTCTCAAAGCGCGCCTGCCGCAAGGCGAGATTGAAGGGCTGCAAATTCAGCAGGCCCGGTCCTGGCCCGGCGTGGACCAGCTTCCACTGCCCTTCACCGACGAGGCTGTCCTCTTTGAGCATGGCATGATAGCGTGCTTCCAATAGCTGAGGGGGAGGCTTGCGAGTCCTCGCCTGTACCGCACGCTTGACCAGGGCATCGAATTCGGCGACAGGCAGACGCACCAGCACGCCCTCCTGAACGCGCTTCAACTCCTCTGGCAAACGCTCCGGCGGCAGGAACAGCCGACGAAATGCCGGCATCCCTTCCTCCTCTTCGCTATGACAAGGAACCAGGAAGAGGAGAAGACAAAGCGGTGCGGAGACAAGGCAACTCCAGGCCAACACACTACCCAGACTAGAGAGAACGCACGGGGCCTTGCCGGGATCGAGAAGCGGTCGCTGCTCCCACCTTGATCGCGCTTTGTCGCTTCTCGTCATGGTCCTAGCTCCTTGTCTCCTTGTCTTCAGTCGTTATCCCACATGAGGCGGCGGCGCATCGACGGTGGAGGGTTCGCCACTGGGCGGACGCGGAGACGGACTTTTACGGATCAGTGAGGAACCGGCCCGGCCCCGGCTGAAACTCGGCAGGAAGACAATCTGTCGGCGATAGCGCTGGTGCATCAGCCATTGCACGCCCACGACGGCCAAGAGCACCACTGCGCCCGGCTCACAGCCGTAGATAAGGGCGAACAGCAGCGTCGGCCGAAATAATACAGCAATAGCGATCGCCAAAGTAAACAAAATGAGCAGCGGCCAGAACCAGGCGGCCAGGCGGCTTCCCTCCTGGCCATGCACCCGCGCCCCCCCATACAGTCCCAAACCGACGACCGACAATCCCAGCGAGCAAACCAGCAGCCATGCCAGCTGCGGAGCGTGGGTCAGGACAATGGGCACGTTCGGGGCTTGCCAACACACCAGTGCAGCCGATTCATAATCACGCCGCCACTCCGGAGGTACAGAGAGCTCGGCAGCCAATAATAACCAGCCGCGCCGCGTCCAGATGCGCTCCACGCCCGGCGCGCTTTCCGGCGCCAGCAACACTCGATTGGGAGGAAGGCTCACTTGCCAGCAAATCGGCGCCCCGGTCGCCCGAAGTATCTGAGGCGGCTGCAAAGTGGTGTGCAAGGGGCTGCCACTGCTGCGACCCGGCGGCGACTGAAAAAACACTTCTAAGATGCTAGAAGGGTTAGCCGGACCTTGATTGTCATTAGCGTTTCCGGTTTGTTGCCGGTCTCCCAGAGGGGGAAGGTGTAAACGAGCAATGGCGCCGCCGCCACTGTTTTCACCTTGATCATTGACGACGACGGGGATGACCTTGTGGCCATTGAACGAGAACTGAGCGTTCAGGGTAACGACGGGGGCGGGCATGAGAAGGTCGAGATGTCGATCGGTGATTTGGCGGAGCCGAAAACTCGCCTGCCAACGCTGAGTGCCGCCTTCTTCTAGCTGTACGCGCATTAGCGCTCGCTCAACGAGGGCGGAAAAGCCTGCCGCTTGCTCGCTCAGAACGAGCCGCAGAGGCGTATTGAACTTGGCTGTGCGCAGCACTAACATCGGCAAAGCGCGGTCTTTGACCTCTTCGATGCTCTGTTCTTCCCAGCGGGGGCTGGCCACGCGCGGCAGAAAGCCAGGTTCGCTCCAGATGCGGACTTTGAAATCCCCTGTCGTTGCCTGTTCCAGCGTTACCAACGGCACCAAAAGAGGCTCTCCCTTGCGCGGCGTTCGGTCTTTTTCTCCCAGACGTGTCGTATAGTGCAGCAGCAGGCGCCACTCTTTTCCGCTTTCCTTCGTTGGCACGGGGAGGCGAAGCCTCCCAGGGGACAGACGGTCGGCGTCAGCCGGCTTGTCGGCTTTATCAGCTAGCTGACGCTGCTCGTCCGCCAAAGATTCGGTCCTTAACGAACGTAGGTCTTGTCCTTGCTCGTCTTGGATGTGCAACGTATCGCCGAGGATTGCCGGAACGCGCAGGGTCACAAAAGACGGCGGCGTCGGCGGCAGTTGGAGCCGCAGTTCGTGGCGCACTTCGCCGCGGTGGCCGTTCAGTGTCAGATCTACCACCGCTGTCACACGCAGCTCCGGCCGGTAAGGCCGCCAGCTCACGTCGATCCCCAATTCTTCTCCTAACACGCCGCGGCAGCGCCACGTCTGTTCATTGGGCCGCGGCTGCCTGGTTAATTCCAGACTGCTTTGTTCAACATTATTCAGGACCACCTCCACATCCGCAGGCGCTTCGATCTTCACTTCGCACGATTCGATGGTTCCCTGAGGCTGCGGCAGCTTCAGAACGGCATGCTCTTCTGCCTTGTAACTCGCTTTATAGCGTCCCTCCAACCGCTGCGCTTGGGTAGGTGCTTCCCGGAGAAGGGCGGAAGGGACCGTCACCCAGCGCGGAGGGCTGGTTGGGGGCATCAAAACGTTTTCGTCGGCAGGCTCCCAATTCGGCGGCACGAAGATCTTGAGCGGCTCCACGTCCGCCCATTTCGTCGCGGGAGCGATGGTCGTGGTAACATGCCAATAAGCCCTTTGGCTTGCCAGGGAACTACTCTCCTCCGCTTTGGACGAAGCCTTATGGAGCGTCAAGGTATGCGATACGCGCATCCTCATCTGCACAGGCACTCTGACCGCTTCCAGATCCAGCCAAGAGAGCGATTGAGGGCCTGTGGCCGCCGTTGGCCCTTCAACCAAGGGGATATTGCTGTAAACCAGAGTCGCCACCGTAGCTGGGACATCTCCTTTCGATTCTTCTGTTTCTAGACGGCGCAGCTGCATATCGCCGTGTCCTCGATAATCGAGGTGCAGACTGCGTACTTGATTGCGCACCAGGACGGTCCCCGTTTGACGGGCGGCATCGAAGACAAAGAACGGACCAATGGGCATCGCGGAGCCGCGCGGCGACAAGGGTAACAGGGGCGACTTCACTTGGACATGAAGCGGATCGCTCCGCGCTTCCTTCAGATAAATGGTCCGCAGTGAGGCAAAGGCATATTTCTTATCGTCCGTTTCCATGCGATGTTCGATGGGGGCCTCTTTATCGGACGCAAGCACTTTGATCTCTGCGTTGCGTGGCACAAGCAGACGCCAAACTTTCGTCGGTGCTCCTTCGGCTGTTAAGCTCAAATCTGCCTGGGTAGTCAGTCCTACAGCATCGAGCCGCGCTTGAATGCGTCCTTCGGCTATCCGTAGCGGCTCGCCCACCGAAGGGCGTGCTTCCTTCCATGACAAGTCGAGTTTGTCAACTGGCCCAAGGCCGGGACTGCCGCGGAGGTGATTGTTTTTTAACTCCAGACCTGGCAATTGTAGATCTTTGAGCAGTTGGCCGCCGAGGCGAACGTCCGTACAGTTGCTTGGCAGGTCCAATTCCAGCTGCGTTATGACTGCACGCGGCAGCGTTAGCTCGAACCCCCGGCTGCTACCTTCGCGCCCAACCAGCGGCACCAACAGATCGAGCTTGACATGATATTCTCCCGCCTTATCGAGACGCACCAGAAAGCCGCCCGTGTTGGAACGGCGGATCTGCGCCATGTGTCCATCCGTCTGGGCCGAAGATGCGCCTGCTTGTGAGCACGCCAGGGACACCAGCGTATCGGCCCGTTCCGCCGTACCGCTGAATTCGGCTTCCAGGCGGACGGCCCCGGCCTCCACTTTGCCGCGCAGAAAACAGCGCGTGGGGGGCACGGCATTTTCATTCTTGGGATTTTCGATCTGCTTTTTGAGTTTGTCGATCTGATCGAGCAGTTCCTGATATTTCTCCGGCCGGAGAATAACTGCCTTGGGGAGAAGATCGAGCGTTTCGTTGGCCTGGTCGCAAAGGATGATTACAGCATCGGCGGGCAACATGGTCCCTGGCTTGGCCGAGGCACGTTCTCCGCCGCCTTGCCGAGAACTACGGCCCTCGCCCTTATTTTCGTTTGCCTTGGCGGGAACCGATTGCTTAACGGGAGTCGGCTCCTCAGCGCGCAACGATAAGGTCAGCGTCGTACTCAGAAGCAGCCAGATGAAATATCTGCCTGGCGCGGACGACATGGACGCTTCCTCCTGCTTCTCTTATAAGATTATGTCACACGCTCTTCGGATTGCCGTGGGTCATGTACCAATCAACTGCTTCTTCAGCGCTCAGCGTTCGACATTCCGCACTCAGCCAACCCAGACAACTCGCATGGGGGCGGAGTGCCTCCATCCAGCGTAGCTCGTCGGCATCCTCTCCCAATTGACCGAGTACGAGAAAACCGAACCGATCTGCCTGTTCCCACACACCAAGGCTATTCACGGCTACGGGAGCGATGAGTAAATTATATCCTGTTTGGCGCAACTGTGTCGCCTCTTTGTCAGAACAAGCAGTGATTTTGTGGCTGCGCAGCGCCAGCGGCCGGCCATTGACAAGCAAGCTGCGCCCTTTCTTCTGCAACAAACGCAGTCCGTGGCTGATGGTGACGCAATCGCAGCGCTGACCGTCTTGCCATAATTCAATCGGCCCTTGATAGAGAAAAGGACATTGCGGCTCCCAGAAGCTGGCCTCGGGAATGATCGCGCGGACAGTCAAACCGGGCGAGTGGGGCGGTGTCAGCGTCCCGAGAGAGGACGGTAGAGGACGTAGTGGATAAGCCACCTCAATGGTGCTGGAATAAAGGCAGCGCGGCCCCACGAGCCGACCACGCACTTCGGTCGTCGCCGTGTGATATTCGGGCGATACCGTGATCCAAACTTCTGCTGATAGCGGGTCCAGGGAACGATCATGTACCTCAATGCGGCGAATGCGGTTCTTCATACCAGCGGCCTCGACAAGGCAACAGAGGTGTCGGCGGTATGCAGAGCAACTTCTGCTGGTTCCTTGCTTAGTCCCCTCGATTCACTTAAACAGTTGTTCTGCTTGGCGGCGTAGCAAATCCAGTTGGAGGCGCTGTATCCACGGTAGGACGGCGGTATCCGGCGCAGCCAGAGCGATGGTGGCTTTTGCCAACCCTTGCCGCGCTTCCTTCAGCGCCCCCATGCGCTGCTGCACCAAGGCCAACCACAGCCATTCGCGTGCGCAGGGACGACGGCCGTGCAACTCCCGCGCTTGGTTCAGGCGGCGAACAGCGGACGCCAAATCACCGGCGCGGAACAGGGCCGCTCCCAGCGTGCAGAGATAATCCGGATCGTCCGGCGCGCGTTCGACGGCCTGTTTCGCCAACTCCACCAGCCGCTCTGCCGGAACACCGGGATCGGCCGCCAGCACGCCCGTCCAAGCAATCAAGTAGGCAATACGCTCGCTGGCTTGGGTTTCAGGCTGATAGAGTTTCACCAGTTCGGTGCAGGCGTGGCGGTAACCGGTGAGGTCGCCTTCGCGCAGAAGCAGAGCGGCGTAGAGACACCACGCTTCGGGTTCTTGCGGAGCGCGGCGCACGACTTCAGCGAAGTCGGCACCGGCTTGCTTCCAGTGCCCCATCTCGGCCTGCACGCTGCCGCGCCGGGCATGATACAGCCAATGGTCCGGCCCTTGCTCAATCAACTTGTCCAGGTGCCAGAGAGCGGCGCTCCAATGCCCGCCGCGGGCACATTCTTCGGCGGTTTGGCGGTGCCAGGCCATGACGTAATCGGCGGAGAAGTGGAAGAAGTCGCCTCGTGTCTGCCGCAGTATCCTCCACAAGTCTTTCAGTTCATCCCGTGCCAAGGGCACCACATCGCGATGTTCATCGAGACGACTGCCCGTGAGCAATTGGGCAAGACGCACCAAGTCCTCGACGGCAGAGTCCGTCAAGGGCAAGTCCCAAGACCAGACGGCGCCGGCTGGCCCGGTGGTGAGCAGGCTTCGGCCATCGGCACTGAAACGCACTTGTCGGACGGGCCAGGGGTGTTGCAAAGGCGGTGTCAGCGTTTGGCCGCTCTCGGCATCCCAGACACGCGCCGTCTGATCGAAACTGGCCGTGGCCACACGCCGACCATCGGGGCTGAAGCGGGCCTGCACCACAGTGCCGTTGTGTTTAAACGGCGGCACCAGCATCTTTCCGCTGACAATGTCCCAGAGACAGGCCATGTTATCATCGCCGGCCGTTACCAAACGCCGACCGTCCGGGTGGAAATCGGCGAACCAGATGGTGCTGGCGTGCTTCAAGAGCGGGCCGATCGGTGCCCCGCTCTCGGCGCTCCACACGCGCGCCGTCTGGTCCGTACTCGTTGTCACCACGCGGCGGCCATCGGGGCTGAAAGCCGCGTAGGTGATCTCCCCGTGATGCGCCAAGGGCGGAGTAACAGGTTCGCCGCTGGAGATAGCATAAACACGCACGGTGTTGTCCTTGTTGATCTTGAGGACGAAGCGGTCATCTGGGCTGGTGTGTTCGGCGACTGGGGGGGTCTCTGGGCCCTGGGATTCCAGGTAGCTCATGCGCAAATCGCGGTCCACGCGATGGCGGAACACCACGTCTTCATTGACGACCTTGGCCCGGTGACGGCAGGCGACGTCCCAGAGACATACGGTGCCATCATCGCTGGCCGTGGCCAGACGGCGGCTGTCGGGACTGAAAGCCACGCGGTTGATGCTGCCGTTGGCCCGCAAAGGCGGGGTGAGGGCGGCCCCGGTGGTGGCGCTCCAGACGCGCGCGCTATTATCGTCTCCGGCAGTGGCCACATGGCAACCGTCGGGGCTGAAAGCAGCCCAGCGGATGAGGCTCTTGTGCTGTAGTGGTTCTACCAGGGGTTCGCCGTCGAGGACGCGCCAGATCCGAACCGTGCCGTCGTCGCTGCCAGTCAGCACGCGTTGTCCGAAGGGACTGAAAGCCACCAGAGTAACGCGCTGGCGATGGCGCAAGCGGCGGCCGACGGGTGTGCCGTCAGCCACGTCCCAGACCTGGGCGGTGGCATCGGCGGCGCCACTGATGATGCGTTTGCTGTCCGGGCTGAAGGCGAGGCATAGCACGGCGCGATCGTGGGAAAGAACGATGGGCGTGGCTTTCCGCGTGGCCGCATCCCACAAATGGACCAGGCCGTCGTCGCCGGCAGTCGCTAGCCAACGGCCATCCGGGCTGAAAAGGGCCTTGTTCACCGCGCCGCCATGGGCGAGTTCGCCGGCCAGCGGTTTGCCAGTAGCCGCGTCCCAGACACGGGCCGCCTTGCCGCTCGCCGTTGCCACTTGTCGGCCGTCCGGACTGAAGTCGATGCCGCGCAGCTCGCCTCCAGGGCGCAGCACGACCGGGGTGACGCCGGACTCGCCAAGGTCCCAAATACGCGCCGCGCCGTCGCGGCTGACGACAGCGAGGCGTCGGCCGTCGCGGCTGAAAACCGCCAACTCTACCGGACTGCCGGTACTCAACGGCGCAAATACCTCTTGTCCCGTCCCACTATCCCACAAGTAGACTTTCCCTTCATCGCCGGCCGTGAGGAGGCGGCTGCCATCGGGACTAAAGCACGTCTCGTTGACGGCACCTTCGTGGATCCACAATTGTTGCGGTCGGGGTAATTCCTGGAGCAGAGCAGCGATGCGCTGGCGGTGCATTTCTTCACGTGCCGGAGTGCCCGCGTCCAGGCGCAGCGCTTCGGTGAACCACAGCAAAGCTGCGAAGCCGTCGCCCGTGTTCAGGGCGCTGGATCCCTGGACGATGTGCAAACGAACGAGGTTGTGCCGGCTCTCGGCCAGGGCCTGTTCCAGTCGGACGTGATAAATTCCTCCTAACGTCAGCAGCGCCAGCGCCGCCATGATGAGGATGCCGAACACAGCGGCCTTGGTTGGGTGACGGCGCATCCATTTGACGGATCGGCCCCACCAACCAGTCGGGCGCGCTTCGATCGGTTGATTACTGAGAAAGCGATGGAGGTCTTCGGCCAAGTCTTCGGCGCTGGGGTAACGGCGGGCCGGATCTTTTTCCAAACACTTCAGGCAAATGGTCTCCAGATCGCGCGGTACCTTGCGGTGCAATTGCGACGGCGGTAAAGGATCTTGCGCCACCAGTTTGCGGAGAGTGGTCAGCGAACTATCACTCTCGAAGGGCGGCCGGCCAGTCAACATCTCGTAAAGGATCGCCCCCAGGCCATAGACATCGGTAGCCGGACCAATAGCGTGGGTGCGCGCCTCGGCCTGTTCCGGGGCCATGTAGCTGGGCGTGCCGAGAATGGCGCCGGTACGCGTCTGCGACTGGACATCGAGATGTTTGGCCAGGCCGAAATCAGTGATTTTAGGGATGCCGTAAAGATGAAATGCTGCTTGCGTTTCAGCGTGCAGGCTGTCCGCACCGGAGACGTGCTCGGCCGGGGTCGCCAGCAGGACGTTGCCCGGCTTGAGATCGCGATGAATGATGCCTTTCTGATGAGCACTATGCATGGCCAGGGCGAGCAGGCGGACGAGATGAGCCGCCAGCCGCGGCGGCTGCGGCGCCCCGGTGAGCTTCTGCGCCAGCGTGCCACCATCCACGTATTCCAACGAGAAGAACGGACAGCCGTTGTGTTCACTGATCTCGTAGATCTGCACGATATAAGGATGTTGCAGGCGGGCGACGGCTTCCGCCTCGGCGCGGAAGCGCTCCAGCTGCTGTGGATCGGCATTGGCGCCGGCCAGGATCATCTTGAGGGCGACGAGACGATTCAGTTTGAGCTGCCGCGCTTTATAGACCACGCCCATGCCGCCGCGGCCTAACTCGCCGAGAATTTCATAACCGGGAATGTGCTGCGATAACACTGGTGCGCCGCCCTCTTCGTCCTCCTCCGGAGGACGAGGCAGGGTCGCACGGGTCGAGGCTGTGTCGCCCGGCGGTGCTCCCTGTCCTTCTCCTCCCAAATGGGGAGGAGAAGGAGGAGACGGTTGGGGTTGATAGTCGAGCGTCTGTGGGAAAGGGAGAGTGGCAGGGATCGGAGCCAGTCCACAGATAGGACATACCGGCATTGTGGAAGTCGGTTGGTCCTCACAGTCCCACTGATGGCCGCGCGGGCAGGTCAGCGACAGGGCCATAATTCGGTCCTCGCAAGATGCCAGGAGCTACCATCCATTGTGGCGGACGGAAAAAGGCGGTCAAGGCGAGCCTCGGCCCCAACATCCTCGACAGCTCTCCGCCCAGAGCGCATGGCTAGGTTCCGAAATCATCCCTCCGTCCGCTTTCTTTCTCGTGTTCCTCATCTTCCTCGTCCTCGGTGAGGATGCTTGGCGCCTTGAGGAGTGGATCATTCTCGACGCGCAAGCTCTGTATATGTTCCTTGCCGTCTACCGTGAGAACAATGCGGTACATGCCGGGCGGAGCAGGGTCTTGCCCCGGACCACGGCTGCGGCCCTGACCGCGCGGCTCCCGCGGACTGCGCGCCAGGTCCCACATCAAGCGATGGAGGCCCGGCGCCATTTGCTCTTTTTTCACGGGCAGTTCGCGTACTGTTCGGCCAGTGTAATCGACGATTTTGAGCTGGATGTTTTCAGCCTTCTTGCTCAAGGAATAGTAAATTTGCGCTCCGGAAGGGGGATTTTCTCCGATGAAGCGATGGTTGCCGGAGCCGTAGGGCGTGCCGCGCGCTGGTTCGCGCCGCCAGCGCATCGCCGTTGTCGGCTTGTACAACGTCGCTTCGGTCTTGAGGGTTTCCGGTTTCATCTGCCGCAGCGGCGTCACGTCCAGTATCCACAAACTGCGGCCGTGCGTCGCCGCCACCATCTCGCCATTGGACGGATGCTGGACCAATTCGTGGACCGCCACAGTCGGCAGATTGTTATTGATCTTGGTCCACACACCACCGCGGTCGATCGATACCCATACACCGAATTCGGTACCCAAATACAGGACATTTTGGTTTTCGATGTCTTCACGCAGCACGCGGGTGGTTCCCATCGGCAGATTGCCGCGCAGCGATTTCCACGTCTGGCCGAAATCCTCCGTGACGTAAACGTAGGGTGCATCGTCATCGGAGCGATGAGCGTCGAAAACGACGTAGGCCCGGCCGTCGGTGAAACGCGACGGTTCGATACTGGCCACCCACCGTGGACCGGGCAAGCCAATCTTGGCAGTGACATTGGTCCACTTAGCGCCGCCGTCTTGCGTCACCCACACGTAGCCGTCGTCGGTGCCGACGTACAGCACGTTAGGATTACGCGGTGACTCGGCCAGAGCGCTAGCTGTGCCGCGTTTGGTGCGACTGATCTCCGGTGAAATCACCTGTAAATCATCGCCTTTCTTGACCGAACGAAATACATAGTTGCCGCCACAATAAAAAATCTGGGAATTGTGGTTGGACAAAATAAACGGCGTGTTCCAATTGAAACGATAGGGCGGTTGGCCGCGTACATCGCGCGGTCGAATAGGGGTGAATTCGCCGGTGCGAATATTGCGCCGACTCATGCGCCCATCCTGCGATTCGTAGTACACAAGGTCCGGATCCTGTTGATCGACACGACAGACAAAGCCGTCGCCGCCGCCCACCAGAATCCAATCCTCGTTGATTGGTCCCTGTCCATCGAGTGTATGGCTCGGGCCACCCCAGCTACCATTATCTTGCAAGCCGCCATAGACTCGATATGGCTGCCGTGAATCGATTGATACGTGATAGAATTGACCGATCGCCATGTTGTTGAGGTACTCCCAATGGGCCATGCGATCATAGGTCACGTAAAAGCCGCCGTCCGTGCCCAGCAGCATGTGCCGGCTGTCGCGCGGATCGATCCACAGAGCGTGTTGATCGGCATGAAAAGCGCTCCTATCTGTCTTGAACGTCTTGCCGCCGTCTTGAGAGCGATATAACTCGATACCCAGAACATACACATATCTGTCGTCGGTTGGATCGACGCGGACTTGACTAAAATACATAGGACGTGGATTAACGCTATTGACGCGAGTCCATGACTCGCCGCCGTCGGTCGATTTATAAAGTCCGCCATATTCAAAGCTATTAGGCCCCTGCTGGTCCTGCACGTTCTCACGCTGTCCTCCGTACCAGAAACTATAAGGCCGTCTTGGGTTTTCTTGGCCGGATGGCGGACGCCACACGATTGTCAGGTGTAATTCTTTGTTTTCCTTGCCGCGCAGGACTTGGACCGTTATCTTATCGCCGGGATTATGAGCGCGGAACAACTCGATGACTTGCTGGAAATTTTTCACCTCTGTTTTGTCGATTTTCTGAATGATGTCGCCGGCTTGCAATCCGGCTTTTTCAGGCTCACTCCCTGGCAAGACACGCTCGATGCGTACGCCATTGCCAGCCTCTTCGCCGCGGAAACCCAGAGGTAAGAATTGCCTTCCTCCTGCCCGTCCTGACTCCGGACGTCTACCCAGCGTCACAGAAATGTCGCGTATTTCCTCCGTACGCACAATCGTCAGGGTCATTTTGTCGCCGATTTTGTGCGTTCGGATCTGCTCGACCAGGTCTTCATACTTGCCGATGGGCTTCTTGTCTGCGGCCTTAATAATGTCACCGACTTTCAGCCCCGCTTTGGCGGCGGGGCCGGCCGGCGTGACTTGCGTCAGTTTCACACCGCCCTCTGCGTCTTCACCAGTAACGCCCAGGTACACTGGGTTTGGCGGCGTACCCATGCCGATCTTTTCACAATCAATAATGGCGTACACCACATGCGGATCTCTGCGGGAATAATCAAGCCCAATGCGCCCCAACTGGCAGGTCGGTAATCCTTTGGTCAGTTTCCGGAACGACTTGCCTCCATCGGTCGTTTTGTAAATGGCGCTGCCTGGTCCCCATTTCTTGATGGGATCATAAGCGTCGTAACCATCTTGCAGCGGCGGCTCGCCGCGATGGCTATCGAAGCCGTCACGCATTCGCTCCCAGGTCGCCACTAACAGGGTCTCTGGATCTTCCGGGTGCATCTTGATGTCGATGACGCCTGTCTTGTCATCGACATAAAGGATTTTCTCCCACGTTTTGCCGCCATCCGTAGTCTTGAACAAACCACGCTCTTCATTGGGGCCATACAGTCGGCCCAGCGCCCCCACATATACGATGTCCGGATTTTTGGGATGTACAACAATGCGGCCAATCTGGAACGATTTCCTGAGTCCCATGTTCTTCCACGTCTTGCCGCCGTCGGTTGATTTATACACACCATCCCCATAGGAGACGGAGTTGCGTGGATTGTTCTCGCCCGTACCAACCCAAACAATGTCTTTATTTGAGGGGGCCACGCATACGTCACCAAGGGACACGGTCGCCTCATGGTCGAATTGGTGCTCGAAAGTGACACCGTTGTTCGTGGTTTTGAGCAATCCGCCGGAAGCAGTTGCCACCCAGTAGATAGTGGGATCGGCTTCATACACCGAAAAGGCGACGATGCGTCCCCCCATCGCCGCTGGGCCGATGCAACGCCACGTCAGTACCTTGGTCCATTCAGCAGGAATTGGCGCCGCCGTGACGGAAGGAGTTGCTGGAATGCGCCGTAGCTCGTCGAGTTTTTGCGTCAGCTCTTTAATTTGTCGTTCGATATCGGCGATCTGTTTCTCGCGGGAGACTGTCTCTTCAGCCGCAGGCCCAGAGATGCCGAGCAGTATGACCAGCGATGCCGTCAGGATGGCCCGCAGGGGCCAGAAAGCGAACGAAATGCGCGAAATCATGGTTGCGTCCTCGTGTATGGCACTCCTGTGTGTCACTGTTTCCAAATATAATACACTGGTAGGCCCAGTAAGACGATGACCATGCCGGGCCAGGTCGTCATTGGTCGATATACTACCAGGACTGCGACAATACTAATCGCGCCGATGAGATACAGTGCCGGTACTATAGGATAGCCGAACGCCCGATAGGGGCGTTGGGCGTTGGGGCGTTTGATACGCAAGCGATAAACGCCAGCGATGGTCAGGACGTAGAACAACAGCGCCGCCGAGATGATGTAATCGAGCAGGTCGGAGTATAGGTTGCCGTAGGTCTTTTCGTGGACATTATAGGTCCGCGGCAGTACGAGTAAGACAGCCCATCCCCCTTGCACGATCAGCCCCCAGGCAGGCACGCGGGCAGCATTGAGGCGCCCAGCGCGGGCGAAGAACAAGCCATCGCGGGCCATCGCATAATAGGCCCGCGCTCCGGCCAAGATCAAGCCATTATTGCAGCCGAACGTTGAGATCATGATGGCGGCGGCCATCAACGGCACCCCGAAGCGAGGGAATATCCGCGCCAGCATGACCGTGGCCACGCGGTTGTTTTCCGCTTGCTGAATGTCCTCAAACGGCAGCGTCACCAGGTAGGCGAGGTTCGCCAGCAAGTACAGCAGAAGGACCGAGGACGTGCCCAGGGCCAGCGCCAACGGCAGGTTGCGGCGCGGCTGGCGAACCTCGCCGGCGATGAAGGTCACATTGTTCCAGGCGTCTGAAGAAAACAGCGAACCTGTCTGCGACTCGCACAAAGCCACGAACAAACCAAAAGCGGTCGCCGCCGTCAACCCGCCGCCCAGGTCGGTCAGCTTGCCGCGCGGCGTCCACAGGTCGCCGAAGTTCGCACTTACCGCCTCGGCATTCCAGCCGAGTATCAGGCCCACGCCAATCAGGCCCAGCAGCGCTCCGGTCTTGGCCACGGTGAACAGGTTTTGCACAAGTTTGCCATAACGCAGTCCGCAAACGTTCGTTGCCGTCAAGAAAAGGATCATCAGCATGCCGACCAACTGCGCCGTGGACAGTGATAAGGCGTAGCCGGGGGTCAGGTGCCACGGACCTAGAAGATACTTTTCCTCCGAGATAATCGGCCACAAGGTGCCGGCGAAGCGGGCGAAGGCCACGGCCACCGCTGCAATGAAGCCCGTTTGGATGACGAGGAACAGCGTCCACCCATAGAGAAACCCCAGAAGCGGCGAAAACGCCTCGCGCAGATAGAGGTATTGGCCACCGGCCTGCGGCATCATAGCGGCCAATTCGCCATAGGACAAAGCAGCGCTAACGGTCAGGACGCCGGTAATCAGCCAGGCGACGAGCAACCAACCGGGGCTGCCCAACTGTCCAGCCATTGTCGCCGGCACAATAAAAATGCCCGAACCGATCATCGAGCCTACTACGACCATCGTGGCATCAAAGAGGCCCAGGCCGCGATGAAATTCCGTATCCAGACCAGCGTTTCCTGCTGTGCTTTCGTCCGCAGGGGGGATGGGCGTCTCGCTGGTCGATGCTCCGTTGTGCATGTTTGCCTCACTCCGGCAATGGTTGGCCGCGCGTCTCCGGGGCGAACCAGATGACGACCAGACCGGCGAGATAAATCAAGCTAATAACGGCCCCGGCTTGGGCATATTTACCTGGAGAGACATTGTAGAGCAAATGACTCATGACGAGCGCACCGCCCGCCGCGATAATGCGGCCGAAGTTGTAGCCAAAGCCCTGGCCGGTGGCCCGTACGCGCGTGGGGAACAACTCCGGCAAATACAGCGGCAGCCAACCATAGAACGAAGCTGTGAAGAACCCGGTCAAGCCGATCACCAGTAACAAGCCCCCATCCAGGTTCGCTTCCTGGTCCGAGGGCAAGTACCAACGAAACAGATAGGCACAGATCAGAAGCGAGCCGAGACTAAGGCCAAAGTAAGTGCGGCGGCGGCCGAAGGTGTGAGCGAGCAGCGCCCCGCTCATGGCCCCGAAGCAAGCGCCGAGGGCCGAACTGGCCTGGGCATACAGGCTCCATTCCTGCTGTCCGCTCACCGCCTTGATCCACAAGGGGATCATCGAGGCGACGGCCCCCCAGGTGGCGATCAAGGGGATGCCGCTCAGCGTGGCCGCCAGGAGGCTGCGCCAGCGCAGGGCCGGCGTGAAAATGGCGGCCATTCCCGGCCGCGGCCCCGTTTGAATAGCGTGTTGCCATTTTGCGGATTCTGGTACGAAGACACGCAAGAAAAAGGTCAGCAGGGCGGGAAAGGCGCAGACGCCGAATACCCAGCGCCAGCCGCCGGCTCCCACCGGCACCAGGCGGTCCACAAGCCAAACCGTGGGCACCGTCAGCAGGAAACCGATGTTGGCCGCAGCACCGATCAGTCCCGCCAAGAGCGGCCGCAGCGTCTGCGGCCAACTTTCCATGACCAGGGCGACACCCAGCGACCATTCGCCGCCCATGCCCAACGACGCCAAAAAACGCAAGGCCGCCAACTGCCAGGCGTTCTGCGCCAGACCACACAGGGCCGTAAAACAAGCGTAGCTGAGCACGCACAGCACCATAGCGCGGACGCGGCCCAGCCAATCGCCCAACCAGCCGAATAGCCAGCCGCCCATCGCAGCACCGACCAGAAAACTCGCCGCCAGGCCGGCGTTCCAGGCACCGATCGTCCCTTCGCCCTGTCCTCCGGTCTGCTGTACCTGAAGGACCTCGCTCAGGGCCGGATGGCCGACCACGCCCAGCACGCCTTGCTCGAAACCATCGAACATCCAGCCCAACAGCGCCGCCGCCAAGGCCATCCATTGTCCGCGATGGATCTGCCGCAGTTCTGCACCGCCCATATCCGCGCCGCCTTTCTAACTGTCTCCTGTGGGGAACCTTACGAAAACCAGCATAGCGGTTACTGCGGCAGCGTCCAGGAAATCCCTGGAAATAGCCCTCGCCGTGCTCTAGGATGTTAGTAATCCTACCGTGATCTCGCCTCCTACCAGGACGCCTTGCTATGAACAACCTTCGCTGTGTTTTCTTCCTGACCATGCTGACGACGGCCCTATGGTCCCCCGCGCTCCCTGCTCAGGGCTTCACGCCCGAAGAAGCCCTCCGGCGCATGAAAGTTGCCGACGGTTTCGAGGTCAAGCTCGTCGCCAGTGAACCGGCCATCCGCCAGCCGTTGACGATGACTTTCGACGAGCGTGGCCGCTTGTGGGTGCTTCAGTATCTTCAATATCCCCATCCCGCCGGATTGAAGCCAGTCAAGGTAGATGAATTTCTGCGTACCGTTTATGATCGTGTGCCGGAGCCGCCGCCAAAGGGGCCGCGCGGGGCGGATCGTATCACCATCCTCGAAGATCCCGACGAAAACGGCCGCTATCGCAAAGCCAAGGATTTCGTGACCGGCCTGAACCTCGCCTCCGGTTTGTGCCTGGGCGACGGCGGTGTTTACGTATTGCAGGTTCCTTATCTACTCTTTTACCCCGACCGCAACGGGGATGATGTGCCGGATGGCCCGCCGGAAGTGCTGTTGAATGGTTTCGGCATGGAGGACGCCCATGCGGTGGCTAACTCATTGCAATGGGGGCCAGACGGCTGGCTCTATGGCGCCCAGGGCAGTACCGTGACGGCCAAGATCCGCGGCCTCGAATTCCAGCAGGGCATCTGGCGCTATCATCCGCGGACCAAACGCTTCGAACTGTTCGCTGAGGGCGGCGGCAACACCTGGGGACTCGATTTCGACGAACAGGGCCAGATCATCGCCGGCACCAACTGGGGCGGCTTCGCCATGCTGCACCAAGTGCAAGGCGGCTATTACGTCAAGGGCTTCAGCAAGCATGGTCCGTTGCACAATCCACATACTTACGGGTACTTCCAGCACATGCCCTGCCAGCATTTCAAAGGGGGGCACGTCACCTGCGGCGGCATCATCTATCAGGGCGGTGCTTACCCCGAGGCGTTCCGTAACGTGTACATCGCGGGAAACCTCCTTTCCAACGCTCTTTACTGGTATACTCTCGAACGCAAGGGGTCGAGCTTTACGAGCCGTTTCGGCGGCGATTTCCTGGTGGCCAACGATACCTGGTTTCGTCCGATCGATTGCCTGGTCGGCCCGGACGGCGCCGTTTATGTCGCCGACTGGTATGACAAGCGCGCCAATCACGTCGATCCTGTCGATAATTGGGACCGCACCAATGGCCGAATTTACAAGATCGTGGCCAAGAGCCAACGGGGTGGCGTGAGCGCCCCGAAAAGCCAAACTCGGGGTGATCACGCTATCTCGCTTGCCAAGCTATCGAGCAAGGAATTGATCGCACTGCTCGACCATCCCAACAATTGGCAGCGGCGCGAGGCCCGGCGCCTCCTGGGCGAGCGGCGCGATGCTTCGGTGTGGCCGGTGCTCCGAAAGTCCGTACTCGCGCATGATGGCCAGCTAGCGTTGGAATCGCTGTGGGCACTGTACGTAAGCGGCGGATTCGATGAGGCATTCGCGCAGCAGTTGTTCGATCACACCAATGAGCACGTCCGAGCCTGGAGCGTGCGTTTGCTTGGGGATGCGAAGCAAGTGTCCGTCCCCACGCGCGAACGACTGGTCGCCCTGGCGCGGCGGGAAACAAGTCCGGTGGTGCGCAGCCAACTCGCCTGTTCGAGCAAGCGTCTGCCGGCCGCCGATGGTTTGCCAATCGTCCGGGAGCTGTTGCGGCACTCCGAAGATGTAGACGATCCGTATATTCCGCTATTGCTCTGGTGGGCCGTCGAAGACAAGGCCGTTGCTCACCGCGATCAAGTGCTCGCCCTTCTCGACGCACCGGACGCTTGGCGGCTGCCGTTGGTGAAACGTTTCTTGCTCGAACGTTTGGCTCGTCGCTATCTGGCCGAAGGCGGCAAGACTGACCTGGAAACGTGTGCTTATCTTTTGGAGCAGGCGCCCGGACCCGAAGAGCGCGAGCTACTGCTGAGCGGCATGGACAAGGCGCTGGAAGGCCGGCTGCTGACCGAGGCACCGCCGGTTTTCTCCAAGACCATCGTGGGCCTATGGCGGCGTTCGCCGGATTCTCCTGTCTTGCTCCGCTTAGCTGTGCGCCTGGGGGAGGCAGAAGCCCATTCTCATCTGCTCAAGCGAATTGCGGACGCCAGAGTCTCGGAAAAAGAGCGAATACTGCTTGTCGAATTGCTCGACCAGGTCGGTAAGGCCGAGAATGTGCCGCTATTGCTTGATCTGCTCGCTACAGCGAAAACCGACGCCCTGCGCGGGGCTGTTTTGTCGGCATTACAGTCGTTCCCGGATGCGCGCATCGCTGAGCGCGTGTTGGCGCTCTATCCACGTTTATCGCCGGCCTTGCGCACGCGCGCGCAAGGATTACTCGCCAGTCGGCCGACCTCGGCGCTTGCTCTGCTACAGGCCGTGGACACGGGGCGGATCGCGCCGCGCGATGTCCCCTTGGACCGACTCCAGCGTCTGACGACGTACAAGGACGAGCGCCTTGCCAAACTCATCGCCAAGCACTGGGGCACGGTTGCACCGGCGACGGCAGGCGAGAAAATCTCGCGCATCCGCAGCATTAACCTGATTCTGTCGCGCGGCGGCAAAGGCGACCCGGCCAACGGCCGATTGCTTTTTCAAAAGAACTGCGCCGTTTGTCATACTCTGTTCGGCGAAGGCAACAAGGTCGGTCCCGACCTGACTAGCGCCGATCGCAAAAACCGCGCGTATCTCATCACGCAAATCGTCGACCCCAGCGCCGTCATCCGCGCCGAATATCAGGCGTTCCACATTGAAACGAAGGACGGTCGTTCGCTGTTTGGTCTGATCGTGGAAAATACGCCAGGGGCCGTGACGCTGGTGGATAGCAAGAACGAGCGCACCCTCATACCCCGCAGCAAGATCGAGCAGATGGCACCGGCGTCCGTATCGCTGATGCCGGAGAAGATCCTCGATCCCTTGACCGATGAGGAGTTGTGCGATCTGTTTAGTTATCTGCAAAGCGATGGGCCAGAGTCGTCGAAGGCAGATGCTGCCATAAAAAGAAGGCGGTAAGTGAGCAAAGAGCGAATCGTGGCCCTATTTGCTCCAGTATCTGTACCGGCACGCCAGTCTGGACGTTGGTACAGTCGGTCGGCTTCATCCAAGCTGCGGAGGGACGCCGAAGAAGAAAGAGTCCTCGCCGCCGAGCGTCAGCATGCCCCAGGCAGACAAGGAGTGCTAACCCCCCACCCTAACCCTCCCCCACAGGGGGGGAGGGAAAAGTCCGCCAGTCCTAAGGGGGTAGCACCAAGTCCGCCTTGGCGCTATCCCCCTTCTTGACATACCTCCTTTGGCCGACGCTCCGGGAGATAAAAGACGGCTCGCTAATCGCGTGACGACTTGAGCAACACATAGTTTGTGCCCCCTTGGGGCGTCTCGATTTGCAACAGTACACCCTTGTCCAACGAGGCAGCCTCGATGGCGTCGCGTAGCCCTTTTGCAGACGCGATCGGTTTCTTGTCCACTTTGGTAATGAGCATACCCCGGCGTAAACCCGCATCGTCGGCGGGGCTGCCCTGCTTGACGGCAGCGATGACGGCCCCCTTGGCCTGTTCACTGTAGCCTAGGCTGTCGGCCACGTCCGCTGTCAGATCGACTGCCTCGATGCCAATCTTGTCGATGACGACGCCGTCCGACTCGCGTTCCATGCGGCGGGGCAACGGTACGCGCGTGGTGCCGTACTTGCCGGGCTGTTCCTCGATCGTCACCTGGAACGTTTTGGCTTGCCCATCGCGCAGGACTTGCACGGCGATGGTCTTGCCAACCGGCAGACGCGCGACGATCATCTGCAATTCACGGCCGTTGGCGATGGGTTTATTGTCCAGCGCCGTGATAACATCGCCATCTTTCAATCCGGCCTTGGCGCCCGGCGTGTCCTCGAAGACGCGCGTGATTAGCACGCCATGTTCACCTTGCCGAAGTCCCAGGCGGGCGGCAATGTCCGGTTCGGTGATGTCCTTGACTTGCACGCCGAGATAGCCGCGCCGTACCACGCCTTCTTTGAGCAATTGCGGCATGATGGTCTTGGCGATGTTGCTGGAAATGGCCAGGCCCACGCCCTGCCAGCCACCGCTACGGCTCTTGATGGCCGCATTGATGCCAATGACTTTACCGTCCAGGCTCACCAGGGGCCCGCCGCTGTTGCCAGGATTGATGGCGGCATCGGTCTGCAAGAAGTCTTCATACATATTCAGCTGCAAACTCCGGCCCTTGGCGCTGATGATGCCGTGCGTCACGGTCCCTGTCAGCCCAAAGGGCGCCCCAATGGCCAGCACCCGATCGCCAATCTGCATGGCGTCGCTGTCGCCTAACTCCAGAAAAGGCAGGGCGCCTGGCGCCTCAATGCGGACGATGGCCAGGTCCGTCTTGGGATCGGTCTTCACGTCCTTGGAGGTAAATTTGCGCCCGTCACTTAATTGCACCGTAACTTGACTGGCCCCATCGACAACGTGGAAATTGGTCAAGATGACCCCCTGGGGATCGACGAGGAAACCGGAACCAAAGCCGCCGCGCGGCATGGGTGAATCGTCGTCATCGCCGAATTCAAATTCAAAGGGGAAATCGAAGAAGCGGCGGAATTCCTCCGGCAGGCCCTCCATCGGCATCGGCACCCGGCGACGGCCTTTGCGGGCCGGGGCCGGCTGGGCCTTCGAGTCAATGCTGACCACGGCCGGTAACACCTTCTTGACCACATCTCGGTAAGACGTTAGCTCTTTCGGGATGCCCGGGACGGCCTGGTCCTGGCCTTTCAGCAATGGCCCTGCGAGGAACGTGCCGACTATCCCGCCCAGCACCAGGCAACAGACGATCAAGGAACAGCGCTTCATGATCGACCTCCTCTCAACCTCCAGCGAGCGGAGTTGCGTCAGCGCCCCAAGCAGCTAGCCCTTGAATAGCGCGCACGCAACTCCACGCGCCGCCCATCACGATCTCTCTAGCAATCATGCCCACAGGGCCGCAAGCTCGTCAAGAGGACTGCGCGTTGTCCCAAGGAGTAATCAGGGTCGTCCTACTGCTGCGCGGTACCCCAAAACCATGGAAATGGCCGCTGGCTGAACAGACCAAAACTGGGTCTGCTTCTTCATCGTCAAAACGCCCTAACTGTGCAAACTGTGCAAGATGAATCTGATTCAGGAAGGGTGCCCCTGGACCTTGGCGAACGGGGTTGCACCCGGGGGCGAGCGGGGGTGCGTTATACATAGGCGAGCGGGGGGTGTGAACCCCCCGGTTGTGCTACCGGGGGGTTCTTGGTTCGACCGGGGGGTTCTTGGTTCGACCGGGGGGGTCACACCCCCCGCTCGCCTTGGTTCGGGGGCGAGCAGCGACATTATGCCCACGAAAGGTCGGCAAGCCGGGCGATCACGGCGGAATGGACCTCTCTGATCTTCACGTATTATTTACTAGACGTTCCGGAAGCGGCATGGACAATAAGGTATGGGCTTCAAATGCCCGCCCCCTGCAAATGGATTTCTCTTTTCTCTTTACTGTGAGGAGCTTCCACATGCTTCAGCAAAGCGCTCTCGCCGTCGGATTGTCCTTGCTGGTTCTCACGGGTCTGTCCGCCGAAGACAAACCATCGCGACCCGGCCTGACCGAAAAGGGTTTTGTCCTGCCCAACGGCTGGACCATCACTCCGGCGGGCCGACAGATTACCTTGACGGACTTACCGTTAAACATTCGGCCGCTGGCCGATAGCAAGCACGTCCTTGTGGCTACCAGTGGTTACAACCAGCATGAATTATCGCTGATCGAATTGGCCAGCGGGCGCGTGCTAGACAAGCAGATAGTCAAGCAAAGCTGGTTCGGTCTGGCCCTGACGCCAGACGAGAAACATCTGTGGTGGTCTGGCGGCGGTGCAGGCGTGTTGCACAACTACGAGCTGAGCGATCATCAGCTAAAGCGCACGGGCATAGAGGAACCATCGCTGCCGAAACGGGACGAGAAAAGTGCCAAGAAAGAAAAACCTTCTTTCAAGAGCGGCCTTCTCCTGGACCCTGAAAGTGGCGTGCTTTATTCTCTAGACATCAACGCAGGGACCATCGCTGCCATTGATCTCAAGACCAACGAAACGCGAACAGGAAAGCTCGGCGGCCGACCCTATGACGTGGTGCGCAGCCGCAACGGCGCCCAACTTTACGTTTCCGATTGGGCCGGCCGAGCCATCTTGGCCGTCGATCCGAAAAGCCTGCACGTCGTCGCCCGCATTGCCGTCGGCGAGCACCCCAATCAAATGGTCGTACATCCCAAAGACGACCGGCTATTCGTCGCCTGTGCGTCCAGCAATTGCGTCAGCGTCCTTGACACGCGGCGTGGCGTTGTCATCGAGACCATCTCGACGAGCTTGTTCCCGCGCGCTCCGGAGGGAAGCACGCCAGATGCGCTGGCATTGGCGCCGGATGGCGAAACGTTGTTTGTCGCCAACGCCGACAATAACTGCGTCGCCGTCATCGACGTGGCCGTTCCCGGCAAGAGTCAGGTCAAAGGTTTCATCCCCACTGGCTGGTATCCCACCGCCGTCGCTGTCACGCCGGATGGCAAGACGCTGCTCGTTGGCGTCGGCAAGGGCAATCAGACGCGGCCCAATCCTATCGACAAAAATACCAAATACGACAAAAGCATTCCTGATTATCGCCGATTGCCGTTTCCTTACATCGGCATAACGCTGAGCGGCGCCCTCTCCATCGTTCCCATTCCCGATAATAAGGAATTGATGAAATATACCGCTACTGTCTATCGCAATTGTCCGTATTCTGACAAATTGCTGACGGCTTCGCCGCATCCCGACACCACGGTCATTCCCAGCAAACCCGGCGAGCCGTCGCCCATCAAATACATCATCTACATCATCAAGGAAAACCGCACCTACGATCAGGTGTTCGGCGACATCAAGGAGGGCAACGGCGATCCGTCGCTGGTGATGTTCGGCGAAAAAGTGACGCCGAACCATCACAAATTGGCCCGCGAGTTCGTGCTGCTCGACAATCTGTATTGCAATGGCCAAGTGTCGCGTGACGGCCATCCCTGGTCCACCATGGCCTACAACACCGATTACATCGCCCGCGATTGGCATTTGACCTATTCCAACCGCAAGGGTGTGGACGATGACGACGAGGGCCACCTCTCCAACGCGCCGTCTGGCTACCTGTGGGATGCTTGCCATCGGGCCGGCCTGAGTTATCGCAGCTACGGCGAATACGGCAAGCGCGTTAGCAGCGGCGACGGTGGCGACAAAATGGAGGCACGCGTGCCCGGCCTGGTCGGACACATCTGCCCCGATTACGGCGTATCCAAGATCAAAGGCCAACGCATCCGCGACACCGCGAACGTGGAAATTTTCTTAAAGGAATACCGCCAATTCGACAAAGAAGATAAAATGCCTCGCTTTATCATCATGAGCTTGGGTGAAGACCACACCACAGGTACGACTCCGGGTACGTACACGCCGCAAGCCTGCGTCGCCAGCAACGACCTGGCCTTGGGCCGGCTCGTCGAGGCAGTCAGCCATAGCCGATACTGGAAGGAAACAGCCCTTTTCGTCATCGAGGACGACGCTCAGAACGGCCCAGACCACGTAGACGCACACCGCACCGTCGGCCTGGTCATCAGCCCCTACACCAAGCGCCACAGCGTCGACAGCACGCAGTACAGCACCGTGAGCATGATCCGCACCATCGAACTGATCCTCGGCTTGCCACCTTTGAGCCAATACGACGCCGCCGCCCGGCCCATGTATGCTTGTTTCACCGACAAACCCGATCTCACACCGTACACACACGAACCGGCGCGCATCGATCTGGAAGCGAAAAATACGGCGAAATCGTATGGCGCCTCTCGCTCCAGCCGCATGGATTTCAGCGACTACGACCGGGTCGACGATTTCGAGCTGAACGAAATCCTGTGGCGCAGCATCAAAGGCGTCGATGCCCCGGTCCCGCCGACCGTGCGCCGCGCCATCGCCAACCGTCCCGTGTCCCGATGATGATCGCGCCGGCTCACAGGGCCGGCAGCGCGCCCCTGATCGCCGCCGCGCCGAAAGCATTTCTGGACGACTTAAGCGCCGAGCGCCAAGGGGCGCGTCTCGACGTAACTTCGTTGGTTCGCCGCGAGCCGTAAGCGAGCGCGGGAATGTCCCGTGCCTCTCGCCTACGGCCCGCGGCAAAACGAAGCAGTTTTTTCCAAACCCTCTGCTGCGGACCCTCGCTGTTGAATAGGCAACTGCACAGGGGGGCATTGGCAACTGCACGGGGACGAACCGCGTCCCTAAAATAAGGCCGTATCCGACCGCAGATTGGTCCTCTTTTTCTACACCGCGAGGTTCGCATATGAGCACACATCGATGGGTCACTGGTCTCGTCCTGGCGTTTCTCGCTTCTTCAACCGCCGGGGCTGGCGACGGCAATCGGCTGGCTTATCTCGACGAAAGCGATCCCTATTATGTCTCACGAACGTTTCCGCGCCTCATTACGCCGCAATGGGTCGGTGAAGACGGCGTAGAAGCAGTGGTCGTTCTCGCCATCGATGATATGCGCGATCCGGAAAAGTACGAGAAATTCCTGCGGCCCGTTTTGCAGCGGCTCAAACGCATCGACGGACGAGCGCCTGTCAGCATCATGACCAATCAGGTCGATCCGCACCACCCTCGTTTGCAGACATGGCTCAAAGAAGGGCTTAGCCTGGAAACGCATACGATCGACCATCCCTGCCCGTTTTTCAAAGGCGGCGACTTTGCCAAGGCGCGTTCCACCTACGAGCGCTGCGTTGATTTGATGTGCGAAGTCCCTAATGGCCGGCCTGTCGCCTTTCGGATGCCCTGTTGCGATTCGCTCAATACGCCCAGTCCGCGTTTCTATGCCGAGATATTCAACCGCACTACGGCCAAGGGGAACTTCCTCACGATCGATTCCTCGGTGTTCAACGTCCTCACCTCGGACGATCCAGAGTTGCCGCGCGAGTTGGTGATGGACCAAGATGGTCAGGACCGCTTCCGCAAGTATCTGCCCCGGGACCGCACCTTCGTCAACACCATCGAGAACTATCCGTACCCCTACGTGCTGGGCCGACTGTGCTGGGAGTTTCCCTGTGTCATGCCCAGCGATTGGGTCGCTCAGCACCGCCATCAGCCGAACAATCCCATCACCGTCCGCGATTGGAAAGCGGCCCTGGACATCACCGTCCTCAAGCGCGGCGTTTTCTGTCTGGTGTTTCATCCGCACGGCTGGATTGGCAAGGAACAGATCGTCGATTTCATCGATTATGCCGATACGAAATATGGCAAAAAGGTAAAGTTTCTCACCTTCCGAGAGGCGCAGGATCGCTTGGACAAGTATCTGCTAGGCGGCCAAACGCTTCGCGCTGCGGACGGTGGCGACAATGGTGTGCGCTTGCTCGATCTGGATAATGATGGATACCTTGATGTGGTCATTGGCAATGAGAAGGTGAAGCAGACCCGGCGCTGGTCGCCGAAATCACGGACGTGGACCATCGGTGACTTTCCCTTGTCGCTGGTAAATAGTGGAGCGCGGTTCGGCGTAATACGTGCGGACGGGAGTGCTTCGTTGTTGGTACAGAACGAATCGGTCGCTGGGGCATGGCATTTCACGGAGGGCAAATGGGTGGAAGACAAAGCACTTCTCGCCGGGTTAGAAGTAGAGGGGCGGAAAATCTTCACCAGAGAAAAGGGCCAAGACCGCGGCGTGCGCCTGCGCGATCTGGAGGGTGATGGCTGCTGCGAACTGATTGTCAGCAACGACAGAGAACAGGCAATTTTTCGCTGGGAGAAGAATATCTGGAAGAAATTGCCCTTCACGCTGCCCGAAGGCACGGCCCTCGTCAATGCCGCAGGCCAAGACAACGGCTTGCGCTTTGTCGATATCGATGAGGACGGCCATGACGATGTTCTGTTCTCCAATGAAGATCGCTTTTCTCTGCATTTATTTTCGTCGATGCAAGCCGGCTGGTCGCACCGCGTATTGTCCGGCAAGCGCGGAGATCCAGGCGAGTTGCCGCCCCTCGCGCTCCGGGGAACGAACAACGGCGCCTGGTCCCATTCGCGGCATATCTGGTGGAGTAATGAGCGCACGCCTCTCCTGCCGGACCATGTAGAGCGCCGCTCGTTCAATGCTTTGCTCGCCAATGTGACCCCTCAAGCGAAATCACCGCAAGCATCCCTACGCTCCATCCGTACTCGACCGGGATTTCAGGTCGAGCTGATGGCTTCAGAACCGCTGGTGCAAAGTCCGATCGCCTTCGCCTGGGGACCGGACGGCAAGTTCTGGGTCGTGGAAATGGGCGATTATCCCTTGGGGTTGGACAACAAGGGCAAACCCGGCGGCCGCATCAAGTATCTCGAAGACACCGACGGCGACGGGCGCTACGATAAGGCCACTGTCTTTGTTGATGGTCTAAGCTATCCGACCAGCGTATTGCCTTGGCGCAAGGGTGTGTTGGTAACGTGCGCTCCGGAGATCTTCTACGCCGAGGACACCAAGGGGACGGGCCAAGCCGATGTGCGTGTGCCGCTGTACACCGGCTTCGCTCAGGGCAATCCGCAGCATCGTGTCAATAGCCTCATTTGGGGTCTCGATAATTGGATTTATTGCGCCAACGGCGACAGCGGCGGGGGGATCCAGTCGGTCAAGACTGGCGAAAGCATCCATCTAAACGGCCGCGATTTACGCATCCGGCCTGATGAGGGGGCCATCGATGCCCAGACAGGACAAACGCAATATGGCCGCAGCCGCAACGATTGGGGCGACTGGTTCGGCTGCAACAACAGCAATCCGCTGTACCACTTCGTTCTCGCCGACCATTACATCCGCCGGGACCCTCATCTGGCCGCTCCCGATGCGCGTGTGTCCGTGTCGGTGACGCCGGGCGCTTCGGCTGTCTTCCCGATTAGCCGAACGCTGCCACGCTTCAATGATCCACACGCCGCCAATCACTTCACGTCGGCGTGCAGCGCCATTGTCTACCGTGATGAGCTGTTCGGCCCCGCGTTCTCCTCCAGCACTTTTGTCAGCGAGCCGGTCCACAATCTGATTCACCGCGAGGTCTTGAGTGCCAAGGGCGTGACTTTCACCAGCCGCCGTGCTGCGGACGAGCCGGATTGCGAGTTTTTGGCCTCCAGCGACAATTGGTTCCGGCCCACGTGGCTCCAGACGGGGCCGGATGGAGCGCTGTGGGTGGCAGACATGTATCGCGCTGTCATCGAGCATCCTGAGTGGATCCCTATGGATTGGCAGAAACGCCTCGACTTGCGGGCCGGTGCAGATAAAGGGCGCATCTACCGTGTTTATCCGGTCGGCGCCAAACTCCGAAGCATCCCCCGCTTGGATCGGCTCGCTACGGCAGGGCTGGTCGCTGCTCTCGATAGTCCCAACGGTTGGCAGCGCGACACAGCCCAGCAAATGCTCCTGTGGCGCAAGGACACCGCTGCCGTGCCGCTCTTGGAGAAGATGACAACCGACTGTCAGCGGGCGCTCGGCCGGTTGCACGCCCTTTGCACGCTCGACGGACTCGGCGCGCTGACGCCGGCGCTCTTGCGGCGTGCATTAAACGACCCACATCCTGGCGTCCGCCGCCATGCGGTACGGCTATGTGAGGGACGGCTGGCGAAAGCACCGGAGTTAGGTGAGGAACTCGTGAAGCGCATACACGATGACGACCCGCACGTCCGTATGCAGTTGGCGTACACGCTTGGCGAATGGGACGATGCACGGGCCGGCGAGGCGCTGGGGCGGTTGGCGTTGTGTGATGCTGACGATCGCTATATCACGGCGGCGGTGCTGAGTTCGGTTCATCGCAAGAATTTTGACCGCGTGCTGGGGACGGTGATGAAGAGCAGCGAGAAGCCCCCGCCCGCGTCTCTGTTGGAGAAATTACTACGTTTGGCTAACGCTCTGGGCGACACCAAGGCGTTGGCCACGCTCCTCAAAACGATCGGCACGCCAGCGAAAGATCGCTATGAGTCCTGGCAATTCACCACGCTGGCCGGACTTCTCGATGCGCTCGATGAGCGCAACACACCGTTGGTGCAGCTGCACAAAGACGGAGACCCGGAATTGCAAGCCGCGCTCCAGCAAGTGTCCGGCCTATTCGCGGCAGCACGGGCCGTGTTGGCTGACAAACGAGCGGCGCCGGACGATAAGCTGCGGGCCATTCGCCTCTTGGGCCGAGGATTGGATCATCAGCAGGAAGACATGACTGCACTAGCGGAACTGCTGGTGCCGCAGACGCCGGATGAGTTGCAAGCCGCCGCCGTGGCCGCGCTGGGCCGGCTCCATTCGCCGCGCGTGCCGAAACTGTTGCTACACGGCTGGAAGACGTTTGTGCCGGCGCAGCGGCGACAAGTGCTTGGCGTCCTCTTTAGTCGTGACACATGGCTGTCCGCAGTTCTTGACGCGCTGGAGAACAAAACCATCGCGCCGTCCGAGATCGACGCCGCTTTGCGACAACGGCTACTGGAGCATCGCTCTGCCGAGGTACGCCGCCGGGCTACCAAGATCTTCGCCGATACCCTCAACCCAGATCGGCAAAAGGTGATAGACGCTTATCAGTCGGTGCTGTCTCTGCACGGCGACGCCAAGCGCGGGGCCGAGGTATTTCGCAAGAATTGCTCTGTCTGCCATCAGCTAGGCGGCGTCGGCAATGCCGTTGGACCGGACCTAGCCTCGCTGGGCGACAAATCGCCGCCGGCGCTCTTGATCGCCATTCTCGATCCCAATAGGGCAGTAGAGGCGCGGTACGTCGCGTACACAGCCGTCACCAAGGGCGGCCTCACGTTCACCGGCGTGCTCGCGGCCCAGACCGGCAACAGCATCACCCTCGTCGGCCCCGATGGCAAGCACAACGTCCTCCTGCGCAGCGACCTCGAAGAACTGACCAGCACCGGCAAGTCGGCGATGCCCGAAGGACTGGAAAAGGAGATCAAGCCGCAAGACATGGCCGACCTGATTGCCTATGTCCGCGTCCAGGGGCCACAGCTTCAACGCAAAGAATTCGCCGGCAACAAGCCGGAACTGGTCCGTCCCGCCGCCGACGGTTCGTTGCTCCTCACCGCGGCCAACTGCGCGATTTACGGCCCCACCGTAGTGCTAGAAAAGCAGTACGGCAATCTCGGCTACTGGACCAGCACGGACGATCGCGCCGTCTGGACGATCGAGGTGACAAGACCGGGCCGCTACGCTGTGTGGCTGGACTGGGCCTGTCCTCCGGACCTGGCCGGTAAGAAATTCCTGCTGCAAGCCGGCGCCCATCAAACAACGGGTAGGGTGGAATCAACAGGCAGTTGGGACAATTACCGGCAAGCCAAAGTCGGCGAGATCGTGTTGACGGCAGGACGGCAACAGGTAACGTTTCGCTCGGCAGGGCGGATATTCTATCCATTAATTGATCTGAAATCGGTAAAACTTGTGCCAATGGCAGGAGACTGAGCCAGCACGTCACGGCGCTTAGGAGATCAGGGCCGTTTGGGAGGACGCCCACGGCGTGGAGGTCGCGGCCTGGAGGGAAGCATCCGAGCAAAGGCGGCGAGATGACTCAGACCGTCACCGTAAGGGCTAACAGACAAAACTCCCTCCCCCCTTGTGGGGGAGGGAAAAGTCCGCCAGCCCTAAGTGGTGTAGAGGAGAGCGGCTCAGAGCGAGCCGTCGAACGCTCGTCCGCCAACCGCTACGGCTGTACCCTTTCGGCGAGGACTTCCACGGCCATGTCGGAAATATAAGCGCGGCGGAGGATGACCGTCCCTTCCCCCTTGTCCACGTGCCGCCCTCGGGGTGCGGACGCCACCCCGTTCGCCAAAGTGTCCAATCTCTCCGTACTCCGTATAGAGTACGGCGATTGAAAGGGTTTTGGATAAGTCCGCTGTCTCAACTGGTCCTTCCGAAACGCTGGATGCTAAACATGCGGATGGGCAGTTCCGTGCGGCCGTGGTCGGCGAGGTCTGCAAGGATTTCGCCAACCACCGGAGCGAATTTGAAACCGTGGCCCGAAAATCCCGCCGCCAGCGCCACATTAGCATGATCGGGATGCAGATCAATGACGAAGTGGCGATCCGGCGTCAGTGTGTAGACACATACCGAGACGCGGCGGCACGGTCCATCGATCAAGGGCAGGTATCGGCGCAGGAAAGAGCGGATCGTTTCTTCATCTTGCGGTTGGACGGCCCGATCGATCTCCGAAGGATGCCTCCATTCGGGCGCTCCGTAATGCTGGGCTACTTTGGCGCCGTTGCTGTTGAGCACGGGGAAACCATAAAAATGGCCCTGGGGCGTGTCCGCGATGTAGAGCGGGAAAACATCGCGGCGAAACAAGCGGTCGTCGCGCGTGCCGAACCACTGTACCACCTGACGCATGACACGGAGGAACACTCCCTGTTGCGCCAGCAATTGCCCCGCCCACGGGCCGGCGGTGATAATCAGACGCGCCGCCGTGTAGCGATCTGTCGTCGTTTGCACCGTCGCTTCACGTTCGTTCGCTTGCCAGGAGACGACCGGCTCCATGTCCTGAATCGTCGCTCCCAATCGCACCGCTTCGCAGATATGGGCCTGAACGCAATCTTCGACATACAGAAATCCCGCCGAGCGTTCTAGCACGCCCACGTAGCCGTCATCAAAACAAAAGGGCGGGAAGCGTTGCTGTAGCTCTGCTGCGCTCAGTGCCTCCACCGGCAGATGATGTTGGGCCGCCGACGCGCGGACGCCGGTAATCATCGAGCTATCAGTACGGCCAATCGACAGACACGGACACTCCGTCAGGAGATGAACGCCTTGTCGCTGCTCCAGGTCGTACCAACGCTCGAAGGCGCGGCAAACCAGAGGAACATAATCGGGATGTTCATAGTAGGCTTTGCGGATGATGCGCGTATGGCCGTGCGAGCTGCCGCGATCGTGACCCAGCGCGAACTGCTCCAAGGCCAAGACACGCCGGCCGCGCCGTGCCAATTCGCACGCCGCCGCCGATCCCATGCCACCGACACCGATCACGATCGCATCGAAAATATGCGGACTCATTGTCGGCCCTTTCGTTTCAACAGTACACGAACGGCCCGAACCGATCGCGCAAGCCCTGTTGCTCCGCCGTCCCAATATCATTGCGCTGCAAATCCATACGTACCAGGCGCGGCAACGTTGCCGAGGCGATCAAGGTACGCGCCCCAACGGGGGTAATGCGGTTGGCCGTAAGAGTGAGCCGCCTTAGCTGGGAAAGCGTCTCCGATTGGGCCAGCGCTCGTATTCCTTCATCACCGATCCCATTGAACCACAGATAAAGCGCTTGCAAGCGCGTCCAGGAAGAAGAGGCCAGGGCAGCGACCCCGGCATTGCTGCTGACGTTCCGGGAAAGATTGAGAGAGAGCAATTCTCGCAGCGTTGGCGCTTCGGCAAGGGCCTTCACTCCGGCGGTGAATATGTGATTGTGTCCCAGGCTGAGGCGCATCAAGCGCGGCAATGCGGGCCAATCGCGTATCATCAAGGCACCTGTATCGCCCAGAAGGTTGCAGTCCAGACACAGCGTCTCCAGTTGTGGCAGCAAACGGCCCTGGGCAAGTATGCGCACCACCTCGTGCGTCAGACGATTGCCGCTCAGATTCAATCGCGTCAGGTTCGTCAACGATGAACAGTTTGCCAGAATGCGCACCGCATCCAGAGTTAAATCTGTACATTCAAGATGTAATTCAGATAAATTCTCCATGAAGGGCGATTCGAGGAAGCGTTGTAAACCGTCGATACCTAAAGGAAAACCCAAATGCAAGCATCGCAGACCTGCCATGTACGGTGACTGAATAAC
>JAJPIY010000384.1 GCA_021324515.1 Planctomycetota bacterium
AAGGACCAGGAGCAGCAGGGTGGTCAACGTCTGCCCCAACCGCAGGAGGCCCGGAGTTCGGTTCGTCTGCCCCCATTGGAAACGACACACAAGGATGTCCTGAATGTTCCATGCCAGCACCGGACCCGCTACGATTGCAAAGAAGGGGATCGTGCGCGCCTGCCAGGCACTCAACAGCGCCAATCCAAGCCAAGGTAGAAAACGCCGCCAACGCCAATGGGGAAGGACGGCCACGAACGAAAGGAGGCTTAGTCCCAGCAAGAAAAAGTAAGCCAGGCCCGCCGGGGACGATCCAAACTTGGCAAAATAAGCCCTCTCAAAAGGGGATAATACCTGGCCCGTAGTCGGTCCCCAGCGCCTAAACTCCTCAGCCAGCACGAAAGTATGCCGCGGAGATGGATTAAGCAGACATGCCGCGGCCAGAAAGCCAAAAAAGAAGCCGCGGCGGAGCAACAGGCGCGCCGACGCTCGCAGCCCGGAAGGGAAGACGGCATCCAAACCCTCGCCCGCCCACACCAGCGCCACAACGCCTAATCCGAGCAGGAACCAACGGTCCACGTTCGCCCACACCACAAACAGGAGCAACAGAAAAATTCCCTGAGCGCGCGTTGTAAACCCTCGGAGACTTCGCTCCGGAGGCTTACACCCTTCGCTCCGATCTAAAGTCCCGACTTGGAGGCAAGCGAGGACCAAGGCCAAGAACAAATAAGAAGCCATCGCTGGCTGGAGCAGCAGATACAGACTCATCGTCAGAAGGGCCAGGCTGGTGCAGACAGCAGGTACACTCCAGCCGAGAGCAGATCGGCTCGTCCGCAACAACAACAAGGCCATGCCAGCCGCCAGCAAAGCCTTGCCAAACACTAATCCGGTCTCGCCCAGCACGCGATAGCAACTGTAGCTGATCCAATCGTAGAGCCAGGTCTGATTGCCCAACAGGTCAAAGGCAAGGTCGGGATCTAGCGTCGAGGGCGACACTCCTTGAGCCAGGAGCCGTCCGCGTGCCAGATGCAGCCACACGTCGCTGTTGCGAACGGGAAACGAAGCTAACAAGAACGCCAAGGCGACGACCAGAAATAGGCGCAGCAGCCCCAGGCATGTGTTAAGAGTGTACGTCAAGGATCATTCCTCCAGACGGCGCAGTCGTTCCATTTCGGTGCGAGCAGCCTGGCGCTCTCCCAGTTTGCGGAGACAGCGAATCCAGAGCCGGCGCGCTTCCAGGCTGCCGGGATCCAGATCCAGCCAGGTTCGGCATTGCTCGCGCGCTGATCTCCAGTCGTCCCGCTGAGCCAGCAACAGGGCCAAGTTGCCGTGGTAGTACGCAGCCTGCGGATTGCAGGCTACGGCGCGGCGCCAATAAGCGACGGCCTTGTCCAGATCTCCGCTCTCTTGGGCCAGCCGCCCCGCCGCGCGCAGGGCATATTCCCTGTCCGGAGCATGCCCCAGCGCTTGCTCGAAAGCGAACAGCGCTTCGCCGCTTCGGCCCAACACGGCCAGGGCTGCTCCCTGAGCTTCCCAGGCTGGAACGTCGTCGGGATGGGCCGCCGGCCATTCACCCAGCAAATCGAGCACTTGCCGCGCCAAACGTCTCGGTTCCCCCTTGCCGTCCGCCATCAGGCGCGTCAGGGCCACGGCTTGATCGCGGGCCAACTCCGGATCGCTGGGAGCAACGTCTCTATAAAACGATTGGAGAGAATCGACCATCTCTCCGTCCTCCGCGGAGGGGAGGAAGGCGGAAGACTTATGGCGGGGAATACGGTGATCGGTGGCAGCGGTGTGGGGAATGTCGGAGGCGGCGTAACGCGGCATGTGGCAGTCGATGCAGCTGTCTTCCTTGCTGCGACGGAGACGCTCTGCGCGCGGCAAGGCGCAGCTGTGCTCTTCATGGCATTCCAGACAGCGCGCCCGGTAGTAAGAGAGGCGTTGCGGCCCGGTGACGTACTCATGAGGATTGTGGCACGAGACACATTCCAATTTCCGCTCGCCAGAGCTTTCCTGATAGCAACGGCTCAGGTGCATTTGTTCGACGTGATTGACGGCTTTTTCCGTGCCCTTGGAGCGGTGATCGCGGACAAAGACCGACCAGAAAGAGTACAGAGGCAACCCCGGGCGGAAATCATAAAGATCACGGCCGCGACGGAGCACACGGACTTCGCCGGAGAGATGACACTGCTCACAAACGGCATCACGTAGGACCGCCTGTTTCTCGTTCTCATGCTCCGCGAGGAAACGTCTGCTGGGGTTGAAGATGGTGTAATCAATGGCGCCCTCGACGGGGACGCCCTTGCTGCGCTCCTGGACGTGTCGTTCGCCGGGACCGTGGCAGCGCTCGCAGCCGATGGCATGTCCCTCGAAGATCGGCTTCTCGTAACCATTGTCCGTGTTGGGCCGAGGCCGCACGCGATGGGCATGACAATACAGACATTCGGCGCTGACAGGCCGGCCTACAAATAGAGCGGGGGTGAATCCGGGCGAGAGGCCCCAGACGCGCTTCTGGCTAAACCAACTGATGGGCGTTTGAAACAAGTAGCCGTCGCGCTCGGAAAGGAATGAGTAGCCGCGCGTGCCGGAGCCGATCATGTACTGGACCTCGGATTCCAGCGTGTAGATGGGTTGTCCGGCGGCGTCGAGCCGCGTTTGGCAATGCCACAACCGCTCCCCACGCCGCTCGCTGTAGAAACAAGAACCGAATGCCGTGAACTTGGCGCCTTCCCCTCCCTTGGGGATTTGACTGAGTACTTCGCCGATGGGCGCCAGCGAACGCCCCATGGGGTGCGCTCGATAGGATTGGGTCTCGGCAATATGACAATCGCCACAGACGGCATCGCCGACGTAGCCGACGCTTGGGTGGACATTGAGAAAACGGCCCGTGTAGGTCAGGCGCGGATCGGGAGATGGCGAAACGAGGGGGCCCCGGCTTTGCGGCGAACGACGCCAAGCGAGGGCAACAACGAGCACACCTAGCAAAAATACCAGCACTCCGATCGCCCAGACGCGAGCCGATCTCGAATAACCGGAGGAAGAGAGCATGATCGCTCCTTCGCTTCGCCTCTTTGCCTCTTGGTCCCACGCAGAGCATGGGCCCAAAGGGGGAAACCAATTTTGAATTTTTCTTCACTTTTTGTATTGACGAAGCAAAGTTTCGGCATTAAAAAGAATAAGAGTAAAAGGAAGATTTTCCATTTTCTACCATCGGTAGAGACTCGCAATCTCAACCGAGTACGGGCTTTTAGCTGGAAATGCATG
>JAJPIY010000393.1 GCA_021324515.1 Planctomycetota bacterium
AAATCAATGGAAGACGTACAGCCGGAGGCGGACGACGAACTGTGGGCCCCCCTCGAGTTCGCTTTGCCGCGTCTACTCGTTCAGCCCTGCTCCCTTGTGCCCAAGGACGGACGCTGGGGCCTGTCCAACGAAACCAAGCCGAACGTCCTTCCGGACCCCGACGTGTTCCACGTGCTTGCATCCGGTCGCCCGGATGCCGTGGAACAGTGTGTCGATCGCGCAGCCCGGCGGTTGAAATCCGGCGGCTTACTGGTAACGGGCTGCCGCAATCGCTACCGGGCTGGGAAGTCGCTCGGCGTCACGTCGCCCTGTCGTCCCGAACGTCTGCTCGCCGCCCTGCTGTTGCCGTTGTCCCCGCGCGATCTCGAACGCATCGCCAATGGTGTTCTCTATCCCCCGGAGTTGGAGGAATGACTTATGTCTATCGAATTTGAGCAGCTGAAATCCGAACCACGCATCCTTATCGAAGCGGCGCTCCAGCCTGTCGCCGGCACACGCATCCAACCAACCGGCTTCCCGGACCTCGGCCCAGCTGTCTACGATGCTCCCGATGGCAAGGGAGGCGTCATCCCGACGCTGCTCGTCGAATCCGCCCAATCAATGGCCAACCGTCTCGAAGTCGTTTGCTGGGACGAAGCTGCCGATGACATCGTTCCCGAGCTTAAAGGACTGCCGTTTGTCAAGGTGAAGCTCGCCGGCCTTGGCGATGGCGCCGATACCACATGCAGTCTTCTGGAGTTCCACCGACTGAACTCGCCATACATCATGTCCGGTCTGACGAAAGATGGGACGCCCTTCCATGAAGTGCTCAAAAAAGAACTCGGCATGGCCACGGTAGAAGCTAAAAAAGGCAAGCTCAAGTCTAAAGAAAAAGGGACCGGCGCGGAGGAAGGTGAGGCCACGGACAAGGAACGCGACGATGTGGCCGGAGTGGTCAATCTTCGCAAATTGGCCGCCGTTTGCTTCAAGTACGACCCGAACTCGCTGGTGCATGGCGTGTTCCTGGAAAAGATCGCCGGCCGGTTGCGGCACCCGCGCGCGCTGTCCGCGTTCATCGAGGCCAGCGGCGTTGGCCGGGCCGACAGCGGCGGCGTCAAGTTCGATCGCGTGCTTCCCAAGCCGAGCGTGGCGGGAGTGGATGCGAAAACCGGCTACGGAAACGTTCCTTTCCACCGCACGGAGTTCACGGCCAAGTCCATTACGGCTTTCTTCAGTCTCGATCTTGCCCAGATTCGCGGCTATGGCTTGGGCGATAATGCCACAAATCTGTTGATCGCATTCGCTCTCTGGAAGGTACGGCGCTTTCTCGACTCCAACATCCGTTTGCGGACAGCCTGCGAGTTGGAGTTGGTAGAGGGCGAAAAGGCGATTCAGGTCAAGCGGCCGAGCGGATTTGTCTTATGGTCTACAGAAGAACTGAATAAGGCTGTCGGCGACCTGATCGGGAAGTGCAAATCTCAATTCGCCGATCCGGCCGTGACCGAACTTACTTGGCGTAATCCTAGAGGTTAAGGAGTAAGCCATGCCCGTAATCATCAAGCTGACGTTTCCTGCGGGTCGCTATCACGCCACGCCGTGGGGCCGGCACGTGAACGAGGGCGTGGTCGAGTGGCCGCCGTCGCCGTGGCGGCTGCTGCGGGCACTCATCGCGGTTTGGAGACGGACCTGTCCAGACTTCTCGGAAAATCAGATTCGTCGCATCCTCGAACCTCTCACGCAGCTACCGCAGTTTCGGCTGCCCCCCTACCGCATCGCACATACCCGGCATTACATGCCCTGGGGGAAAAAAGGACCAGCTGACCGGACACTCGTGTTCGACACATTTGTCAGCGTCGCTCGCCGTGACCCGCTGTTTGTCGGTTGGCCGAACGTGGAACTGGCTCCCGACGATCGGTCGATGCTGGCCACGTTGCTGGCCAACTTGTCGTCGTTGGGCAGGGCGGAAGGCTGGGTCCATGCCGAGTTGGCAACCGAACAACCAGCCTGGAATTGCACTCCCGCTACAGAAGGCGACCCCAACCCGACGCCCGTACTGTGTCCAGACCCGGCGACTGCTTTCGAGGACAAATACTATCCCTCCCTGGATCCGAAGAAACTGGCGAAGCGAAAAGTGAAGCCGTCCGAATTTCTCTTCGACTGCCCCCGCTGGCACTTGTGCCTGGACACGGAGACGATTCACGCTCAGAAGTGGTCCACCGTGCCCGGAACGAAGTGGGTGAATTACGAGCGGCCCCAAGCCAACCTCAGCCCCATAAGCCCCAAGCGACATCCTAACTCTGGGGGAAAGCGAACCATCGCCCGCTATCTCCTCGATGGCCCCGTGCTGCCGCTTGTGACCGAGACGCTGCCCATCGCCGAGCAGGCTCGCCGAGCCCTGCTCGCCAGCTGCAAGTATCTGGCTCGTCGCAATGATCCAGGACCATCGGACACCGACATTTGGCGGCTGGCGCCGGCCCTTTCCGGCAAAGACGACGAAGGCCGCCCACGCACCGGACATCAACACGCCTACTTTTTGCCCGCCGATGAGGACGGCGATGGGCGAATCGACCACCTTACTATCTTCGCGCCGATGGGGTTCAACGACCTGGAATGTCACGCCATCAACCGGCTGCGTTATCTGGCGTTCGATGAGGGCGAGCAGCAACTTCAATTGCTCTTGATCGGTCTCGGCAAGGAATGGGATTTTCGCGCTCCGCTTTTGGATGAATCCACGGTGTGGGTGTCGGCGACGCCGTTCGTGGTAACACGTTATCCCAAGCGACGGGGTGTCAAGCGTGACCGACCCGAAGATTACTCCTCACCGAAAATCTTCGCTTGTCACGTGCTTACTCAGGAGTTGAAGCGTCGGGAACTCCCCGAAATCTTATCGGTAGACGAAGTCCTGATAGGCGCCCACAAACTACGGTCGATTCAGTTCAAGCGCTTCCGGAGCCGGAAACGCAATGACGATGGCGGCCGGCGACCGGCCGGTGGCTTCCGCATCACCTTCGCCCAGCCGGTGCGTGGCCCTCTGTGTCTGGGCCATTCGTGCCATTTTGGGTTGGGTTTATTTTTGCCCGATCGTGTGAACCCCTCGGGGCGCTGACGACGCCAAGCCCGTAGTGGTGGGAGTTTTATTCAGGAATTGCCCATGAAGACAGCAGAAGCATTCCCATCCATTTTCATCCAATTCGGGGGCCCCATTTTTCGCGGAAGGATGGTGGACGTGCGAATCGAAGGTCATCGCGAGCCAGACGTTAACATGGGGCGGCAGCGAGGTCGGCGAGGGTTGGCAGTTGTGTCATGGCGGCTTCTCTCCAGCTAGGGCAACGGGCGATGCGTGTTCCTCGTTGACACTTATGAGTTGGAGATGAAGCGGCCTCCTTCTACGGCAGCTGAGAAAATGGGGATAGGTCCGCCGTTCACCGGGTTGACTTCTGCTGCGGTTTCCAGGAACAATAAGAGCAGCGTGAGGGCGATGGAGTTCGCCTCGAACTGCCGCGTGAAGCGGCGGATGACTCCTGCTGGAAGGCACCCCTTCCGGTAGGCCATCTCGCCCTGCGAAGCCTTCGGGAGCCTTCCCGGAGGTTTTTTCGTTGCGCCCATGTGTTCCCAGAGGAATTCCTCTATGCCGGGGCTAAATGCGTATCAGCGGCAGACCATCCTGTTCGGTTTCCGAGACGTTCACCACCGCCTGGCCAACATGGAGGCCATGCTCGCCCAGAGCCTCATCGACTCCCCCTTCTCCCAGTACGTCAACGATCTCTCGCCGACCGAACGCAAGGTGATCCAGGATTATTTCGGCCGCATCCGCGAAGCCATGCAGACGTTGCTGCACGAGGCCGGCATCTCACTGGAAGTACACCGGACGAGCTTGCGCTGGGCCTTGCAGGGCGGCTTGATCTTCCTGGATTCCGCGGTCTCAGAGATCGCGCCAGAACGGCTAACCGGCTACGGTGAGTTGAGCGAGGAAGGGCGCGCGGAAGCCGAACGCATTCAGCATGAGCTGCGCCGTCTGATTGATCGTGCCCTGACCTACCTTCGGCAAGGATTAGGCCGCGATCTCGGACAGCGTCTGGCCCGCCTCGACGCCGCCCCGGCCGATGTGAAGCAACTCCAGGTACTCGATGGCATCATCACGCGGCGCGGGTTGGTGGAATTTCGGCCGCTCTTGGATCAGATCGTGCGGCGGATGGAACAGCCCCGTTTCGAGATCGCCGTCTTCGGCCGGGTCAGCTCCGGCAAGTCGTCGCTGCTCAACCACATTGCTGGCCGCGACGTGATGCCGGTGGGTGTGGTGCCCATCACCGCCGTGCCCGCACGATTGCTGCGCGGGGAACCGGCGCGGGCCGACATCACTTTCGCCGAGTGGCAGCCGAAGACGGTGGCCATCGAGCAACTGCGCGCGTACGCTTCAGAGGAGGGCAATCCGGGCAACCGCAAGCACGTCACCGGCATTGAGGTATTCACACCGTCGCCGCGTCTGCATGAGGGCATCGTGTGGGTGGACACGCCGGGCATCGGCTCACTGGCCCGTTCGGGCAGCGCGGAGACGTTCGCCTATTTGCCCCGCTGCGATTTGGGTGTCGTCCTAATCGATGCCGCCACCAACCTCAACGACGACGATCTTAACTTGATGCGTTTGCTCGCCGAGGCGGGCATACCCTTCCAGGTGCTCTTGAGCAAGGCCGACCTGCTGACACCGGAACAACGGCAACAGGCAACGGAGTATATCCAGGTGCAAGTCAAGCAGGAACTTGAGCTGGACGTGACCGTTCATCCGGTCAGCATCGTGGGAGAGGAGGAGAAACTGCTGCACCAATGGTTCGAGCAGGAAATGGAGCCGCTCTTGGCACGATCGCGCGCCCTTGTCGAACAATCGCTGCGGCGCAAGATCGCCCACTTGCGCGAGTCGGTAATCGCCACTCTGGAGGCGGCCGCCTCACGGCAGCATGGCGGCGCTGGAGCAAAGAAGCGTGCGCCAGAGGAAGTTTCGCATGTAAGGCAGCTGCTGGACGAGGCAGACAGGGCCATCCGCGCCGCCCGCGATCGCTGCCGCGATTGGACCATCGAGGAGTCCGCCCTGTTCGACCGTGTCCTCGACAAGGCCGCTCAAGCGCTGGTTTCTTCGTCGTCCCCGCCGAATCACACGGTAATCGCTGATGCGGCCAGGGAAGTATTGGAGCAACGCGGGCAGTTGGCTCGACGGGTGGTGATCGCGCTTCAAGAGGTTCTCGGACGGACGTTGGAAGCGCTACAGCAAGCGGACCCGGCGGTCCAGGCCGACCTCTCCGCCGTCCGCGATCTGATGTTCCGTGGCTTGCCCCCACCGGAGCTTCCCCCGCTGGAAGGGGCATCCGATGTTGCGGCGCCGTGGTGGACTGCCGTGCTGCCGGCCCTCGCTGCGGGGAGCGCGCGGCGTCGGATTGCCGAGTCTATCGGCCCGGCGCTCCGCGAGCAGCTGGAATTGCGCGACCGGCAGATCCAGGCGTGGTTGAAGCAAAGTCTCGCCTCGCTAATCGAATCTTACGAGAACCAAGCCGAAATCTTCAGCACCCGTGCGCAACGCGCGCAGGGCCCCGTCGCCGAAGCGAGCGCCGAAGGAGACGAGGGCGGTCTAGCCGAAGATTTGCAAGAACTGCGCCAGGCCGAAGCAGCTTCCCCGCAGAAGACAGAGGGACCAGCCGCGCGCAATCCGTACCATGAACTGGTCTCGCACCCTGGGAAAGAGGGTCTATGAAACTTCCAGAAACCGCGGCTTCTGGCCGATTTGCTTCAGAGAAACAGATAAACATGAAGAGATATCAAGAAAAAGAAATTGTTCGATCTTTGTTTATCCGTGTTTCTCTACGGCACTCTGTCGCAAATCGCCTCTGCTGCAGCTCATGACCCTGTATATTATATACTGGGCACGGGGAGATTGGACATTTTTTCCCCTTTCCCCCCACCCCGACCCTCCCCCACCAGGGGGGAGGGAGAAGCATTCCCCCCCCACCCCAACCCTCCCCCACCAGGG
>JAJPIY010000246.1 GCA_021324515.1 Planctomycetota bacterium
ACCCCAACCCTCCCCCACAAGGGGGGAGGGAGCCTTGTTTCTCCCTGCCCCCTTGTGGGGGAGGGTGCGTTGTTTCTCCCTCCCCCCTTGCGGGGGAGGGAGCCTTGTTTCTCCCTGCCCCCTGGTGGGGGAGGGAGCCTTGTTTCTCCCTCCCCCCTTGTGGGGGAGGGTTGGGGTGGGGGAATTGTGCCAAAGAGGCCGACAAACTCCAGTCCGTTAGGTTCCTCTGCCGTGACTTCCAGGCATACGGCGATCGCCTCTCGTATCTTAATTTGTCGAGCGATATGTAGACAATTCATACTCCCCGTGATTACCGGGCAAGGCGAAGTCCTGCTGACACGGACGGTCGCTTTCTCACCAATAGCGCCGCGCTGCTTCCAGCATGGCGGCGGCTTCTTGCCGCGTCGTTTCACCACGCGCTTCGCCGCGCAACATGCTGGCCAGTTCATCGAGCCGTTCGTTGTCCTCCAGCAGGTGAATCTGCGTGATGGTGCGTTTGCCGCGGCGTGCTTTACGGATGGTCCAGTGATGGCGGGCGTAGCTGGCCACCTGCGGCAGATGCGTCACGCAAATGACTTGATGCGTCCGCCCCAATGCCGCCAATTTTTGGCCAAGAACGTCACCGAGCCGGCCGCCGACGTTGGCATCGATTTCGTCGAAAACCAGAGTGCCGCGAGGATCATGGTCGGCCAGCACGCTTTGGAGCGCCAGCATGGTCCGCGACAATTCGCCGCCGGAAGCAATCTTGCGCAACGGCAACGCCGGCTCGCCGGGATTAGCTGCCAACATCAATTCCAGCTGATCGGCGCCCCAGGAGGGCACTTCGGCATGGACCGGATCGTCCCCCAGGGGGTTCGTCTCCAGGATTGCTTCCAAGCGCGCTCCCGTCATGCCGAGATCGGCCAACTGTTTCTGCGTCTCTTTGGCCAAGCGCTCCGCGATACGCTGCCGTTGCTTGCTCAGTTCGACTGCCGCTTCGCGCAGCTGCCCATAGGCGTGCGCCAATTCCGCTTCGACGCGCTCCAGGTCGTCTTCTTGTTGTTGCAAGCGTGTTTCGTATTCATCGAGGCTGGCCCGGTAAGCGATCAGATCATCGAGGGATCGGCGGTACTTGTTTTCCAGGCGGCGCAGAAACTGCAAACGGCGTTCGACGTCGTCGAGGCGTTCTGGGTCTGCTTCCCAGCGCTGGCCGAGGTGCCGCAACACCTCGGCCAAGTCCTGCACTTCGACGTGCAATCCCTCCAGTCGGCGAACCACCTCTTCCAAGTTTGTATCGAAGGCGGCCCATGACTGCGCTTCGCGCTGGAGCTTTCCTAGCCGTTCGACAATCGAACCCTCGTCGTCGTACAGCTCAGCTGTAGCGAGTGCGGCAAACGCTTGCAGGTTCTGGGCATGCATCAGCCGGTCGCGCTCGCTGGTCAATTCCGCGATCTCGCCCGGTTTCAGGTCGGCTTGGTCCAATTCGTCGCGCTCGAAGCGCACCAACGACAACTCCCGCTGGCGCTGTTGCCGCTGGGCCGAGAGCGTCTGCTGCTGGCGGCGTAGCTGGCGAACGTGCTCGGCCAGCATCCCGTATTTCTGGCGCGGCGCGTCGAGCCGACCATAGGCGTCGAGCAGTTGCAGCTGATAGGCAGGGTGTAATAGCGAGGCCGTCTCGCGCTGGCCGTGAAGATCTACGAGGAGATTACCGATCTGTTTTAGGGTAGAGAGAACGACCGGCCGGTCGTTCGCATAAGCATGGCTGCGTCCGTTCCGCTGGAGCCGCCTCGCCAAGATAATCTCGTCCTCTTCGAGTGTATCGTCCAGAAGCCTCTCGATCTCGCTCCGCAGCTGCGGCGAATCCAGTTCAAAACGCCCGGTGACGCGCAATTCTTCGGCGCCTGCGCGTAACAGGTCTACGGAACCACGCTCGCCCAGCAGCAGACCGAGGGCGCCGAGCAACAGCGATTTCCCGGCGCCGGTCTCGCCAGTCCAGACACAAAAGCCTGGTTGCAGCTCGACGCGCACGTCCTCAATGAGGGCCAAGTTTTGCACAGATAGTTCAACTAAGGCCACCGATTACTCCACTCTCGTCCGCGTATATTGCCCTGCGCCTCCAGGCAAGCCGAGATACCTCTTTCCCTTGCTCGCGCTGGAGGCTAGCGAAAATATGAGGAAAATTCATAGTAAAAACTCGTATCCTCTATCGCAAGGTGCAGGATAATCTTGCGTTTACGTCTTGCTCTGCGACAATAACATTCACTATGCGCTACGCTTTTGTGCTTTGGGACTTCGACGGCACTCTTGCCGATACGTTCGCATTCATGGTGTCTGCTTACAACGTCTTGGCTGCGCGGCGTGGTTTTCGTCGGATTGACGATCCCGAAGCGGTTCGCAACTTGTCTCCTTTAGCGTTTGTGCGGACGTTAGGCATTCCACTCATGCGGGGGCCATCGCTCCTGACCGGCGTCTTGGCAGCGATCCGCCGAGATATGCCTAACGTTCGCCTCTTTGCTGGTTTGCCGGAGGCCCTCGACGCTTTCGGACAGGCCGGTTGTCGCATGAGCATCCTCTCGTCCAACTCCCGCGACAACATCTTGACCTGTTTGCACGCCAACGGGGTCGCGAGCTGCTTCGAGTCGGTCGTCGGCTATCGCCGCATCTTTGGCAAAGGCGAGGGGATCCGCCGTTTTTTGAAAGGCCGTCTCGCACCGGGAGAACGGGCGGTGTACGTGGGCGATGAAGTACGGGACATCGTGGCGGCGCGAAAGGCGGGCGTAGATGCAGCTGTGGTGACGTGGGGCTACAACACACGGCAGTTGCTTGCTAAACACGCGCCGGACTACTTGATTGAGCGGCCAGAGCAGCTGCGGATATTGCTCGGTTGATATTTTTACCAATTCCGTCGCCCCAGCAAAAGATGTCCACTTTGTTGGCACGGTGGCCTGATTGATCGGACCTCTTGTTGACCGTATCTTTGTCCTGTATTCTAATGACGTGCTCTGCAAAAAACGGACGCGAACGATCTTGGGAGTGTTTGCACCTCTGGTGAGGGCCCTGGTCTTCAAAACCAGTGGAGGGTTTGAACAAAGCTCTCTGTGGGTTCGATTCCCATACACTCCCGGAAATCCTTATGTAGCAAGAGGTTAGGATCGAAAGGGGGCGGCGTGGAGCGGTAATTCTCTTGGACTTCGGGCGAGAGATTCCGCTCTTTTCCGCTCTCTTCTGTCTCTTTCCGCAGCTCAGGCTTGTAATTAACCTCCCATCCAATAGCCGACGAGCAAGCCGGCGCCGAATGCCAAAGCGATCAACCCAATCACCCCCACGGTCAGCCAGGTGGCTTGTATCGGCGAAAGCACCAATCCCGACGGACGAAGGCGCAGCTGGCTCGACGGTGTCCCAAACGACGAGGGGGCCTTGGTTGCAAACGGCAAAGAGGAGGCCGGTAGTGCAGGAGCGATAGGATCCTCTGCGACCGGGTTTTGCAACAACGCCTCGAAATCGCTACGCTCAAACAGAGGAGCAGGTGCATCGGGGATCTGTTGTGCCGGCGGCGCTTTGTCGTCAGGTTCCGGTTGGGGCACTTGCACTTGGGCATGGCAAGTCGGACATTGGACCATCGTCCCCGCTTTGCGGCGGGCAATGCCCATGAGTTGATTGCAGTGGTGACAACGGAAGCGGATTGGCATCGCAGCGATTTCCCATCACCTGCCAGCCGTAGCTCTAACAAAGGCATTGCGTGACGGCGTTGCAGGCAGGTGGAATGTTGCTGCTTTTATTTTAACTCTAGCTGTTGGCTTTCGCCATCAAACGGTTACTTGACGGGGCAGCCTGGCAACGCTCAGAATACCAGAGAGCAAAACGTCTTTGGGGAAGGTTGATGCCTGTCTCACGGACCAAGGGAGCTTCACTTATGTCAAACGCCAACCGTGTTTCGTGGTATCGGTTTGTTCAGACGCTGACCTTCCTCGCTGTGGTCCTGCCTTTGCCCGGCGGCGTTCGGTTAGCCCGCGCCGACTTGTTCATCTTCAAAGACGGCTTTGTGGTCGAAGGTCGCGTCAAACGGCAGATGACTGTGGAATTCGACCAGGTGGCCCGCGACGCCTACTACATGCCCCACGGTTTCTTCTTCCTGGACGACGGTCCGCGGCGCATCTTTTTTTGTCCTTCCCAGATCGGCCATATCTTAGAGAAAGATCCGCCCACCGAGGAAAAGATCTCGCGCAAGGATCCGCTTCCCGGTCAGGTTCGACCGATGAAATTTCCCGGTCTGTGGGGCGTGTCGCATACGCCGCCGGAATGGAATGACACCTGGAGCCGGCGTTTTGTCTTTCTCACCCGTAACTACAGCGGCCAACTGGTGGACGTGAATGTACCGCAGCACATTAACAACTTAACGCCCTATTGGGCGGAGGTGCAGTCGCGCGGCCGTTTCTTTTGGGGCTGCGCCTACCTGACGCGCGAGCTGGGTCCGGAGACGGTCCAGTCGCTGCTTGCTTCGCACCCGGACTTTCAAGACAACAAAAACCTGCCGGCGGAAAAGCGTGCTTCGATGCGGCTGCGTAAGGCCGACTTCTTCGCCCAAGCTGGCTTTCTCGATTTGGCCGAAAAGGAACTGGAGCGGCTCCTGGGTGATCTACCGGAGCAGAAAGAGCGCGTCGAGAACGCCCGCAAGGCCCTCACCAAGCTCCGCGCCATCGAGCGCATCGAGGAGATCAAACGCCGGCACCTCGCCGGACAGCATCGCCGCGTCCGTAAGCTGCTAGAGGACTTCCCTACCCAGGGCATTCCCGAACAACAGCTCGCCCAGGTGGAAGAATTGCAGCATCAATACAAAGAAATGGAGCACCGGCTCCAGGAGACCAGCCGTTTGTTGGAGAAGGCCCGCCAAGGCGTGCAGGGAGCAGACAATGCTGTGCTGCGCACGGCGGCCGCTGTCATTGGTGCGGAGCTGCATTTCGAGGGCCTCTCCCGTCTGGATGCATTTTGGGGACAGGCCCGCCAGGCCGAGCGCTTGCAGAAGGCGGGGAAAAACCCGGAAATCAGCGCCGAGCAGCTGGTGAGCTTGGCCGTCTCCGGCTGGCTGCTCGGCAGCGCCTCGGCGGAAATGAGCGTGGAGACGGCGCGCCGCTTGTGGCAGGGCCGAGACATGCTCCTCCGTTATCTGGACACCAATGACGCGGACAAGCGCCGCCAGCTTCTCCAGCAACACCAAGCTGGCACCCGCACTGAGGCGGCATCGCTGGATGAGTTGGTTCAGATCATTCGCACCCTGCCGCCGGTGAGGGCAGAAAAAAACCTGCCCGAAAATGTCGCCCAGTACCAGACAGAAGGCGTAGCCTATGCCGTGAAGCTGCCGCCGGAATATCGGCACAGCCGTCCTTATCCGGTGCTGATTGTGTTGCACGAAGCGGGCGAAAAACCCAGTGACATGATTCAGCGCTGGGCCGAGGCCGCCGCCGAGAACGGCTACATCCTGCTGGCGCCGGAATGGCAAGTCAGCCCAAACGGCAAGTACACCTACAGCGAAGCCGAGCACCTCACCGTTCTCAACGCCCTGAGGGACTTGCGGCGGCGCTTCAACACCGATGAGGACCGCGTGTTTCTGTTCGGCTTGGGCGAAGGGGGCGCCATGGCCTTTGATGTCGGTCTGGGCCATCCGGACCTGTTTGCCGGCGTTTTACCGATGGGGGCGGCCCCGCAATTCCACGCCGAGTTGTGCTGGCGCAACGCTCAGTATCTCCCGTTCTATGTCGTCTACGGCAGCCAGGGGCCTGACCACGACAAGCTCAAAGACCTGTTCAACAACTGGGTGATCCTTCGCGCCTATCCACAGCTGTGGATCGACTACAAGGGCCGCGGCATAGAGTGGTACGGCGGCGAAGTGCCCAACATGTTCGACTGGATGCGCACCAAGCGGCGCGGCTTGCCTGATTGGCGCAAACTGGGGAGCAATGGCCGGGGTGGCCAGTTCGGCAACGAGTTCTGCACCCTGCGCCCATGTGATAATCACTTCTACTGGCTCAGCAGCGACGATATCCGCAACACCAAAGACCTCGACAACTGGAAAGCGCGTCTCCGTTGGCAGCCGGCTGCCCTGGATGCGCGCATCGACGCCGAAAACAACCGCATCTACGTGAATACCTCCGGCGTCGGCCAAGTGACCATCTGGTTGGGCCGTACAAGCAAGGGGGAAGACGCCATCGATTTCGACCGGCCGGTGACGGTGCAGCACGGCCTTACGCTTGCGCGCCCCTGGGTCAATCGCAAAGTGACGCCGAGCCTGGAAGTGTTGTTGGAGGATCTGTATCAGCGCGGCGATCGCCAGCAGTTGTTTCTGGCTAAAATAGCGCTGCCCTTGCTCAAACCGCGGTGATATTTCTTCGTTTTGCTGCCAGCCGCAGGCGCGCACAGCCGCGCGCCCTACGGCTGGCAGCAAAACGAAGAAATTACTTCTCTGCACGGCGAATGGACTTGATAACCACGTCCTCCACGGGCACATCGCCCATTGGGCCGACTTGCTTGGTCTTCACTTTGCGGATCTTGTCTACCACATCCATGCCTTCAATGACTTTGCCGAAGACACAATAGGGGGAACGAGGATTGTCCAAAAACGGATTGTCCTTGACGTTGATGAAGAACTGCGCCGTAGCG
>JAJPIY010000399.1 GCA_021324515.1 Planctomycetota bacterium
CCAACAAGCGAAATCCTGGCACGCTGCTCGGTCCACCCAGAAGCCGCGCCACGACGATTCGCGCTATCGGCCCATGTTGGGCCAGCGCGGCGGCCATATGTTCCGGGCTGGTCAGTTTGCCCAGGCTCAAAGCGCGAACGGGTGGGAAACTATCGGGTAGGGCCGTGACGGCGTGACGCAATACGAGCAGGTCCGTATCGGCATGGGTCAGTAAGAGAATGCCGTCCGCTGCAGGAGTGATGAGCGGAGTTGCCTCAGCGCGGCGAGGGAGTGACGCCGACCACGAATAAAAGTCAAAGACATACTCGGCCAACTCGGCAGGGGGGGGAACGTAGCCATCGGCTGCGATCATGCGCTCGATGTAATCGAAAAGCGCGACGATTTGGGCTTCGGTGGCGATCGACTGAAACCAGATTGGTCGGCCGTCGAAGAACAACAAGACGACGTTAGCCAGCGGGCACGGCCCCAAGCAGCCGTTCATCGACAGATGGACGGTATTACGGATTTTCCGACGTTTGTATTCTTGTTTGTAGAATTCAACCGGAACGGGTGCGTAGCCGCGTTCGGTACGGCCGCAGCAACAGCCTTTGGCGCAGACCATCAAATGTCCACGGCGGCGGACGAGGTTAATCATCCGTCCATCCGCGCGCAGCACGCGCGTCCGTTCCCGTTTTTTCGTCATGGCGTCGTTTTCATCCAGGCCAATAGTTTCGATACCAAATGCCAGCCGACCCAGAAGCCGATCGCCAGCAGGGTTGCCAGGACCGGGACATGCTGGGGTTCAATATGATGCGCGAACAAAGGATTCATACCGTCCTCCTTTCACGCCAAGCAGCCGCCAAGCGCGCCAAGGCGCCGGCCAACATTCCGAGCAACAAGACAACACCGCACAAGAGGACCTCATCCTCCGGCAACATCTGATGGAGCGTTCCCATAACATTTCCTCCTCTGTTTAGCCGCGAGCCGTAGGCGAGCGCGGACATTCACACCTACGGCTCGCGGCTACATGGTCAATGGGGCTTTCGGAACGATAAAAGCGAGACGTGACTCATGCTCTGGTCCCCTTCCGCGAGGCGGTATCGAGCGTGGCAGGGGAGATCGACCTGGCTTCCCGCCTCGGCCGAACCGAGGCGGGTTACAGTTGCGGGACAGCGCCGGACTCGCACCGGCTTCGTCTTGCCCCTGCCGGGAATTCGGTTTGTCTGACCGTATTAGATGTAGCAAATGCAGCAGCGGAGACCAGAGGCAGGGACATTTTTCCTCGTCCTCATCCCTTCGATTAGGGCGGGCGGAGGGAAAATTGTGCCAAATTCAGTCGGGGATGATATAATCGGAGAGGTTTGCAAATCTCGACCGCCCAGGGGCGAATAACCAAGAGAGCAACAGGTGAAGGCCCCCCATGTAAAATCGCTTCATCCCGAGGAAGGAAGGTAGCACCACAATGGAACCTTGGCTGATTATCACCGTGATTGTCGTGGGCGTACTGGTGTTGGCCGGGATAGCCGTCTACAACGGCCTGGTCAGCAAAAAGGTGGAGACGGAGAATGCCTGGTCCCAGATCGACGTGCAGCTTAAGCGGCGCCACGATCTCATTCCGAACCTGGTGGAGACCGTCAAAGGCTATGCCGCCCACGAAAAAGAGACGCTAGAAAAGGTGATTCAAGCCCGCAATGCGGCGATCACGGCGCATGGGATTGCGGCACAAGCCCAGGCCGAGAATGCCCTAACGAGCACATTGAAGACGCTTTTCGCTGTGGCCGAGGCTTATCCGGACCTCAAGGCCAATCAAAGTTTCCTCGGTTTGCAGGAAGAATTGACGGCTACCGAGAACCGTATCAGCTTCGCCCGGCAGCATTACAACGATGTCGTCAGCCAGTATAATGCAGCGCTGATGCGTTTTCCGGCCAACATCGTCGCCAATCTCTTTGGCTTCCGCCAGGTCGAGTTCTTCCAGCTCGATGCTGCGGAGATGGCAGCGGTTCGCCAGGCCCCACAAGTGAAGTTCTGATCCGCACACGCCAGCTGTCTATCCGAGAGGCCATGAACCCGACTTTTCGTGACCTGATCGCCGAGAATAAGCGAAACAGCGCCCTCTTGGTGCTGATCTTCTGTTTGTTCACGGCTGCTGTCGCCCTGATCTTGGCTCTGGGCATCGTTGCTTTGCTTGATCCCAAGGCCGTGGCTCAACTGCGTTGGGGAGAAGCATTGTGGGCCGGCGGCATTGCTGCTGTCCTTGCCTTGCTTTTTTCGTTGCTGGGCTATTATAGGGGCGACCGGTTCATCTTGGCCGTCAGCGGCGCTCGCCGTATCCGACATGCGGACGATCCAGAACTGTTTAACGTGGTCGAGGAAATGGCCATTGCCGCAGGTATCCCCATGCCAGAAGTGTATCAGATCGACGATCCCGCCTTGAACGCCTTTGCCACGGGCCGCGACCCACAACATGCAGCTGTGGCCATCACCACGGGCTTGCGGCGACAATTGACACGCGATGAATTGCAAGGCGTCATCGCCCATGAGATATCGCACATCCGCAATTACGACATTCGCTTGATGCTCCTCATGGCCGTTCTCGTGGGCACCGTGGTGATGCTCTCTGATTTTTTCTGGCAAATCGTCCGCAGCGGCGGCGGACGCCGGACCACGGATAGCAAAGACGAAGGCGGCAGCGGTCCCTTTGGGCTGATCGTTTTCCTCCTGGCTGTGATGTTGGCGCTGGTGGCCCCGATTTTAGCACAAATCATTCAGTTCGCCGTCAGCCGGCAGCGGGAATACCTAGCGGACGCCTCGGCCGTGGAATTGACGCGCTATCCGCAAGGGTTGGCCAATGCGCTGCGGAAACTGCAAGGCGATACGGCCGTGCTGCGGACGGCCAACCGGGGCATCGCTCATTTGTTCATCGCCAACCCGATCAAGAAATTTCAAGAGCGCGCCGAAAGCGTCTTCGCCAGCCATCCGCCCCTGAAAGACCGCATCGCGCGGCTGGAAGCCTTGATACACTCAAAGTGAAGATCGGCGAGACAAAGTGTAATTACTCGACTATTGAACTCTCTTATGAACTGTCGCATCGTTTTGGTGCGCCCGCGGATCGCTGCCAACATCGGCGCAGTGGCACGGGTGATGCGCAACATGGGGTTGTCCGAGCTAGTGCTTGTCGCCCCGGAAGCGGACCCCGCTGATGCTGAGGCCCGCCGCCTGTCCACGCATGGCGAGGAGGTACTAGAACATTGCCGCACGGTTTCAGAACTCGGCGAAGCCGTGGCCGATTGCGTTTTTGTCGCAGCCACTTCGGCACGTGTCGGCGGGTTGCTGCGGCGACAAGGCGTCGGTCCCCCCGATGAAATTGTTCCCCGTCTGATCCAGGCCATGAGGAACGGACCGGGAGCGCTGGTGTTCGGCCCCGAAGCGAGCGGCTTGAGCAACGTCGAGACCTCGCGCTGTCATTATCTGATTCACGTCCCTACCGATCCGCAATATCCGGTTTTGAACCTGGCCCAGGCTGTGGCCATCTGCACTTACGAACTCCGCCGCCAGTGGCTACGGCAGGTCGCCGCGCCAACGCTGCTACCGCCCGCGGAGAAGGCTGCTCCGTTCGCCGACCAGGAACGTGCCTTCGCACATCTACGCCAAGCGCTGGAGGCGGTGCATTTTTTGTGGAATGAAAAAGCGGATTCGTTGATGCATGCGTTGCGTCACCTCCTGGGCCGGGCTGGCCCGACGCCCACGGAAGTGGACCTGCTGCACGGTTTAGCGCGGCAATTACGCTGGTTTGCACAGCATCGCACACGGCTTCCTGATTCAGAAGCGTAAGCAAGGAGCGAACTCGTCAGGAATGTAGCTTGGCACGGCTCAGCACCGTGTAGACCGGTCCTTGTGGCGTCAATTCGCTGCTGAGGACGCGCACTTCGCGTACTTCGGTTTCACCGCCGTGCCATTTCGCTTGTCGTGCCAGCGCCAAGGCTAACGCGGCGGTGGAGCGTTCACTCTTGACACGGCCCAGCGTGATATGCGGCGTGTAAATACGCTCCTCACGGCGATAGCATCCGAGTGCCAACAAGGGCGGTTCCAGGGCGTCGTGCAACGCGCATACTTGGGCATGGCCGGCGCCGACACCAGCCCAAACAACGCGGGGCCGGCGCGGGTTGGGAAAGCAGCCGACCGTTTCAACACTCAGGGTGAACGGATTGTGCTGGATGCAGCAGTCGGAAACAGCCTGGCACAACGCTGGCAAATCACGGTCCTCGACTTCGCCCAGAAACAACAAAGTCAAATGCAGGTTCTCTTCCTCGACCCATTTCACTTCCGCGCCGCCGCGCGCCAGCGTCTCTTGCAGGGCCAGGCAACGAGCGCGGATCGGTTTGCCTAAATCGATAGCGATAAACGTTCGTAGGCGCGCCATGGAGGTCATCCTCTACGATTCCCGCTGGGTGCTTGATGCTGGCATGGAATCGGTCTTTGCCATCATCTGTTCAGAGAGAGGCCAGGCACTCATCCCAGAAGAGCCTTGTCCCGTGGTGCAGGCGCGCGCCGACCTGGCAGATAACTTTCATGGCCAGATAACAGGCGGCGCGGGCGGCCCGATCCGGGGCGATGCCCTGCGTAATCCCGTACAAAAATGCCCCGGCGAGCATATCGCCAGCCCCGGTCAAGTCAACGGGTTGGCAAGGATACGCGGGTACATGCGTCTCAATGCCGGCATAGCGGACGTAGGCGCCGCGGGGACCATCCGTCACCAGCGCAGCAGGCACCTTGCTGGCGAGTGCAGCGAACGCCTTTTCGGCGCTGGGCGCTCCGGTTACGGCGCAGGCTTCGACAGCGTTGCAGAACAACAAGTCTGTCTGGGCGAGGGTCTCTCGGAAAGCATCGCCAAATTGATCAACGACAAAAACATCGGAGCAGGTAAAGGCGACGCGCACATTGTGGCGGCGGGCCAGGCGCAGGGCCTCGCGGATCGCTCCCTGCCCGGTTTGCGGATTGGCGAGGGTGTAGCCTTCGAGGAATATCCAATCGGCGTTTTTCAGCCGCCTTTCGTCCACGTGCTGTGCGGCAAGATGACTGCTGACGCCCAGACAAGTACACATGGTGCGTTCGGCGTCCGGCGTAATCAGGCAAAGGCACGTCCCTGTACTCTGGCCGACAAGGACTGGGTTACCGATGTCAATGCCCAGTTCCTCAAACTCTGTCTGATAGAACAAGCCGTAGCGATCATCGCCGACGCAGCCGAGAAAAGCGGCCTGCCCACCCAGTTGGGCGAAAGCGACGATAGAGTTGGCGACAGACCCGCCGCTTACCAGGCGCATGTCGCGACCCTCAAAGCGCTTCAGCAGGGCCGTTTGTTCGTCCAGACTTATCAATTGCGTTGAGCCGCGCGGGTAGCCGAGCACAGCGAACTCTTCGTCGGAAAGCTCGATAAAAATGTCTACCAGGGCGTTGCCCAGCCCGTAAAGTTGAAATTCCCTCATTGTGCATCTCCATCCGCGCGCGGCGGCGGTGCGTTTGCCATATCGGCGCCGGCCTTCACTTTTTCTCCCTCGGCCGGAGCAGCAGAAAGGCCGGTGGCGGCCCGCCCTTCGACGAGCGTGATCGTGATGCCCTCTTGCACCACTTTGCGCTCCTGATTGATGATCTGCCGTTGCCAGGTGATCTCGCCGCGCCGACCTCGACCGCGGATTTCCTTGCTCAGGATCTTACTCACGGCACGGAGTGTATCGCCGATGAACACCGGGCCGCGGAAATACCATTCGCGGATGCCCAGAAAAGCCAGCGTACGCATAGGCGGACTGTACAAGCCCAAGCCGCTAGCTATCGAAAACACCAGCAAACCATGGGCGATCGGCCGACGAAACGGCGTCGAAGCGGCGAACTCGTGATCGATGTGGATAGGGTTAAAATCGCCGCTCAGACCGGCGAAGTTGACGATGTCGGTTTCGGTGATGGTCCGCCCAAGCGATTCCCATTCTTGCCCGACCTCGACATCGTCGAAATACAGATGAAAAGATGTAAACGCCATGATCCGCTTTCCTTGCATCAACCTCCACGACCCCCCATCTGCTCAAAGTGTACTGGACGAGAAGGGAGGCCCGCAAGTCCTCAACAAGGGCCAGACGATGTCTCCTCGCCCCTTTTATTGCTATCTATTTTGGATATACTCGCATTGATTACTCACCCGTTTTCTCACCCTGGGAGTCACGAATTCCATGAATACCGTCACACGCCGTCGCTTCCTGCACTCGTCTCTCTGGGCCGGCACGGGACTGGCCCTCGGCACCGCTTCCGCCGCCGCCATCGAACCGATCCGCCGATCTGGCCCGCCGCACTTGCGTCTGAGCATCGCTGCCTACAGTTTCCGCCAGTCGCTTGTCGATTACCAGCACAAAGCGAAGGCGGGCAAAACCAAGCCAGCCATGACCCTCGACGACTTCATCGATCTCGCCGCTGGCCTGGACCTCGATGCCGTCGAGTTGACCGCCTATTACTTTCCCCAAACGACGCCGGATTATCTCGCACACTTGAAAGGACGTTGCACCCGCCTGGGCCTGGACATAAGCGGTACGGCGGTTGGCAATAACTTCTGCGTGGCCGACGCCGACAAGCTGCGTGAGCAGATTGACGCCGTTAAGCGCTGGATCGAACACAGCGCTCGCCTCGGCGCTAAGACCATGCGCATTTTCGCCGGCACAGTGGCCAAAAATGACAGCGAAGACAAAGCCCGGTCGCGTTGCATAGCAGCCATTCAGGAAGCCTGCGATCATGCTGCCAAGTACGGTGTCTACTTGGCCCTGGAGAATCACGGCGGCATCACCTCCACGGCCGAGCAAGTGCTGGCCCTGGTCAAGGCGGTTAAGCATGATTGGTTTGGCGTCAACCTCGACACCGGCAACTTCCGCACGGATGATCCTTACGGTGATCTCGAGAAGATCGCTCCCTACGCCGTGACAGTGCAAATCAAGACCGAGATTCAGCGCCGCGGGAGGAAGAAGGAAGAGGCCGATCTCAAACGGCTGATAGACATCCTCCGCGCTGTCCGTTATCGCGGCTATGTCGCCCTGGAGTATGAAGCTGCCGAGGATGCGCACACCGCTGTGCCGCGACACATTGAAGCGCTCAAGAAATGGGTGCGCTAGACCATAACTCAGCGGCGCTTCGCCAAGGGTGTATCTCTGGAGAAGTAGGTAAGGAGGGAGGAACCTCCTTACCCCCCCTGGGACAACGATTGGCTTGTTCCGGGTGCGCTTTCTTCTAGAATATTGTTTTTATACGGGGTACGGTTGAATTTGACACAATTCCCCCCCCCACCCCAACCCTCCCCCACAAGGGGGGAGGGAGCTTTTTTCTCCCTCCCCCTTGTGGGGGAGGGTTGGGGTGGGGGGAATTGTTCTTCCTCCCTCCCCCTTGTGGGGGAGGGTTGGGGTGGGGGGAATTGTTCTTCCTCCCTCCCCCCCTTGTGGGGGAGGGTTGGGGTGGGGGAATTGTTCTTCCTCCCTCCCCCCTTGTGGGGGAGGGTTGGGGTGGGGGGAAAGGGGGAAGATGTCAAATCTCCCCGTGCCCAGTATACAACCCGCCGACTCTCCGCCGCAAAGTAGGGTCGCTGACTGCTCGTGTGCAAGGAATCGTTACAACCTTACGTGTGGATGCTTGTGGGCAGTTTTTGTTTTGCCTGGATGGCAGCGGCGGCCCATGCTTTGCGTTCCAGCTGCGGCTGGCAAATCATCGCCCTGGCGCGTAGCTCGATGCCTCTGGTCCTGGGGATGGTGTTGACCGTGCTCGGCGGTGCTCGGCTGGTGCTGTTCTCGCCGCGCATCCTGTGGGTGCGCAGTATCGCCGGCAGCATTAGCCTGGTGTGTACTTTCTTCGCCCTGACAGTACTGCCGCCGTCGCACGTTTTCACGCTGACCAGCACATTTCCCATCTGGGTAGCGTTGTTGTCGTGGCCGCTCTATCAAGAACGCCCCAGCCGGCAAGTATGGTTGTCGGCCTTTGGCAGCGTCGCCGGCATCGCCCTCATGGAGTTGTCCGCCGCCTCCGCTTCCCTGGAGGGCGCCGAAACCGCCGCCTTCCCGCGTTGGCTCGCCGTCCTGTGTACGTTGCTTGCTGCTCTTTGCACAGCAGTGGCCATGCTCGGTCTGCACCAGCTACAGCACATTCATCCCTGGGCCATCGTCGCCCACTTCTCTGGCGTGGCCTTTTTGTTTTCGTTGGCAGCTTTGTTGCTGGGAAGGCCCTCCGCCGTACCGCCGACTCTGCCGCGGATCGAAACGTTGTTGTTGTTGCTGGCCGTGGGATCGACGGCGACGGTCGGGCAGTTGTTTTTGACCAAGGCGTTTACCAGCGGCCCTCCAGCTAAAATCGCCGTGGTCAATCTCATGCAGGTGGTCTTCGCTTTGGTGCTTGATGTGTTGTTGTGGGGCCACCCCTTCGACGCCCTCACATTGGGCGGCATGGCCCTGGCAATGGCCCCAACCGCCTGGCTGATGGCTACGCAAACGCGGGTAGACGGTTAACCGCCCAGACCGCCAAGGACACCAAGAAACAGAAGAAAGAAGACGGCCCCCAAACATAAAAGATGTTCGGGAGCTGAAATAGGCTATGTCCTCCTTCTTCTTGTTTCGTTTCTCCCCTGGGTGCCTTGGCGGTCACTTGTTCGGGTACAGCGGCTCAGCTTGGTCGTCGCCCTCTGTCAAGCGATAGTAGCGGTCAGGGAGGAGATCGCTGAACGATTGCACCTGGCCGTTGGGCCAGGTTACAGTCAGTTTGGTGATGCGTTCGGCTGCGCCTAGCCCAATGACGTGCCGGCGATCGGACGAGGAGGCGTAGCTGCCGCCGCCTTGGGCAAAGCGTGTCTGCTTGCGTCCGCCCGCTTCCAGGACAATTTTGGCACCCACGACATCGCGATGGCCTTTGCCGGCCAGCTGAATGCCTACCCAATGTCGGCCTGCGGTGTCGGCTTCATTGCGCAGAAGGGCCACCGGCTCGTTGGTATGGATGACAGCAATGTCTACACGGCCATCGTTATCGAAATCGGCCAGCACGGCGCCGCGTGCCACGTGCGGTGTCCGAAAATAAGGGCCGCCCCGTTCGACGATGTTCTTGAATTTGCCGTTCTCATTGCGGGCCAGAATGGGGATTTGGGCGCGCGGCGAGGTCTTGGGCACGCGCGTGGCATGGCCGGTTGCCAGAAACAGATCCTCGGCGCCGTGGTGATCGATGTCGAAAAAACCGGTGCCCCAGCCGACAGTCATCCGGCCGAACACGGCCAGGCCAGCAGGGGCCGTGCAGAAGGTGAAGACAATGCGGTCCTTGGTGTGGTCCTGGGGATGGATCACGCAATCATTGCGATAGAGCGCGTGCAGTTCGTTCTCGTAGTTGGCCACCCAAATCGACGGCTTGCCGCTGCCGTTGAAGTCGCTGGCCGCCAAGCCCATGCTGCCGTTGGGCGTGCCGAAATCGTCGCGGGCCGTGCCGCTGGCCATCCCTAACTCCTCGAAGCGAAACTCGCCTGGTTTGCTTGCCCGATTGAGGTAAAGGAAATTATCGACGGTGTCATTGGCGACGTAGATGTCCGGTTTGCCATCGTCGTTGACATCGACCATAAGCACACCTAGTCCTTTGCCGAAGCGCGTATCGCCTTCCTCCACGTCGCGCTTGAGCCGTTCGCGCGAACGCGGGGACAGCCAGGTCAACTGCTCATATTCGCTGTTCGTGCGTCTGACGCGCAAGCCCGCCTCCCGGCTCACCTCCCGAAACGTACCGTCGCCGAGGTTGCGGAACAGCTTGTGTTCCAACCCCTTGAAATTCTTGGGCGGACACACATCGCGGGTATGGCCGTCGTAGGTGCAATGGAGCGGGTGATTGTGTTCAAACGACCAATCGACGTATTGGCAGACGTAGAGATCGGCATAGCCGTCGCCGTC
>JAJPIY010000157.1 GCA_021324515.1 Planctomycetota bacterium
ATCCGCCGGCGCGAGGCGCACTTCCGCGCGCTGATCGAGAAGACCTCCGATTTGATTCTGGTGGCGAACCGGGATGGGGAACTTGCGTACGCGAGCCCGTCGAGCCTGCCGCTGCTGGGCCACCCGCCCGAAGCGTTGGTGGGAAGACGGCTCCGCGAGTACGCGCATCCGGAAGACCTTGCGGTAATTGACGAATTGTTCGGGGGCGAAAGCCCGGCTCCAGGGGCGACGCGAAGTTTTGAGTGGCGTTTTCGCCACGAGGACGATTCGTTCCGGATTTTCGAAGGCACCGCCAGCAATCTGCTGGAAGACGAGGCGGTGCGCGGAATTGTAGTCAACGCGCGGGACGTGACCGAACGACGGCTGGCCGAACAGATGCTGCGCGACCGCGAGGATCAACTGCGCCAGGCGCAGAAAATGGAGGCCATCGGGCAACTCGCGGGGGGCGTGGCTCACGATTTCAACAATCTGCTGACGGCGATTAACGGCTATACCGATCTGCTGATGGGCACCATCCATAAAGAGGATTCGGCCCAGCCGTGGCTGAAGGAAATTCGCGATGCGGGCGACCGCGCGACCGGCCTGACGCGCCAGTTGCTGGCCTTCAGCAGAAGACAGGTGCTGCAGCCGGAGGTGGTGGATCTGAACGCGATTGTGCGCGATACCGAGCGGTTGCTGCGCCGCGTGATCGGGGAAGACGTGGAACTGGCCTGCTATCTGGACCCTGCGGCGGGAGCGGTGAAGGCGGACCCGAACCAGATTCACCAACTGCTGATGAATCTGGCGGTGAATGCGCGGGATGCCATGCCGACCGGCGGAAAACTGACGATTACGACGGCCAATACCCCGGATATGACTTTACCCGAGCCGAACGGTGAAGCCGCGCCTGCCGGTTATGTGGAACTGACGGTAAGCGATACCGGGCACGGGATGGACGAAACGACGCGCGAACGGATTTTCGAACCGTTCTTCACGACCAAGGAAAAGGGCAAAGGCACCGGGCTGGGACTCTCGATTGTCTACGGGATCGTGAGGCAGAGTGGAGGGCAGATCACGGTGGATTCGGAGCCGGGGCGCGGCTCCACGTTTCGGATCCTTCTGCCGCGGGTGGAAGCGGGCGAGGAGAGAACAAAGCTTTCGAAAGACTCCGCTCCGGCGAGGGGAACGGAAACGGTTCTTCTGGTGGAAGACCAGAGCGAAGTGCGCCGGTTCGCCGCGACCTGCCTTCGTTCCTATGGCTACCGGGTTCTGGAAGCATCGAACGGCGAGGAAGCGGTGCGCCTGCATCGCGAGGCCGCCGAGCCGATTCAGATTACGGTGACGGATGTGGTGATGCCCGGGATGACGGGGGTGGATCTTTCGAAAAAACTGCATGCGCTGCACCCCGACGCGAAGGTGCTGTTTGTCTCCGGGTATGCGGATAGCGTGATTCTGCGGCACGGCGTGCTCGAATCGGGTGTAGCATTTCTTCAGAAGCCGTATAGTCCGTCGGCGCTCATCGGGAAGATCCGGGAGATATTGGGATAGGAACTGCGCCGGGTGTGCGGGGGAAGAGAAGAGGGCGAGGGCGAGCTGCGCTCGGCTTTGATTGACTCGCACAGGCGGAAGCGCTTGTGCCATTAACTATGAGACGACGGACATTTATTCGCGCCGCTGGAGCGGCGACGTTGCTGGCCGAGCGTATTCCGGCCGCCGGCAAAGAGTACTTCGCTTACTGGGGCACTTACACGACGTCCCTTCCGCGGTTCGGGAACGGCGAGAGCAGGGGCATCTACGTTTCACGATTCAACACAGAGACGGGCAAGCTCTCGAGACCTGAACTGGCGGCCGAGACGAAGAGCCCAAGCTATCTTGCAGTTCATCCCTCCGGCCGCTTTCTCTATGCCGTGAACGAACTGGGAGACGAGGACACCGAGACCGCCAACGGTTACATGACGGCATTTTCGATCGACTCGAGAACTGGAAAGCTCAGGGAGTTGAACCGAGCCTCGACCAAAGGAGTGATGCCGTGCCATCTGAACCTGGACAAGACGGGTTCCATGGTGGCGGTGGCGAACTGGTCGAGCGGGAGCACGGTATCGATTCCAGTCCATAAAGACGGCACGCTGGGAGAGGCGGCGACGTTCTATCAACATGCGGGGGAACGGTCCGGCGCGCCGCCGGGAGGTCCGAAAGTGGAAGTGCACTGCCACTCGGTGAATTTCACGCACGACAACCGCTTCCTGGTTACCACGGACACCGGGTTGAACAAGGTTTTCGTCCATCGCATCGATCCGGCGAAAGCGACTTTCACGGACCAGGATCCGCCGTATCTCGGGTTGAAGCACCAGGCGAACCCGCGGCAATTCCGATTTCATCCGAACGGGAAATGGGCATACATCTCGAATGAGAGCGGACCCGGCTGCACCATGCTGCGCTATGATGCGCAACGCGGGGTTTTCGAGGAAGGTCCGACCGCGCGAACGGTCCCGGAGAGCTATCGCGAGCGGATGACCTGCGCGGAGGTTGAGGCGCATCCAGACGGCCGGTTTGTGTATGTCTCCAATCGCGGACACAATTCGATCGCCGCGATGAGTGTCGACCAGTCGACGGGCGCGCCGTCACTGATCGAGGCGTTTCCGCTCGACGGCAAAAACCCGCGGAGCTTCAATATCGACCCCAGCGGCAGATATCTGTTCGCGATGCTGCAGAGCTCGCATGCGATCGTTCCGCTGCGGATCGATCCCGAGACCGGCAAATTGTCGAGGTACGGCGAGAACATTCCGCTCTCCGCGCCGGTGTGCTTAAAGTTTGTGGAAACGAGTTAAAGACTATGGCCGATCCGGCTGAGGCGAGGCAGTTTTCGCCTTGTCTGCAGCCGCCCGATTTTCGCCATAACCCCTGCCGCGCCCGCGAAGGGGCACGCCGCCGATCCCTATTGCAATACCGTCGGTTGGAGTCAGCTCGGTGCTGTCGGGTGGTACCGGCTGAACCACCAGGGTGTCCACGGCCCTGACGGTCGCCGCGGCGGTTTCGTCAAAGGCCTTCTTGCGCCCTGCTTCGGATTCCCGGGAAGGGATACCCATTGGCTTATCGGGGTCTACGACAAACGCGGGTACGAGTTTCAGCCGATAGGCGCAGGAGATGCCGTCGTAGCGGCCTGTTTTCGGATTGAGCATGCCATCGGCGTGGCGGCGAAGAGCGTAGTACAGAGCGATGTGATCTTCATGCTCGCGAACACCCTGCACACCGCCGGCCTGCGTGAAGACATTCTGGGTGTACACGTCCCGGAAATCGCGATAACCGCCGACCAGGCCAGCGGCCGTGCCGTCGGAATTGGGCGTTACCCGTATCCTGCCCTGCCGGAAGAAGGCATCCCGGAGCTGATTGTAGAACCAGGCGATTTCCGGCATATGAATATCGGCCTGCTCCGTCTCAACCACACCGTCTTTGACGCGGGCCTTGAGCTTTGTGTACTGCTCGGATTTGAGGATGCGATAGGAATAGTCGACGCCGACATTTCCGCGCGCATCCTTCATGATCTGGTCAGGAGAATAGCCGATCTCGAGTGTCGCCTCGTCATCGTTCATCGGGTCTTTATTGCCCGAGATCCGGACGACGATAGTGAACAGGCCCTCGAGCATCTTGTCGTTCGAGCGCAGCACAAGCGTGCCGGTACCATCAGGCCCGCGCCATGGAGAATCGCATCCCCAGGCCCGGTACAACTCGTTGTCAATGCCCTTTTCCCCATCGGGGCTGACGAAATCGTCAGGTTTGATTTTGCCGTCGAGGTTAAAACCTTCGCCGATACGGCTGGTCACTTCCGGCTCGCCCGGATCCTCCGCCGCGAAAGGGTTGATGTAAGTCTCGATGTCGCGCCTGTAGCCGCGAAAGGCCGACGCGGCCCGCCAGGTATGGAAATACACCCCGGCGGGGTCGCGAGTCAGGCCGTTCGCGGGAGGGCTGGCGATGGCTTCGACTTCCTGCGGGGTGCGCCAGGGTACCAGCGAAAGGGATTGAGCGACCTGCGAGGGAACCGCGAAATGAACCGTGCTTCCGTGCGGGCAATCGACGCCCGGCTGTATCTCCGAGCCTCGGGAGTAATCGGCCCGGCCGCCGAAACGGAACGCGGGGTCGTAGAAGGCCACCACGTAGCCTTTGACCCAGGGCGCAGCCTGGATGTAACCCGCGGCCATTACCGCGATGCAGGAAGCCGTCAATACGCGCTTGATCATGACTGGTCCCCTTTCCTTATTTATTTCGGCGGCGAAACCTGGTTGATGAGCAGGTCAGAGAGAGCCCACGCTTCGAAGGCGAGCGGATCGGCGTCATCCATCGGGCCCTTGCGTACGACGATTTCGGCCGTGACTTCGAAGTCCGTGATGGTTTTGGGATCCGCGGAAATGAACGGCTCGCCGCTGAACGGACTCCATCGCATCCAGGAGGGCGACGCGGTTGTTTTGTAACGCCAGACGGGGCGGAAATACTTCATGCGGAAGCTGTACCGCGGCCCTTCGGGATCACGCGCCGGGGCGGGATCGGCGGTTTCGCCCTTTTCACGATCTTCCTTGAAAGTGAACCACTGTCCGCCCTGCTCAATGGTGAGCCGGGCCGCGCGCCAGGCGAGGTATTTCTCGATCTCGCTGCGGCTGGTGAAGGCGTGCCCGGCCACCACCAGTTTGAACGTGTCGCGCCCGGATGGTTTCACTGTGAAGACGCCGGGCCCGGCAGGCGGCACCATGGGAGTATCCTCGCCCGCGATGAGGGCGACACAAGCCGCGATGCCGAGTAGAATGCAGCGTTTCATGCTACGCGAGTAACTCCGTGTAGGGCGTCCTGACCTGCAGCGACTCCTTGCCCCAGTTATCGACCGATACGCCCAATGCCTTTTGCAAGGTCAAGCCGACGCGCGACACAGGGCTGTTATCGCCGACGATGTGGTGGCCGGTCTTCAGGCGGCCGCTCGCGCCGCCGGCAACCAGGATGGGCAAGCCGTCGACGGAGTGGATCCGGGCGTAGGCCTGATCGGTAAATGCCATGACGACGCTGTGGTCCAGCAGAGTGCCGCCGCCTTCCCGAATGGCATCGAGCTCCTTCAGAAAGGCTGCGAAAAGCTCCATGGACTCAAGGTTGTATTTGGCGACGCGGGGCTGATATCCCAACTTGGGATCGACCGGCTCTTCATGGGTGGACTGATGGAAGCCGAGCGGGTCGCCTGGCACGAACATCTGGTTCTGCGGGGCGGAGACGCTGAGGTTGAAGACGCGGGTCTGATCCGTGGCGAGCGCGATTGCTCCCAGGCGCGCCATCAGCGGCGTGATGACCTGAAGATTGGGCCATGCGTTATTGGCCACGAGATCTTTCGAAGGAGGCTCCGGGATTGAGACCTTCGCTTCAATGCTGGGGCGCTGGAGTTCCGCCTCCATCTGCTGCTCGACCTGGCGCACGGAGGTGAAGTACTGATCCATGCGGGCGCGATCACCCGGGCCGAGATTCCGCATCACGCGCCTGCGGTCTTCGGCGACCGCGGACAGCACGCTTTTCTGCATGAGGATGCGCGGATCGGGCTTCCAATCGCCCTTTGTCGGATCCTGAAATCCGGGGCCGAAGAGGCGCGTGTAGAGCGACAGAGGCGTGGGTTCGGAGGGGAGCAGGTTGGAGCCGCCGAGGCTGGAATAGCTTTGTTTCGGATCGCCGCTGGAGGCCGCCGACACAGACCGGAAACGAACGCCCTTGCCGATCACCTCAGCGACCTGCTGGTCGATCGTTCTGGACTCAAACTCGCCGGTGCGCGACGGGGCGATGCCGGTTATGGCGGCCGCGAGGCCCGACCAGTGCTGCCCGTTGGGCTTGGAATCGAGCGGAACGCGCAATCCGCTGAACACGTTCAACTTTTTGCGCCAGGGTTCGAGCGGCTTGAGCTGAACGGTCATCTCGTAATCGGTTCCGGCCGTTTTGGGAATCCACAACGAGGCGGTGAGGCCGCAGCCCCAGAAGAACGTATTGAAGCGCGTGGGCAGGGGCCGCCCGTTCGTTTGAGCCTGACCTTTACTGTTCAGGAAACAATCAAGGAACGGCAGGCCCATGACGGCCAAAGCGCCCTGGCATGTTCCGCGGAGGAGAAATCTGCGATTGAGTTTCATCAGATGTGTCCTTGTTTAATCGCGCATAACGGCCGCCCGGGTGGCGGTCTGCGGGTTCATTTCAATGCCACCTCTTTAGCGGTACTTGTGGATGGGCCTGGCGGCGCGGCGGCATAAAACGAATCGTTCAACGCCATGGTTCTGAGCAGCGTCCGCAGGCGGAACCCGGAATTCTGGAAATCCTTGTATGCGGCGGAGAAATCGCTTACGTATGAATTTTTGACGCCGCGGCTGTATGAATAAAGCTTTCGCGCGACGCAGGCCGGGTACTGGGGATCGTCGTGTATGTATTGGCCGAGGCCCTGCGCGCCGGAGAAGCTGTGTCCCTGGATACTGGCGGAGACATCAATGGGTACACCGTTCTCGGTTGTGCGATAGCCGCCGATGGTATCGAAATCTTCGAGCGCAAGCCCAACGGGATCACTGCGCGTGTGGCAGGAGGCGCAGACCTGGTTGGTGGCGTGCGCCATGAGACGCTCACGCAAGGTTTTGAGGGGGCTCTTTGGGTCGTTAACGACCGAGAAATCGACATTGTTGGGCGGCTGCGGCGTAGGCGAGCAAAGAAAAATATCCAGCAGCGCGACCCCGCGCTTTGTGGGCGAAGAACGGCCGGGGTGGGAGAACATCGCCAGCATGCTGATTTGCGTCAGAAGGCCGCTGCGGCCGGAATCGGGGGGAAATTCATATTTCACCCAATCACTGGTGAAGGGGAAAGGCACGCGATAGAGCACGGCCAGCCTTCGATCGATCCAGGTCTCGCGCGTTGTCATGAGGTCGCGGATATCGCGGTTTTCATGGAGCGCGAGGCTGATGACGGTCCGCAGTGTTTCCTCCCGGGCCGAGTCCGCCATCCCCGAACCCCATTTTGGATAGAGCAGACTGTCTTTGGACACGGTATCGAGGGTATCGAGCTGCAGCATGTCATCAAAGAAGGCCCTCATGCCGGCGTCGAGGCGGGGCGAGGCCATCAGGCGATCGACCTGTTTCGCGAGGCCTTCGGGGGTATTGAGCTCGCCGCTTTCGGCGGCCCTGAGCAGCTCCGCATCCGGCGTGGTGTTCCACATGAGGAAGCTGAGGCGCGTGGCGCGGCTCCAGGAATCCAGCGTGCCGCCGCGGCCATCGGCGGATGGAATCGCAACTTCGGATCGGAAGATGAAATCCGGCAATTGCAGGAGTACGGACAGGCTGTAGCGCAGGCCCGCATAGAAATCGTTCGTCTGTTCGGCGATGCGGCGCGAAAGGCCGACGCGGTTATCGAGTTCAGCGGCCGTGAGCGGCCGGCGAAAAAGCAGCCGGCCATAGTGGCTGATGATCTTCGTGGCGCAGGCATCGTCCGGGGCTTTGGGATCGCGGGGAGCGCACGGCAGCTTCGACCGGTATTTTTCCGCCGTGACCTGACCGGCGATGTCGTCCGCCATCTTATTGAAAGACTCGAAGCCGACGGGCGTAACCGAGAGCGATGCAGTGGAAACAGCCGCCAGACCGCTCGAGCGGAAGGTGGGTTCGAAGGCGCCGCGAACCTCGATCTCTTTTCCGAAGATGTCCGCTATGGAGTTGCGGTATTCCTGCTCGGTGAGGCGGCGCAGGCTGACGACCCAGGAACGACCAGAGGGCGGGGCAGCGAGGGCGGCCGCGGTTCCCCAGAGCGCCGGCATGATCGCCAGCAGCGCCGCGATGCGCGGGGGCAGCGCGCGGTGAATCGGCTTTTGCAAGGACAACCTCATGGCTTCATGGCCAGTCTTGCGCGGACGGGGTGGTCTCCTTCGAGCCACGATATCGCGCAAAGCAACCGAGCGCAAGCAAAGATCATAAACGCAGTTTCAAACATAATAAAACGAAAGAGCGCGCCGTGTAAAACACCACATGGCGGGGAGAGAAGGAGGGAAAGGAAAAGGGGAAGGGGAAGATCTGTTCCGGGATTCGCCGGACTGCCGGGCCGGACGAAAAATTTGGCGGTTTGGAAGGGCTCCGAACGATGGCGAAACCATTCATGGTACTGCGATTTATGGTTGTTTGATTGCGAATGTTGTGGTTTTGCATGAACTTGTCCGGCGGCTGTGCGGGCTGAAGATTCCCGCCATGGGGCTCGCCTGGAGGCGCCCGCGGCCGGGGAGTTTTGTTGGCTCTGATAGTTGAATTATCCCGGTGAAGTTGGCCGGGGGAGAAGTGGCTACCAACAACCAGACAAAATTCCTCCTGGTAAGCGGCGCCAGATCGTATATACTCGGAGACCGAAGCACTTACATTCCTTCAGTAACTCCAGGTATCATCCCCATGAAAATCAAACGCTATTTACTCGCTACGTGTTTTGTATGTCTTCTCTCCGCCGGAGCTGCACGGGCAGCTTCCGAAGGAAGCGGGGCGCCGACGATCATACCCCACAAAACCAATCCAAATGAAGACGCGCTGACGGCCGGATCCACGGGCGTTATGAGTCCGCCGATCACGTATCACGGCGGTCTCGTAATGGGAACTCCGACGGTATACCTGATCTGGTATGGAAACTGGAACCAGGGAAACGGCAGCGATACCAGCGGCGGCCAGGCGATTATCCGCGACTTTATTTACGGCCTGAACAACTCGTCTTACTATCAGATAAACGCCTCTTACGGAACGGCTACCGGCATGGTCAACCGTAGTTCCGCGGAGTATGTGGACCACTATTCGCAGGGAAGCCGCCTGACTGATACGGCCGTGCAGACCGTGGTGCGCAACGCCATCGCAAGCGGGAAACTGGGACCACCCGACGTTAATGGCGTGTACTTCGTGCTGACCTCTTCCGACGTCAGCGAGCGCTCCGGCTTCTGCACGAAATACTGTGGCTGGCATACCGCAAGCACCATAGCGGGAACGAATATCAAGTACGCATTTGTGGGAAACGCGAATCGATGTCTGAGCGCGTGCGCGGCCCAGACGGTCGGGCCGAACGGGAACGCCGGGGTGGACGGGATGGTTTCCGTAATTGCCCACGAGCTGGAGGAAAGCAACACAGACCCGGACCCCGTCAGCGGGTGGGCGGACAGCAGGGGCGCCGAGAACGGCGACAAGTGCGCGTGGACGTTCGGGGCGAACCCACAGGGGCCTGCAAACGCGCAATACAACATGACCTTGCCGGCGATCTCCGGGGGAAGCAGAAACTATCTGGTACAGCGCAATCTCGACGTGAACAGCAAATGCTACGTCGACTATGCGACGAAGCAGCAATAGAACGCGATCGCATTGCCGTGATCGGGGCCCGAGGCGGCGGATTGATACAGATGCCGCCGCCTGATTGAGAATTTCCGAGTGCCGGCCGCACTAACGATACACGATGTGCCGTGCTCTGGCGCTGTTTCTTTTGTCGCTCCATTCACCACGTCCCGATCTGGCTCACACGTCGGCGATCTGGGCAAACAGGTTGTCTCTGGAAGACTGGCATGTTTCCATCAGGACTGTGGGGGTGGATGAGATCGGGAGCGCGATTCTCGGCGACATCACCTGGGATGTTGGAACAAAATCCGCTCGCATCCGTGTTCTTCGGGAGGAGGACTATGACCTGCCGCGGAAATTCGCGCGTCGCGACCAGGAAGCGACGATCGTTCACGAACTGGTCCATCTTCGGCACGCGATCAGTCCCGACGCCAGAACTGCGCATGATGAAGAAGCCATTGTGGTTGAAACGGGCGAACTTCTCCGGCGAAATCGCAACTGGCTCAGCCTCGCGGTAATGGAGTAGAG
>JAJPIY010000084.1 GCA_021324515.1 Planctomycetota bacterium
CTCGATTATCCTACCTATGAAGTCGAGATTGACCGCGAAAAGGCGAACTTGAGCGGCGCCACGGTTGATGATGTGCGGAGAGCTCTGGACATGGCGACTTGTTCGACGCGCTTTACCAACCTCAACTACTGGATCGACGTCAAGACCGGCTTCGACTATCTGGTCCAGGTCGAAGTGCCGCCCTATCGCTTGACCAAGCCCGAAGACATCGAAATCTTGCCGGTCAATACGGTCAATCCGCTGGTCAACTTGTATCTGCGCGACGTGATCGTCGGCAACAAAGTGCGTAAGGGGGTACGTCCCGGAGAATTGGACCGTGATATGTCGCAGCGGTACTTGACCTTGACAGCCAACGTCGAAGGGGAGGATTTGGGTCGGGCTTCGCGTCAGGTGCAGCAAGCCGTCAAGGATGCCGGTGAGCCGCCGCGCGGAGTGCGTGTGGAGTTGATGGGGCAATTGCCGTCCATGATCGAGATGTTCAAAGCGTTGAGCATTGGTCTGGGGGTGGCCGTGTTTGTCATCCTCGTGTTGTTGACGGCTTATTTCCAGTCGCCGCGTTTGGCGCTAATCTCGATTGGTGCTGTACCGGGCGTGTTATCGGGCATCGCCGTGATCCTTTATTTCACCAACACTACGCTGAACATCGAGTCGTTCATGGGCTCGATCATGTGCATGGGCGTTTCGGTATCGAACTCCGTTATGATGGTAACATTCATGGACGATCACTGGAAGCAGGGCAAGCCGTCCACGGAATCGGCGATCCTTGGCGCCAGCCAGCGTTTGCGTCCGATTTTGATGACGGCGTGTGCGATGACGGTGGGGATGATCCCGATGGCGTTGGCGTTGGAGAAAGGCAGCCAGATGGAAGCCCCACTGGGCCGGGCCGTGATCGGCGGTTTGGTGATGTCCACGTTTGCCACGTTGTTGGTGTTGCCGTCGATTTTTGCCATCGTGATCGGCAAAACAAAGCATCGCTCGCCCTCGATCTATCCGGCCGATCCGGAAAGTGCGCATTATGATCCGCACGTATTTGATCGGGTAGAAGAGGAGCATGAACGGAGCGCAGGAGACGGCCAGGCGCCGCCGCACGCCGGACCTTTGCTCGGAAACGCATAAGAGATAGAGGCGCCCCTACTCGGAGGTCTACAGATGTGTCCCTGTAATTGGAGAGCTATTATGAATCGCCTCTCTTGGCTTGCCTTGGGGCTGTTGACTTTTTCAACGGCGCCAGGCTGCGAAAAGAGTGAGCAGGCCACGGCCCCGAGCGTTTTGGAGCCGCCAACAGTCCAACTGATCCAGCCGCAATATCGCAACATCGTCCGCGTCGTCGGCCAGCCGAGCTTTGTCGAAGCTTACGAACGCACCTCGATCTATCCGAAAGTGACCGGCTACATCGAGCAGTGGAACGTGGACATCGGCGACCGAGTAAAGAAAGGCGATGTCCTCTGCACTCTCTACGTTCCCGAATTGAGAGAGGAACGCGAGTCGAAGTGGCGCACTGTCAAGCTCGATGAGGAACGGGTCCGCTTGGCCGAACAAGTGGTGAAAGTGGCTGAGGCCCAAGTGAAGGCGGCGAAAGCGGCCCTCAAGGAAGCCAAAGAAATCGTCGAGAAGTACAAGTCCGATACCTGGCGCTGGGAGTCCGAAGTCAATCGCCTCGACCGCGAGGTCAAAAGGACTGTTGTTGATCCTCAGGTTCTTTTGGAGTCGCAAAATCAGTATCGGATGAGCAAAGCGGCGTGGATGGCGGCGGAGGCGGACGTCGAGAAAAAAGCGGCCGACCTGTTGGCAGCCGAGGAGATACTTCGGCAGGACCAGATCGATGTAGACGTGGAAAAAGCCCGCGTCCGCGTAGCGGAGAGCGAAGCCAAAAAGCTTGATGCCTGGGTTGGCTACCTGACCATCCCCGCTCCCTACGACGGCGTGATCGTGGCCCGCAACGCCAACAGCTGGGATTTCGTCTTGCCCCTCACGGGCGATCCTACGGCTGATGTCCATGCTCCCCACCTGTCGCCGTCCGGCCAAGCAGCGCCCATCTATGTGGTCGATCGCACGGACATCGTCCGAATCTTTGTCGATATCCCCGAGAAGGATGCCAACTATGTTCGCGTCGGTTCCAAGGCCCGCGTACAGATCAAGGCTTACCGCGATCAATGGCTTCCCGCTTCAGTGACGCGCACTTCCTGGGCCCTCAACGTCAAAAGCCGGACCCTGCGCGCCGAGATCGACCTGGCCAACCTCGGCACGGAAGTCTTGCCGGGAATGTACGCCTACGGAAAGGTGCTTATCGAGCGTCCCAATGTGTTGGCCTTGCCGGAATCCGCCCTCAGTTTCCGCGGCGATCAGGCCTATTACTGGAGCTATGAGAACGGCCATGCAGTGCAAACCGAGGTCCAAGTGGGCGTCAGCGATGGCGAATGGATCGAAGTCACCAACCGACATATCAAGCCCAGATACCCTGGCGAAGAACCGTGGACGCCGATCGATGGTACCGAACAGGTGATTGTGGGCAACAGCTTGGAGTTGAGCGAAGGCTGTCAAGTGCGGGTGCTGAATGCACAGACGCCGAACGCGGGAGGACCAGCGAATACAAAGCCCGAAGCAGCGAAAAAGAAGGAATGACTATGCCTGACAAAAAGAGACTGTGTTTCGTGAGGATGTAAAACCATCCAAACGATTGATGAACCTTAACCCGGCCATTGTGGAGAACGTCTTTATGGAAATGGAAATGCAGGATACGACGAGGGACGCTACTAAGCAAGCGCGTTCGGACAACCCCCTGTTGGAGGTTAGGAAAATGGGACCGAAGAAGCCGTGTGGTTTCACGACTGTGTGGGCATTGTTACTGCTGCCCGCCGCTCTCGGAGGCGCCGGCCTGACGGTGTGGAAGATGCGGGCGGATGTTCCGGAGGGAGCAGCTGTGCAAAAGCTCCTGGAAGAGCGCGATGAAGCGCTCAAAGCTGAGGCGGAGGCCAAGAAACAGCTGGAAAAGGTCGTGGCGGCGCGGCAAGCCTTGGAGAAGGAACGCGATCAGGCATTAGCTGAACAGAAGGCGGCGCAACACTCCGAGAAAGTAGCCAAAGAAGTGTTGTCGTTCCTGCAAGACAAGTTATTGTTGGTGACCGGCAATCCGTCGAGCTGGAGCGGTGAAGGCCTGGGCAAAGACGTGACGCTGCGTAAAGCGGTGGATGTGGCCGAAGCGAAGGTTGCCAAGACATTCGTGGACAAACCTTTGGTGGAAGCATCGATTCGTGAGGTCCTGGGCGCGGCCTACCTTGCCTTGGGGCAATCGGACAAGGCAGTCCAGCAGTATGAGCGGGCCTTGGCGTTGCGCGAAGCCGAACTCGGGCCGGACCATCCGGCCACCGGCGAATGTCGCACTCAGCTAGCCGTGGCTTATCGACGCGCCGGCCGCACTGAGGATGCCAGCCGGCTTTTCGACCTGAATCCCCTAAAGCGGAAGGCTAATCCCGTTCATGGGCAACGTCCTGACCAGCAAAGCGCGCGCTTCTCTACGGAAGACAGCTGAGAAGCAGTTATACTGGGCACGGGTGAATTAAGCACAACTCTCCCCCACCCCTGCCCTTCCCCACCAGGGGGAGGGAGCCCTGTTCTCTCCCTTTCCCCCTGATAGGGAAGGGGCGGGGTAGGGAGGAGGGCGAAAAAGTGTCACAACTACCCGCGCCTCGTAGATAACCTTCCTTGGCAGTCCGCAGCCCCCACAAGGGATGCCTTTGCGGATGCTGCGGACTGGTTAATCGCTAATACTTTCAACGTTCTCTCTTGATCCATCCCAAATTGACAGCTACGATAGATTGATGCCGAATTCTTGAGAGAAAACATCTACCACCTCTACCGTCGCGATAATTCGGAGCGATGTTGCTCGTTGTTGGTAGATGGCGTACGGACCTGGTTATCGCTTTGCTTGGGGTGCGATCATGGACACGCCGATTTCCATTCACGCCCAACAGCAACCCCAAGTTCAGGGAACCGAAACGCAGGCCAAAGCCCTCAGCTGCAACCGCAGGCGACGTCTGGTAATAGGTGCCGCCTCAGGGCTGATTACCTTATGTCTTGGCCTGACTATATGGGCAGTGCGAGCGGCGGACGAAGCCAAGCGAGAGACAATTCAAAAGGCCGAAGCAGAGTATGCCCAGGCCCGGCAGGCGGAAGAGCAGGTCAAAAAACAGCTCGAACAGGAGTTAGCGGCACGGCGGATCGCGTTGCAGCAGCGCAATCAAGCCCTGGCAGCAGCGCAAGAGGCGCAGCGAGCGCAACAAATCGCTCAGGCCGTAGTGGATTTCCTGAAAAAGAACGTCTTGACCCCAGGGCCGGGCAAGAGTTGGGGAGACGTAGTACCAGGCAAAACCGTGACGTTGCGTGAAGCGGTGAACGCAGCCGAACCGAAGGTCGCTAAAATGTTCGTGGATCGGCCATTGGTAGAAGCGTCGGTTCGCCAGGTTTTGGGTGCGGCCTTCCTGGACTTGGGCGAAACGGAGCGGGCGATCCAGCAGTATGAGCGGGCCTTGGCGTTGCTTGAAGCGGAACTCGGGCCGGACCATCCGGCCACCGGCGAATGCCGCAACCAATTGGCTGTGGCCTACCGCCGCGCCGGCCGCATTGATGACGCCAGCCGGCTTTTCCAGCAAGATCCGCTTTCCTCTTCTTATGCCGCTTCACTGACCATCCGGGGGGCTGCTCTGCTTGCCCTGGGGAAACCCGCTGAGGCTGAATTGAAACTGCGCGAATCCCTGGCTGTCCGTCAAAAAATACAGCCTGACGACTGGACTACCTTTGATGCTCAAACACTGCTCGGCGCCGCCCTTCTGGACCAAAAGAAATACGCAAAAGCTGAACCGCTGCTTGTATCCGGTTACGAGGGGATGAAACGGCGTCAGGCTAAAATTCCGGCTCAGGACCGGTTCCATCTCACTCGGGCGTTGGAACGCTTGGTCCTTCTGTACGAAAAATGGGGCAAGCCGGACAAAGCGGCCCACTGGCGCAAGGAATTGGAAGCAGCCGACCCTCCAAAGAAGCACTGAACCGGGACGAGACGAACCGAATGAGCGACCAGCACCTGGTTGAAGTCCTGCGGCCCCAGCTTGACGACCTTCGTGCGCGCGGCCTGTACAAGCACGAACGCCAACTGGAAGGCCCGCAGGGGGCGGCTATCCACGTTAACGGCCGTGAAGTCCTCAACTTCTGCGCCAATAACTATCTAGGATTGGCCAATCATCCCGCCATCGTAGAAGCGGCCCATGAAGGACTGCGCCGCTTCGGCTACGGCATGGCCTCGGTACGCTTCATCTGCGGCACACAGACGTTGCACAAACAATTGGAAAGCTCCATCGCGCGCTTTCTCGGCAA
>JAJPIY010000396.1 GCA_021324515.1 Planctomycetota bacterium
CCTTGTGGGGGAGGGTTGGGGTGGGGGGGTAAGTACGATGCAGACAAGGAATTCTCCCCCCCACCCTAACCCTCCCCCCTTGTGGGGGAGGGAAAAGTCCGCCAGCCCTAAGGGTTTTTTGCTGCGGACCACGGCCCACGGCCTACCGACTGCAGATTTATGACTACAGAGTGCCGACTGCTGTACCACTTTTGTCGCCTGCGTTTGCCGGCGGTGCCGCTGCCGTTGCCGGTGTTCGAACATCATCTGCACCGCACTTTCCAGATGGCGCGGGGCAAACGTCTGGCCAAGGGCGAGACGCTCGCCTGGGAAACCTTTGTGGAGCGGCTGCACGTCGTCGATTGGTTTTTGGCCTGTGCCTGTTTGGAAGGCCATCCTAGCGCCTGGGAAGTGTTGTTCGCAGCCCGCGCCAACCGCACCGATTGCCTGCTCATCGATGCTCTGCGTCTGCGGGCGGTGCGTCTGTTCCCGCGCGATCGCGAACGACAGGAAGAGGCCGTTGCCGAATTCTGGGGCCATCTGTTGGTTGGCGAGCGCGAAGGTTCGCTGCCCCTGCTGGCACGCTATGATGGTCAACGGCCGCTCGTGCCCTGGCTTATCCGCGTCTTCCAGAACAAACACCTCTCCGAATTACGTCAGCGTCGCGGTTTGCAACCCCTGCCCGAAGAGGAACTCGGCGAGCGCGATCTGCCATCAGCCAACCCCGGTCACGAACATTGGCACGACGAATTTCGCCACGCCGCCCGGGAATGGCTCGCCGGCTTATCGGAGCAGGAAATACTGATTCTCGGCCTGCGTCTGCGCTATCGCCTCAGCCAGCGCGAAACGGCGCACTTATTGGGCATTCATGAAGGCAACGTCTCGCGTCAAACAGCCCGTTTGCGCGATCGTTGCCTGGAACAGATCAGCGAGCACCTGCGTGCCCTCGGCTGGATGGGCGAGGATTTGAGTGTATTTGTCTTCACAGAGATGGAAAGTCTTCTTTTAGACGAGCCGCGCTTGTCAGCCGATCGATTGGCCGCCTTGTTAGCGGCACGAGGCAAAGCGCCGCCCGAACCTTAGGTCATGTAGACAAAGACGAGGGAAATGAAGGTAAAAGACAGGGGAATACCGTTCGATTGAGGCGAGCGGGGGGTGTCAACCCCCCGGTAGAGGTGAGCGGGGGGTGTCAACCCCCCGGTAGAGGCGAGCGGGGGGTGTCAACCCCCCGGTAGAACAACCTACCGGGGGGTTGACACCCCCCGCTCGCCAGAGTTACGCAACCCCGCGTGATAATCGCCAAAATTCCCAAAAACTGCTCTCTTAACAATGCCCCTTCCTAGGGTAACATCGGAGGTGTGGACCTGCACCAGTTACTCGCCTTGGCCCTCGATCCTTGCCGTATTCTCGAGGCCCGCGGCATTGCTCCCGACCCCTGGCAGCGAGGGCTTCTGTTGTCCAACGATCGGCAAATTCTGCTCAATTGCAGCCGGCAAAGTGGCAAATCCACTGTCGTCAGCGTCCTGGCCTTGCACACGGCGTTGTTCACGGCGGAGGCATTGGTGCTGCTGGTGTCGCCGTCGCTGCGGCAGAGTACGGAGATTTTCCGCAAAGTGATCGACGCCTACAAGGCACTGGGCCGACCGCTGCCGGCGCGGCAGCAGACGCAGCTGCGGCTGGAATTGGCCAACGGCTCGCGCGTTGTCTGCCTGCCCGGACGCGAAGGCACCATCCGTTCGTTCGGCGGCGTCCATCTGTTGGTGCTCGATGAGGCGGCCCGCATTCCCGACGATCTGTATCGCAGTGTGCGGCCCATGCTGGCGGTGTCGCAGGGCCGGCTCATTGCCCTGAGTACGCCGTTCGGCCAACGCGGCTGGTTCTGGCAAGAGTGGCAGAGCGAGGGGCCGTGGAAGAAAATCCGCATCCCCTGGCAGGACTGCCCGCGCATCACGCCCCAGTTCATCGCGGAAGAAACACGCGCCCTGGGGTTGCCGTGGGTGCAGCAAGAATACGAGTGTTTATTTACCGCTCTTGAAGGTCTTGTTTATCCTGATTTCGAGAAAGCCCTGGTGGATGATTGGCCGGAAATCAACGGACGGTTGGTCGGCGGCATCGATTTCGGCTGGCGCAATCCGTTCGCAGCGGTGTGGGGAGTGCTCGACCGCGATGATGTATTGTGGATTGCCGGCGAACGCTACCTGTCTGAAACGCCGCTGCACGAACATGCTGCCGCCTTGAAGAAACTTGGCGAAGTCACCTGGTATGCCGATCCCTCCGGGCGCACGGAAATCGAGGAATTGCGGGCTAGCGGCTTGGTGGTGCGGCGCGGCGACAACGATATTCGCGCCGGCATCGCCGCAGTGACGGCGCGGCTGCGCACCGGCCGACTCAAGGTGCGGCGCGACGCCTGCCCCAAACTGCTCATGGAAGCGCGCTTGTATCGCTATCCCAGCGCCAGCGAACGCGCCCTGAGCGGCGAAAACCCGGTTGATGAACACAATCACGCCTTGGGCGCTCTGCGTTATCTCCTATCGCGCCTGGATGCGCATTTCCTCGCTCGAATGCGAAAGAAAAAACCGCTCCCGGAGGAGCACGCTCCAGATAAGAACAGCGCTTCCGAACACCTGTGGACGAGGCTTTCCTGATGCGTTCTTTTCTCGCCAAAACGCTACTGCGGCTGGCGCAATGGGTGCGCCCCAAGAACATGCCCGCCGTGCTGGCTGGGACGCAGTGGACCGGCACCAGCTTTGTCGATAGCTTTCGACGCACGCGCCAGCCCACGCCCAACGAGCTCCTCGCGGAATTGAAGAACACCGCCTGGACCTGCGCCAGCATCAACGCCGCCACGTGTGCCAATTATCCCCCGCGTCTGTATGTCATTACGGAACACCACCAACCACAGCCCAAGTGCGTCACCAAAGCATTGTCGCCGTGGGCCGAGCGCCGTCTGCGAGCGCTGCCTCAGCTGGCCTCACGCCTCAAAAGCGCCGCCCGCATCGAGGAAGTCACGGAACATCCCTTGCTGACGCTGCTCCAGCACGCCAACCCCGTCCACAATCAATTTGATCTCTGGGAACTGACGACGCTTTATCAAGAAGTCCACGGCAGCGCCTACTGGTATCTCGACATGGACCCGGTGCTGGGCGTGCCGCGGGCCGTGTGGATCCTGCCGTCGCAAAACGTAACGCCGCGCCGCGATCCCGGCAGCAAAAATCCCATCGATTACTACCTCTATCGTAATGGCCATAGCGAGGAGCGCTTTGCCCCGGAGCGAATTATCCATTTTGCTTATCCCGACCCGCGCGATCCGTATACGAGCGGCCTGTCGCCGTTGCGGGCCTGTTTCGAGCAAGTCGCCCTCACCAGCGACTATGCCGCGTTCAAAAAGGCCAAATTCGAGAACCATGCCATCCCTGACGCCATCATCTCGCCGGAGGAAGTCATGGGCGAAGAGGAGCGCGATCGTCTGGAGACGCAGTGGAACAATCGCTTTCGCCGCGGCGGCACGGGCAAGGTAGTCGTGGCGGAATCATCGCTGAAGGTGGCGCTGCTCAACCACTCCATGGGCGACCTCGCCGCACTGGCCGATATGAAGGCGACGAAAGAGGACATCGCCAATGCCTTCCATGTGCCGATTGCTTTCTTGACCACACAGACGAACCTGGCGAATTTGCAGGCCTCGCAAAGCCAGCACATGAGCTTGGCCATCGCGCCGCGGCTGGAACGCCGCGATGAGAAGCTCAACGCCCAGCTGGTGCCGTTTTTCGATCCGACGAGGCGGCTGTTTTTGGCCAGCGAAGATCCGGTGCCGGTCGATCAGAACTTGCTGGTGCAGCAGCAGATCGCCGACCTGAAATATGGTGTCGTGTCGATCAATGAGGTTCGCAGCGAGCGCGGCCTGCCGCCGGTGCCCTGGGGCGATGTGCCCTGGCTGCCGCTCCAGTGGGAACGCACCGATATGCCGCGGCAGTGCGAAGCGCCCCACCTCGGACGCAATCGGCCTCCCAAACCGGATACACCCATCGAGGAGTAGCCGTACATTGGCCCCGTGCTCGCCTGCGGCTCGCAGCTAAACAAAAACATGCTCCCTCCACGAGGTTTTATCATGCCCGACATCCTGACTACGCACTACGGCCCTGTTGAAGGGCCGCTCGGCTTCCCCATGTCCGATCGCGCTGCCCAAACGCTGGACGGCTTGCTGAAATCGTTGCCGCATACTCCAGAGTATGAATATCGCCATTTTGTCACTCCCAAAGCGCCGACGGAGATCAATCCCGGTGAACGCAGCGACGTCAGCTGGATCAGCAGCGAAAGCCCCGACCGTACCCGCGAAGTCGTCCTGGCCAAGGGCATGAACGATTCGCAGTTTGCGGCCAACCCCATCGTCACGCTCGGCCATGCCTATTACTTGCCGCCGGTGGGCAAATCGCTGTGGCGCAAGCGTGTCCGCGACGGCCAGCGCATCGGCATCAAGGCCAAGACCGTCTATCCGGTCCGGCCGGAAGCGTGGCCGGCCCAAGAGGCTTGGCCGCCAGACCAGGTGTTTGCCCTCATTCAGGCCGGGCTGTTGCAAGGCAAATCCATCGGCTTTTTGCCGACCAAAGTACACATGCCCGACCGCAAGGAAGTGCAGAAAAATGGCTGGAACGATAACGTCGATCTGGTCATCGATGAATGGCTGCTTCTGGAATATGCTTGCGTGTTTCTGCCAGCCAATCAAGACGCCCTGGTTGAAAGCGTCTCCAAGGGTAGCCTTGTCCTCAGCGATGATGTGCTGCACGCGCTGGGGCTGAACAAGCAGCTTTTCGACGGCAGCGCGCACGCGCGCATTATTCCCTTCACATCGTTGGAGGAGATTCACAAGGCCGTCCTCGCCCAGATTGCGACCATCGATTTTGAAGCATTGGCTGAAAAAACGATAAAAGAGACCTGGTATAAATACCTTGGCCGAGTGTAGTATACATTTGTTGACTCATCGAAGCCATCGGGAAGGATCGGCTGAGAACGACGCTAAGCGTTTCGCCGCTGCTGCCGAAGATGGACGGATGATTGCGTGTGTTGTCACCCCCCTCCGTGGACCTTTGAGAGCATCCCCATGTTCATCGAATTGCTGAACGATTTCCTCGGCAAAAAAGCCGGGGAGCGCATCTACGTCGCCGAGGCGGAAGCTCGGCAACTGGTCGCTTCCGGTGTCGCCAAGGCCGTCAGCGACGACCTGATCGGCCCGCTGGCGGCCAAAGCGATGGAGAGCGCCCTGGCCGGCTTCAGCCGCGGTCTGGACGCCGTTGTCACCGAGACCTTGAAACAATTCAGCCAGGCCCAGGGCCAGGCGCGTAAACATGCCGTGCCGGCGATTTTCGGCGCCGGCGGCAACGGTGATCCGCGCAAGAGCTTTGGCGATTGGCTCCTGGCCTGCGCCCGCAACGATGCCCGTTACCTGGAGAAACACTATGGCAGCAGCTTCGTGGCCTGGCAGACCAAAGCGGCCTTGGCGGAGTCGTCCGGCGTCACCGGCGGCTACACGGTGCCGCCGGAGTTCTTCGATCAGCTCATGACCCTCGTGGCCGAATTGGCCTTCATCCGCCCCCGCGCCTTCGTCCTGCCGATGGCTGGTGCGAGTTTGCAGATACCTTATCTCGACATTACCACCGTCCAGAGCGCCGGCGTATCGCCGTTCTTCGGCGGCTTGCAAATGTACTGGACCGCCGAAGCGCAGACGCGCACCGAGACCGAGCCGCAGTTCAAACAGCTGGAGCTGAAAGCCTGGGAGCTGTCTGGTTATTGCGTCAGCAGCAACGTGCTCTTGCAAGACAGCGTCATCGGCCTGGAAAAGTTCCTGATGACACTGTTCGCCAAATCGATCGCCTGGTTCGAGGAATACGCCTTCTTACAGGGCAACGGCGCCGGCAAGCCGCAGGGCATGCTCACGGCCGGGGCCACGCTTACCAAGACCCGCGACTACGCCAATCAAGTGACCTTCAACGACGTGGCTACGATGTGGTCGAAACTTCTGCCGTCATCGTGGAGCACGGCCGTCTGGGTGTTTTCGCCCAGTGTGGTGCCCCAGCTGTTGCAGCTCAAGGACGGGGCCAACCGGGCCATTTTCATCAGCATCGACCAAGGAGCGACGAAAGCCCCCGTCTGGTCGCTGTTGGGCCGGCCTGCCTTCCCCAGTGAGAAACTGCCGGCCCTGGGGACCAAGGGCGATTTGATGCTCCTCGATCCGTCGCTGTACGTGATCGGTGATCGGCAGCAAATCGAGATCGCCGCTTCGGAGCATGTGAATTTCCTCAAAAATCAAATGACCTGGCGCGTCGTCGAGCGCGTCGATGGGCAGCCGTGGATCGAGAAGCCCATTACCCTCCAGGATGGTTCCACGCAGGTTTCGCCGTTTGTGGCGCTTAACTAACAATCACGGCGAGCGGGGTCGCGTAAGCGCCCCGAGAGACGCGCTCGGGGAGGGACGCACTCGGGGCGCTTACGCGACCCCGCTCGCCGCGTCAAAGGAGAAATCATGTATACCGAGCAACTCACCCAGCGTCTGGGCATCGCCGCGCCGGTGGCGCCGCAAGTGCTGACCGGGACCGCGACCGCCAATTCGGGCAGCGTGGACCTGAGCAAGTTTCACCGCGCCCTGTTCCTGTTCGAGACCGGGACTTTCGGCGGCACCAATCCGACGTTGTCGGCGGTGCTGCAAATCCAAGAAAGCGCCGACAATTCGACCTGGAGCAACAACGCGACCATCCCCAGCGCCACCGTGACAACAGCCAGCAGCCAGGCGACGCTGGAAATTCGCGCCGACCAACTTGGCGTCGGCAAGCGCTACGTCCGTCTCCAGGCCGTCTGCACTGTCGGCGGCACCAGTCCGGCCATCCCCATCGCCGTCGTCGGTTTTGGCGATGAGGCCGCACACAAACCGGGCAGCGCTCAAAACGACGCTAGCGTGGTCAGTCAAATCGTGATCTGATGGATTTCGGGTTGAGGATTGCGGAACGGAGGGCCTATCTGTCTCTCTGGCCGCACTCCTCAACCCTTTAGGAGAGCCATGCCATGACCAGTGAAATCAACGTCAATCAGGATATTGTTCTCTTGCCTTCGGCAACCCGCAGCGGTGGAGGGACAGTGAACAGTGCCGATCAAGACAACCCCTACTGGATCGGCTGCGTGTTGTATCTCAACATCACACAGTCTAGCGGCACAGGCGGCCTGAAACTTCTTCTTGAGTACAAAGACCCAGCAAGTGGCAATTATGTCCCTATCTGGTCTTCCCTTGTCTACACCGCTACCGGGCCCTACGCCCTGATCGTTCATCCCAACGGCAACCTGGATCACGGTTCTGGCGAGTCCACGCCCGCCGCCTTGCCCCGCACCTGGCGAATCCAGATCAGTCCCCAGGACGCCAGCGCTTATACGTACTCGGTTGGCTGTTCGCTGCTGAAGTAAACAGGAGAAGACAATGGCTGCGAAAGACCTCATCACCTTGGCCCGGGCCAAGGACTCTCTGGGCGGCCCTCAAGGCAGCGCCAACCTCACCCTGTCGTCCGACGAAGCGGCCACGCTAAGCGACCTCATCACCAGTGTTTCGGACGCCATTGAGAAGTACTGCAAACGGCGTTTTCTTAGCCACTTTTACGATGAGCTTTATAACGGTCCCGGAGATAAAAGGCTGCTTTTGCGCCAATACCCCATCCAGAGCGTGCAATCGGTGCGCTACATGCCCGTATTTGTGTGCCGCGTGGGCAACTTCAACACGGCCCTGAATCAGCAGGCCCGTGTCAGTATCACCGCTTCCGGGCTTCAGTGCTGGCGGTCGGCGAATGGGACGGCCTACCTGGAACCGCTCCTTCCCTGGGCGTCGTATCCAACTTTGCAAAGCCTGATGAACGCCGTGACTGCCCTAGGCAACGGTTGGCAAGGCCAGGTTATTTCCAGTGCGACGTCCCCATTTGCCGGCGATTACGGCAATTGGCCCTCGGCCGACCTGTACGTGGCCAATTCCTATGGCGATCCGCTGGAAGGCGCGGGCGTTCAAACGTCCCAGGGCAATCTCAACGCCAGGGGCGTATGGGCGGCCTTGCTCCTGCACACCTACGAGCTTCAGGGCTATCAGTGGGACGCCCGCGGCTGGTTATTGCGGGCCATTCCTTACACCGATCCGGAACTGCTGCACCCCGAAGATCTGATCTGGCCGGTGGGGGTGAACAATTTTCGCATCCAATACACCGCGGGTTACACCACGGTCCCAGAGGCGGTGCAAGAAGCCTGCGCCGAATGGGTGGCCGAATTGTTTTGGTTGACCAAGCGCGATCCCGCTTTGCTCCATCAGGTGCCGGCGTCGGGACCGGCGAGCGGTTGGGGGCCTTTAGCTTCGCTCCGCGCCCAGCCGCCGCAGCACGTTCGCGCTTTGTTGGCTCCTTATAAACGGATCACCGCCGGAACGGACCAGAGTTAGGCCCATGTCGATCAAGGCACGCCGCTGTTTTGTCCCCCTCAGCCCCTCACGTTGGGTGGCGAAGGTGTATTTGACGTGCGACAACCAAATAGCCGTGGAATATCGGCATGGCCAGCACGTCCAGAAGATCTTGCCACAGGGGCCGGGGGCCTATGCAGGGACGGGCGGCGCGCCCAGCGTGTGCTGTCTCTATCCCGGCACGCAAGGCGAGTTGGCCGAGACTCTCTACGACCTTGCCCAAACGTGGAGCTACGCCGGCGAGTGGGTCCATGCGTTTTTGTACAAGAAGTTCGGCTATCTGCTGGTGTCGCCGCCGGCCGAGTGCGGCAACTGCACTACCATTTGTGCTCTCAGCTTCGCTCCGGCCAATCCCACGGATGGCCAGGCCGTGACGATCACGGCAACGATCACGAACATCGATGGCAGTCCCACAAAAGGCGAAGCGCCCGAAGGAACAGTCACGATTTCCGTGGACGGGACCATCCTCTGCACCCAGACGCTGCCGGAGGACGAACCGGATTCTACCAACAGCCAGAGCGTGCGTTGCACCTGGACGGCAAGCTGCACGCCGTCGTCCACGCACACGATCGCGGCAGTCTTCACGCCGGCGGCACCGGACTTTGCCTCCAGCAATTGCTCTGCGGAGGTCACGGTGTCCGGCTGCGGAGGAACGCCCTGCTGCCCGAATGGCTTGCCGGCCACGCTGCATTTGACGATCGCCGGCAGCGGCAGCTGCGGCCTCGACGGGACTTATCCCCTGACCTGGAACGGCAGCTACTGGACAGGGGCGGTCAGCGGTTGTCCCGTCGTTTTCCAGTGCAATGCAGCCGGCACGCCGCCAAGCTGTGGGTTTTCGCTGGTGGTCTATGCGCCGCCGGGATATTGCACGCTGTGTTACGAAATCGGAACCTGCGGCGGCAGTTCGGGGACGTGGGAGTCCGCATCGTGTTCGCCGCCGTTATGGACCAGCAACCCGACCAACAGCCTATCAGGCGTGTGCGCCTGTAGCAGTACAGGGACAACCTTCACGATAACCCCATGAACACGCTCCGCTGCCTTTGCTCCAACCGGAAGGACATCCGCTGCGACGCAACGCATTGCGATCTCGCCGGACCTGGAAAACCCGGCGACCCCAACGAGTGCCGCATATGCTGGCTGCGGCTGAACCAGCCTTTGCTGTTCGGCAGAGAACAGAAAGCGCAAGGCGAAGAACGGCGGTCGCCGTGCCTGTACCTGGGCGACGTTTTAGATAAACGGGGCTGCGCCTGCCCAGCCAAGTGGCTGCGATCTTGTGCGCTCCATAAAGTGTGCAATCTCCAGCAGTGCAAAATATGTCCCGACTATGAGGAGGCATGACAAGAATGATTGCCTGGCCTTGGCATCCTCAACCGGCCCCTGGTGTGGTTAATAACGCCGTCCAAGCCGGTCAAGCGGCGCTGCACACGGCCTACCTGGCCGGTTTCAAGGATGGACTTCTTCTGGCTGCGGCGGTGTTCTCCCTCTTGCTTGTTCTGTTTCGGAGAGACTGATGCCCCTTGAAAAGCGAGACCTCATTCCCCAGCCCCTCAAGGGGGAAGTGACAGTGAAACTGGTCCTGCCCGATGAAGCGCTGCGTCTGATGAACGATCTTCACCAAGACCGGCAAGGCATCGCGGCCGGCGGCTTGATTTTGATTGGCTGTGTCGCAGTCTTGGCCCTCAAACGCCTCTTGGCAAAGGAACAATCATGAATCAGCGCGTGTTGCTGGCCCTGCTTATCGGCGGGGCGCTTTGGTGGTGGTATCACGATCAAGCGAAGATGCGTCCGGTCCCGGCGCCGCTGCCGCCGGCGCCGCCAGCCAACCCCAAACCCAAACCCGACCCCAAAAAACCACGCCGCCCTTGTCCCGGTCCTGGTCCCTGTCCGCTGGAGGGGCAGGAAGCCGGCGGTCGGCCGGTGGAGGGGGGACGCGTTTCTCCGGACGGCACAGTCGAGCTGGTCTGCGATTTGCCCGCATCGGAGCGCAAGAAAAACATCGCCAGTAAAGGGCTTGGCTGTTGTGTGTTTCGTGCCATCGATTATGCCGCCCGCTGGCAGCAGGTACCGCAGCTTTACGATTTGCCGGAGCAATTGGTCAAGGCGGGCATCCCCGGCGGCGGCCATCCCGATAAAGTCGATGAGGTGCTGGCGCGCTTTGCTCCGGGCGTGTCCTACCTCCAAGACACCAGCGGCGACGCCGACATCTTGGAGGCGATCCTCCAAACCGGACGCATGCCGTGCGTCACGTACAGCGGCCAGGATTGCCATTATTCCGGCCGCATCGCCCATATGGTATGTTTGCCGTATTTCGATCGGCAAAGCGGCTGGGCCTGCGTGAGCGATAACAACTACCCCGCGGACTCGGAGTTTGTCTGGATGTCTCCGGACGAGTTCTTGCGACGTTGGAAAGGCGGCGGCGGAGACGGCTGGGTGTTCGCTTTGCTGGCGCCGCCCCCTCCGCCGCCCCCCCACAATTAATCCTCCGTTGTCTGTTTTCCATCGCCGACTGGCCACTTGTACGAGGTTTCTATGCGGACCATTGGCTTTTTGATCTTCTGTTTGTTGGTTGCGCCTCCGGCGTCCGCCGCTTACGAATGGCGCACCTTCCCCGATGAACCGGACCAGCTGTCCCTCTGGCAAGACGGCAGGCAGCTGGGCAATTGGCGGATCTCGACCCGCGAGTATTTACCGCTGCTGGCGCCTGGGACTTGGGGCGATCCCTGCCCGCCGCCCTATCCGCCGCCGCAAGAGGTGGTGGCGCCGGCAAAGATCGAATCGGACGGCACGCTTAATTTCGGACTGGACCGAGCGCGCTTGTCTGGGGCCGGCAAGCACCTGCTCAACGGCCGGGAAGTCCGCAAGGAAGAATTGCTGCAAGCGCTTGGCCCCGCGCGATTGACCGATGACAGCCAGTGGCCGTCGCTCACCATCATCGGCCCGGAGGCGGGGCGACAAAAAGTCTTAAGCGATCTACAAAGTTCGCCATTGTTGGCGCCCTGGAAGGACCGCCTCAAAGTGCAGGACTATGCGCCGGACCACTGGGCCGTCCGCGACGCCGGTTTTGTCACCACGGGGCAACCGACCATCTATTGCCAAGCGCCGGACGGCACGGTGCTGCATCGGCAAGACGAATACCGTGGTCCCGAAGCGCTGGCCGAAGTCTTGCGTCAAGTGGACCCGCTGTACAAGCCGGAGCAAGACCCCGATTTGAACAAGGGTTGGGCCGGCATCTCCTGGCCCCTCCTGATTGGTGGGGCGGTAGTCCTCTTTGTTCTTTTCGGAAAGGACGAGAACCGATGACTGTCGAATCTTTGTTGATCTATGGCCTCGCCGCCGTTGGCGGCTGGTTGCTGCGCCATTTCGGCGTGGGAGCAGGAACCCAAACGCCTGGGGGAAGTAGTGGGACCAGCATCGCGCCGGTCCCCGCGACGGGCCGGCTGTCCGTGATGGCCACGCTCAAAGCTGACATCGATCAGATTGTCCGGTCGGCTGTCGAGGCCGCCGTGAAACAAGCTATCGACGATATTAAGAGCACAGCTATCCCGCAAACGCCGAGGCAAGCGTCATGAAGCCGATTCGCAATCGCATCAAGGAGCATCGCCGCGTCCGGGCCGGCGACCTGCTGCCGCACGAGCTGAACCCCCGCCTGCACACCGAAGCCCAACGGGCGGCGTTGGCTGCGCTCTACGAGGAAATCGGCTTTGCCCGCTCGCTGTTGGCCTATGAATTGCCCGATGGGCGTTTGAAACTCATCGACGGCCATCTGCGTCAAGACGTGGCGCCGGACCTGGAAGTGGATGTCGAGGTGCTGGATGTCAGCGACGCCGAGGCCCGCGCGTTGCTGCTGTCGCTCGATCCGCTGGCGCAGCTGGCCGACTACGATCCGACGGCGCTCCAGCGCTTGCAGGCCGTGACCCGCACGGATTCCGACGCCCTCGCCAATCTGTGGGCATCGGTCGGCCGCGCCAACGCCGCGGTCGAAGAAACCCTGAAGGCGGTAAACTCACCCCGCGGCAAGGACCGAGACCTTCCCGAACAATTTCTCATCCTCATCGAATGCGCGAATGAGACGATGCAGATGGAATTGTTGCAGCGCTTTCAGGACGAGGGATTGAAGTGCAAAGCGCTGGTGTCGTGAGAAAGGGGAAGTTACGCCACCCCGCGCAAGCGTGCTTGCGCGGGGTGGGAAAACGAAGTTATGCAAACTATCCTCACTGTTGAATCGCCCATTGTCGAATCGGCCCGTGTGGCCCAACTGCGCGGCATGTTCGATCTTGCCGTGGAGAAAACCACGCGTCTGGAGTGGAACGTATCGCTCCCACTCGACGAACGCTCGTGGAACATCGGTCTCATTGCCGGACCGTCCGGCTGCGGCAAAAGCACGATCGCCCGGCACTTTTGGCCGGGTCATCTGCACCACGATTTTGTCTGGCCGCGCCACGCCGCGCTGTTGGACGGCTTCCCCGCGGGGCTGTCCATCAAGGACATAACAGCTCTGTTATCGGCGGTAGGTTTTGCGTCGCCGCCGGCGTGGCTGCGGCCATTTCACGTGCTTTCGACCGGCCAGCAATTCCGCGTCACCCTCGCCCGTCTGCTCGCCGAAGCGCCGGAGTTGGCCGTCATGGACGAATACACCAGCGTCGTGGACCGCACCGTGGCGCAGATCGGCTCGGCGGCGTTGGCCAAAGTCGTCCGCCAGCGCGGCCAGCGCTTCATCGCCGTGACCTGCCATGAAGACGTGGAAGCATGGCTGCAACCGGATTGGGTTTATCGGCCTGCGGAAAACGCCTTTACCTGGAGGCGTCTTCAACGACGGCCGGCCATCTCCCTCGCCGTCGTTCGTTGCCAGGCATCGGCGTGGCCGCTTTTCGCTCCGCATCACTATTTGAGCGCCGCATTGAATCGGAGTGCCGTGTGCTTTCTGGCCAGCTGGAATGAACAGCCGATCGCCTTCAGCGCCTGGCTGCCGTTTGTCGGTGCGGGACCGCCGGCGCGGCGCGAGCATCGCACGGTCACGCTCCCGGATTTTCAAGGCGTCGGCATCGGCAATGCCTTGTCGGCCTTGATCGCGTCGATGTGGAAAGCGCTCGGCTATCGGGCGCTATCGACGACGACGCACCCGGCCATGATGCGCGCACGGCAGAGGTCGCCGCATTGGCGCCTGCGCCGACCGCCGTCGCTGGCTGTCGGCCGCGAGCGCCGCTTGAAAAAACTTCAGCACGCCACCACCCGCCTGACAGCTGGCTTTGAGTATGTCGGTCCCGCCCTGCCGCGCCGGTTGGCCCGGCTGCTGTTGGCTTCGTGAGTTATACCGCATGGCCCGCGCCCGCTATCGTCTGACCCTGGCCCTTCAGGAGAAGATCGTCGCTTTTATCCGCGCCGGCGGGTTTGCCCACGTCGCGGCTGAGGCAGCTGGTCTGCCGCGCGAACTGTTCGCGCGCTGGCTGGCGCGCGGCGAACGCGCCGATGCGCCGGCCAATTACCGAGCCTTCGCGCGGGCCGTCCGCGAGGCTGAGGCCCAGGCACGGCTGCAAGCAGAGCTGAACGTGCGCAAAGACAAGCCGCTCGATTGGCTCAAGGCCGGACCCGGCAAGGCCAGCGCCGACAAGCCTGGCTGGGGCAGTCCCGGCAAGGACAAAGGCCCAGTTGAAGACAAAAGCGATCCGGTACAAGTATGGAGTGACGTGCTGCATCTGTTCGGCCGCTGCGCCGAACAGCTGGCCGCCTATCCCGATGCCCGCGCCGCCCTGGCCGCCTGGCTCGCCGCCCTGCCGCAGGACCCAAAATAATCGCAAATGGCACGATTTGGCACGAATTGACGCATCCATAAGCTCTTGATTATCTGTCTTTGATAGTGTACAAAAGTATATATAGGCTGCTCTCTTTCTCACTCTTTCCCAGGGAGGCCCCATGCATCTGCAAGCCATGCCTGTGCAGTTCGTTGCCCTCACCGACGGCGTACTCAATGGCGAGGAGCACGTCCTTCTGTTTGTGGAAAATGCCGAGTGGCGTCGTCCGTGTGGCCTGGCCCTGAGCCTCGCCGACGCCGCCGCTCTGGCAAGCGCCTTGCACAACATTCTTCCCGAAGCCCGGCAGATCCAAGGCCGTATCTGCGAACAAAATTGATCCGCTATCCCCAGCTGTGCCGTACTGTTTATGACTGCGTCCCACGAACCGCTTTGTATCCATTGCGAACAGCGTCCGTCCGCGTCGCCGCTCGACCTGTGTCCGGTCTGTCATGCGGTCAAAAGCATCCGCGTGCTGTACCTGCGCCGCCGCGGCTGGACACCCGAATGGGAACAGCACCTGCGCCGTCTTACCGTCCGTGCCAAAGAGCGTCTGCCGCTCTTTCCACGCGAACCGCCTGCCGACTGACCTTGCCGCGAGGAGCCTCTCTCATGCGCCATGTCTATCGCTGTCCTATTGTGCCGGATGGGCTTGGTTCCGATTGCGACGCACCCGAGCGCAATGGCCAACGCCATCGTCTTGATCCCGATCTGCTCGACACGGCTCGCTGTCCCTGCTGCCGAGCTCCGCTGATTGCGCGTATGGGCCGCGGTGGGCCATATTTTCATTGCCGTTGTCAAGAATGCTTGGCTCCCTGCTCGCCCAAAAAGGATGTGCCGCTAGATTGAGGCGAGCGGGATTGCGTCCGCGCTCTGAGGCGAGCGGGGGGAAAAACGGCGCTGTACGCTTGACAGTTCGGTCCTTTTCCGCTCACATGAACGGCGAGGTAAATCACCCAAGCGGCGAACCAGCGAGACCTTGGCCACGTAAAGACAACAGGGAGAACGTGGAGCTACCAGACCCCCTTAGCACCTGTTCGGACGAAGACCTATTGGACCGTTTCTGTCGGGGACAGACGGAAGCGTTCGGCGTGTTGGTTCGTCGCTACGAGCGGGAACTGTACGGCTATCTGCGGCGTTATCTGGGCGATAGCAGTTTGGCCGAAGATGTATTTCAGAACACGTTCTTGCAGCTGTATCTCAAGAGCAGTCAGTATGAACCAGGCCGGCCAGTCCGCCCCTGGCTGTACACCATCGCCACCCATCAGGCCATCGACGCCCTCCGTCGGAACGCCCGCCATCAGGTCTTGAGTCTGGAACAACAGCGTGCGGACAACGGCAGCGGTGAGCTGCGGAGCTTGCTCGACAGCCTGGAGAGTCGCGGGCCGGCCCCGCTGGAAAATCTCTCGGCTCAGGAACGCCAGGAGCGGGTCCGCGCCAGCGTTGACCGTTTGCCGGATTTTTTACGTGAAGTGGTTATCCTGGCTTACTACCAGGGCCTGAAATATCGGGAGATCGCTGACATTCTCGGCATTCCCGTTGGGACGGTGAAATCGCGGCTGCACGCTGCCCTGAACAAACTTCAGGAAGCGTGGAGCGCATCGCCTTCTTTTTTTGAAGTGTGACGGCATGGAAGAGAACTTGGTCGGTTATCTGCTCAACGCGCTCGATGACGACACGCAACGTCAGGTAGAGGCTTGTTTGCGGGAGTCGCCGGAATTGCGGTCGCGTTTGCACTTGTTGGAACGCGCTCTTGCTCCGTTGGCCGCGGACCGGCAGGCGCCCGAACCCCGCCCCGGCCTGGCTCTTTCGACCTTGGCTTATATTGCCGAATACAAATGCCGCAAGCTGCCCGATGCGCCGCCACCGCCACGCAGTCAAGCCCCGCCGGTCCCCCGGCCTTGGCTGCGCCGCGCCGATGTGCTGGTGGCCGCCGTGCTGCTCCTCGTCCTGGGCAGCCTTGGCTCGCCCTTATTACTGCACCTGTGGCGCGATTACTACGGACGAACCGCCTGCCAGGAGAACCTCCTGCGCATCTGGACAGGGCTTCAACGCTACTGTGATGCGCACGACGGCAGTTTTCCTGTCGTAGAGGAGAAAGGACCGCATGGGGTTGCCGGCATTTTTGTGCCTGTGCTCTGCGATAACGGGCTGCTCGGCCCCGATGTCTCAGTCGGCTGTCCGGCCCAGGAACGCCGACCTCCAGAACACCGCTCCGTCCGAGAAATGGAACAGCTGTACGCCCAGGACCGGGAGCGCTTCCGAGCGGAAGCGCTGAAGCTAGCCGGAGGTTATGCTTATACCCTCGGCTACGTCGATGCCGCGGGCTATCACGGTCTCCGCCGTGATTTCGGCGATCATTTCCCGATCGTCGCCGACCGCCTGGAATGGTTGACCCAGGCCAACAGTAGCAACCACGGCGGCACGGGGCAGAACGTGCTGTACATCGGCGGCCATGTCGCGTGGCATACCAATCGTTTCGCTGGCATCAATGGCGACGACATCTTCGTCAACCGGGACAATCAACCCTTTGCCGGCAAAGGCCGTGAAGACACCGTCCTCGGTCGCGGCGATGCTAGCCCCAGCCCGAGAGAATAAATCGTTCAGCGGCGACCGGTAGGGGAGCGCCATTCCGCTCTCCTACGAGTCGCCGCTCATCTTACTTCGTAGCAGCCACGGCAACATCGCCCTGGGGCGTGACGGGCTGGCCGCGCGGCAGCTTTACCACCAGCACCGAGCACGACGCGTCGCGCAACACCTTTTCGGCGACGCTTCCCATGAGCAGCCGGTCGACGCCTGTACGGCCATGCGTGCCCATGACAATCAGATCGACACCGGCATCGCGGCCGTAACGGACGATCTCCGTGGCCGGGTCACCTTCCAGCAATACGTGCGTGACCGGAATGCGCGTATCGACCGGGCGGATCTGTTCCAGTTGTCCCTGCCAATACCGGCGGTCGGCCACTTCATCGCCCTGCGATCCCGGCGTGGTGGTGGTGTCCGGATTGTAGACGAACAGCACCGTCAGGCTGGCGTTGTGTTTCTCCGCCAAGGCGATGGCGTGAAAATACGCCTGATTGGAATAGGACGAAAAATCGGTCGGATACAAGATCTTCTTGATACGGATCATGCACACCTCCTGGCACCCAATACCACTTCAAAAGGAAGGGCTAAGGCCGGGGAAGAGGCCGCTGCTTCCCTGGCCCCTATCAGGGTATCACTTAGCACGCCGCGCGCCAAATGAAGAAGTCGCAAGCCTACCGCACAAGCACGAGAGTAAGCAAACAAGGCGCCCTAATCGGCCCGCGTGGTGACGATTTGTAAAATCCGCTGCTCGCGCCTTTGCAGCCAATCGCCTTGCCAGCGCAAGAGAAGACCGTACATACAGACGATCACTGCGCACTCCCCCAAAGAAAGGAGAAGATCGAGCGGCACCCCGTGGCGCCAATTCATGGCCTCGACTATCCCTTCGATGCCCAGGGGCAGCAGCGTCAAGGCCGCCACAGCGGGGCAAAGAAACAGGAATAGGATCTGCAAAAAGATGGCAACCGCCCCCGGCCGGGCTGGTTGGAACGCGTTGGGAGCGATGCGCATCGGTGAGAAGATCGAAAGCGTATTGGCCGCCAAACAGTAGAGCAAATACATCGACACGAAGCGCGGCGCCAGCGCCAGAAATTGATCCACACGCATGGGGTAGACGATTTGCACCAGCACAGCGGCCGCCGCACCCAGCACTAAGGCGATCGGGGCGACGGCCAAGTTCTTGGCCAACAAAATGTCGCAGCGGCGGGCCGGACTGAGCACGAAGACGCGGAACCCGTCGCGGTCGAAGCCGAACTGATTGCCCAAGACCCCCGACATGCTGAACAGCACCATAATCATCGTCCCGAAAGCGATCAATGGCCGCACCGCTTCGGGCAAATCCGTGCGACCTGCCGTCGCCAGAAACCCCGAACCGAAGATCACCAGAAGAAGGAGCGGAGTGAGCAGGAGCATTTTCGCTTCGGGGGCACGCAGCAACGAACGAAAAACGGCCAAGGTCATGGCCGACGTCTGTTCCGACAGCCCGGGCAATTTTCTTTCGAGCAGCCCGACGCTACCTCTACCAGCCTGCAGCGTCCGCACAGGCGCTCCGTTGCGGACGCCGCGAGTGGGGGCGCCGGCCGTTTGCCCGGAGGTGTAGTGGCCGGTGTACAAACGCAGGGTCGTGCGGTAGGCGCGGCAAAGGCTGGCCATTCCGATCAGCGTCGGTCCCAAGATAGCGAGGGCCACAGGCCAGGCCCGGCCTTGCGCCGCCGCTTCGACGCCGGCCGGCAGCCAACCGGGCGGCAGAAGGAGATTTATCAGGCGAATCATTTGTTCCGCTTGCTGCGACTGCTCCTCATCATTGTCGAAACGAGCATGATGTGCCGGATTGGCCTCTGCCTGCCTCGTCCGGCTTTGCCAGGGATGCAAGATGTTTACCAGGTTCGGCGTTTGACTTAGGAGGATAATGACCATCGTGGCTACGACGATGATGGAACGGCGGCGGCGCGGATTGGCCATTAAGGTCGCCAACCAGCCCTGAAACTGATAGGTCAGCGCGGTGACCATCAGCACAAAGGCCGCCAGCATCGGCAGCAGCCACAGCAGCGCCCAACCCCAGCTCATGAGCAGACCGAGGGTCAACCCTAGCGTGGCCGACAAAAACCACAACAAACTCACGCTCGGCAGCGAACTGAGGTAGTTGACAACGAACGCGCTCGACAGCGAAACCGGCAGGTGCAAGAACTTCTCCAGCGACAGCGCTTCGAAGCGCTGCAGTTCCGTCAGCAAGCCCGTGATCCAGAGGAAGAGAAAAACGACAACGACGCCGTCCAGGAGATACATTAACGTGCTGGGCGGATCTGCACTATCCAAGACAAACAAGCCGACGGCAAGGAAGGCGACAAAGAGGACGGCGGCGCTAACAACCGCAGCCGCGGCCAAAAGGATCAGGAGCATGGTATTGACGAGGCCGCCACGCTTCAACTGGTTGAGGCGAAGCCGCCAGCGCAGCCACAGAAAGGCGAGCAAGTGTTGCCTGTTCATGGGGCATTCTCCTCCAGCCAGGCGAGTTTGGGAGCGGCGGCAGCGTCCGCGCCGGCCGCCTTCAAAAAGCGATCTTCCAGGGAACCGCCTTGGCGAAAGGTCTCCAACGGGGCCTGCTCGACGAGGTTCCCCTTAACGATGATGCCCACGTGAGAACATAACTTCTCGACGATCTCCAAGACGTGGGAAGTCAAAAACACTGTCGAGCCGCGCGCCACGTAACCTTTCAAAAGATCACGGATGATACGGGAAGTCACGGCATCCACGCCTTCAAACGGTTCATCAAGAAATAACAGATCCGGATTAGGCAATAAAGCAGCGGCCAAGGCCAATTTTTTCTTCATGCCGTGCGAGTATTCCAAGGTGAGCTTTTTCTCTTCGCCTTCCAGGCTGAGCAAAGACAGCAGCTCATCGATGCGTCCGCGGATAGTATCGCGCGGCAGCAGGTACATACGGCCAATGAACGTCAAATACTCGCGCGCCGTCAAATTATCAAACAGCGCCAAATCTTCGGGAACGACACCGATTCGCCTCTTGGCCTGAAGCGCCTCCTCGGGATTGAGCATGTCTTTGTCCAGCACCCGGATGCTGCCCCGCGATGGGGCCAACAGGCCGGTCAGCATCTTGATAGTCGTTGATTTGCCGGCCCCGTTCGGCCCAAGGAAGCCGTAAAACGTCCCCCGTTCCACGCGCAGATCTATGCCGTTAACGGCGACAAAGTCGCCGAAAGACCGCGAGAGCTGGTGGGTTGCGATGGCGAGGTTCATGACTGGCCCCCGTTTTTCAAGAAGGCATCGCGCCGAACCAACGCAAGGTATCGCGCACCGTTTCCTCCACCGGCCGATGCGTCAGGCCAAACGTCTGGTCCGCTCGCTCCCCCGATAGATGATAGCAGACAAAGCCATAATGAAAACTCGGCACGGTCAAGCCATTGGGCATGTTGGTGAAGATACCGGAGGCGATGGCCAGCGGGATGGGGCCGACGTAGCGCGTCCAGCGCGGCAAGACCCAGACGGTGCCCGAGCCGAGAATGCGCCGCACGATGCGGCCGAGGTCCGCATAACTCTGATACGGCCCCGCCAGCACGTAGCGTTCGCCGGGCTGTCCCAGCCATAAGGCGCGGACGTGTGCTCGCGCTGCCTCGCGCACATCGAGGACGTTCATGCCGCCCGGCGGCAAGATCGGCCAGCGCCAGCGGGCCGCGTACAGCAGCAACTCATTCGTCGTCGGCCGGGCGTCGCGCGGACCGAGAAGATAGCCGGGACAGAAAGTGACCGTCTGTAGGCCAAGGGCGTTGAAAGTCTGTACTACCTGCTCTGCCCACCGTTTGCTGTCGTAGTAGGGGGCGCGAATGGAAGAGACCGGAGCGAGGGTTGAGGCGCTGGAGGTGAACACCAGGCGGCGCACGCCGGCGCGCAGGGCGGCGGCACAGACATTCCGCGTCCCCTCCACGTTGACATGATACGCATCCCGCTGCGGTCGCGGAAGGATGCGCGTCAGAGCGGCGGCGTGCAGGACGCCTGTCACGCCCTCCAGGGCATACTCGATCTGCTCCAAATTGCGCACATCGCCAATCGCCAATTCTACGTCCTCGAGTCCGGCCCACTGCGGCCCGCACGGCGGACGGCGGACAAAAGCACGGACGCGAAAACCCTGTTCGCGCAAGGCCCAGACCAGGTTGACGCCGAGAAAGCCGCTAGCCCCCGTCACCAACACGCGGCCCCTGCGAATCGCCTCTTCTGCGCTCATTACCTAATGTCCCGCGTCCATAAGCAATCATTCGGGCGCCTTGACAATCCTCTGCCGCCGGAGAACAATTCCAGGCGGCGGCTCGCCAGGCGCCCCAATGTCGCCTAGTGAGCGAACCCCGATTCACGGAGGACAGTCATGATGGTGCAGTGCCGGCATGGTGTTCGCGGTGTCCGGCTCATCGGCAAGATGCTCCTCAGTGTATTGATGCTCTGCTGTCTTACCGATGTTGCTTGCTCGGACGGCAAATCGGACACGGCCTATGATGTAACCCTGCGCCGCCTGCCACAAATTCCGCCGGGCACGGTCATCGGCACCGAAGCTCCACCAGGCTGGAGCCATCTCCTCCTCAAGACCTATTCTCGCCCCGGCGCCGGCGATGTGAAGAAGTTATCGCCTACTGCCGACCGCTTGACACGCCTGCTGTTCACCGCCATCGTTGCCGACGTGCGGCCCCAGGTGGAGCGCGGTGACAAGGGTGAACGCGGCAAGCGCTACAAACTGGAGAAAGTCGCCGTCGGCCTGGGCACGCGTATCGGCGATAAGGACGTCATCATCACGCCCGACACGCAGCAACGACTTGGCGCCGATCTGGGGCTGCTCGCTCGCATCGTCCTGAGCAAAGCGCAGGAAAAACTGGATGACATGGTGGTGGTCGCCCGTTCAGCCACCTTCCTGGTCTTCGATTCGCCGAGTTTTCTGGCCGTGGAAGGCCAGCACAAACCGATCGTCCTTCGCTATGCCGTTCTCGTTGAGGAGCAGACCGGTCGTGTGAATACGCTGGTCTGGCCGGTGGGCCGCGATGCGGATGGCAACTATGGCGAACCGCTCGGCGCCATCCAATGGCTGCCGGCCAACCTGACGGAGGATTGCCTTTTGCACATCGACGGCAACGAATTCTGTCTCGGCCAACCCACCGAACGCGCTTTCGCCATCACGTCGCCGCCCAAGGGACAAAAAGAGATCCCAATGGGCGACGACCTCAAACTGCTGGCCGCTCGCCCCCGTTTCTCCTCGGCCGCCGCGGCGGAACTGGAAGCCAAACTATGGAAGGAATTAACATTGTTTAGCCGCGAGCCGTAGGCGAGCACGCCTCGCTCTGTCTGTGTCCATCAACCGGAACACTTGGGCCGACCGACGATGCAATAACCCACTGAGAACCACAGCGAGTGAATTTGCCAATCCCGGAGCACTTCGCGGGCCAGCGGTTCCAGTTGGAGATGGCGGTGCTTGTCCACCATGTCGGCGAATTCCGGGCCGAGGTTAAGAAAACGCGACATAATCCAGCGGTCGAGCTTCGGCAGGCCGATCCAGTAGCCGAGCAGGCGATTGGGCAGGTTGGGCACTTCGTCAGAGACGACGACACGTCCGTCCGGCTTGACGACGCGGGCCATTTCACGCAATGCCTTTAAGGGATCGTTGAAGTAGTTGAAAGCGCCGACGCTCAGGACATGATCGAAACTGTGATCGCGGAAGGGCAAACTCTCGGCTTCGCCCAGGAACAGCCGCAAATCGCGGTCGGGGTGACGGCGGCGGCAGTTCGTCAGCTGCACGGTCGAAATGTCGTTGCCATAGATTTGGCAATCGGCTGGGAGGAGAGGTACGTTGGCGCCATCGCCGATAGCCACTTCCAATAAGCGCCTGCCGGAGAGATTGGGCAGGTGCTTCAGGATCTGCCGCCGCGCCCGGCGTTCGCCGCCGTTGCACAGAAAGGTGAACCATTCCCAGAAGCGGAAGCGCGGCCAGAGCGGGCCGTTGTAGAAATCGGCGGCGACTTTGTTATTGCCCTGAAGGGGTTGGAGCATGTCGAGAATGCCGTCGCGGATGGGGAAGAGGCGTCGGCAATCGATGCAGGCCAGTCCCTCTGGAACTGCTTCCAGTTGGCCGCCGCAATCGGGGCACTGCATCCATTCGCAATCGTTGAGCCACGTCGCAGAAAGTGTTTGCGTTGCAGTCATGAATATCTCCAGAGAGCAGGTGCTCGATCTAATCGTGGGGCGGCGCACCGACGATACAATAACCAAGGCCGCGCCAAATGCTGTAGATTTTCAGGCGGTGCAGGGCGGAGCGGGCAAGGGCGCGAACATCCAGGCGCGTGTTCATGACCATGTCCGTGAACTCTGGACCAAGCCAGAATCGTCGCATCAGCCAATCGTCCAACTGCGGAATGCCGAGCAGGTGTCCCCAGCCCCATTCGTATAGGTCGGGCAGCTCATCGGCGACGACGATCCGTCCGCCGGGGCGTGTGACGCGGGCCATCTCCATCAAGGCCTTTTGCGGATCTCTATAGAAATTGAATCCGCCAACACTGAGAACGGCATCGAATGTGCCATCCGCAAAGGGAATGTGTTCGCCCTCTGCCAGCGCCAGGAACAATCCGCGTTTGGGGTAGCGATCACGGCAAGCGGCCAGGGGCCGTTCGGCGATGTCGATGCCGGCGATCTGAAGGGAGCGCGGCAGTAGGGCGACGTTCTCGCCATCGCCGATGCCGACTTCCAGCACTTTTCCGCCGCGTAGATGACGCAGATGACGAAGGATCTGCATCCGCGCGCCGGGCAAGCCGCCGAACGTCTTAAGAAACAGCTGTTCCCACGGACGAAAACGCAACCAGCGTTCGCTGTTGTAAAAAGCGGCGGCGATGCGGTTCTTGCCCGTCAATTCGCCCTGCGCGATCAGCAGACCGCCGCGGACGGGATAGGTGCGGCCACAGATAGCGCAAGTTGTGCTGTGCTCTTGGGGAAGCGACAGCTGGGCATGGCAATCGATACAACGCAGCGAGTCGAGTTGTGTTAGTGCCCCGCGCGTTTGCGTCTGTGGGGGCGCCAGGGCAACCGCACTCGTCACTCCGGTTGAAGGTGTCATGTCGTCTTGCCTTTCCTCAATAGGTGACATGAGGAACGCGCATCGCACCGCGTGCCATGCACCAATCGTACAGCCACGGCGGCAGCCAACGCAGCACGCTCAGAAGCAAACGGGTGCTCCACGGAAATGCATAGACCCGGCTGCGGCGCTGGATGGCGCGGAGGATGTGCCGTGCGGCGATTTCCGGTCCCATCCGCGCCATCGGCGGCTGCACCGGGGCGTTCTCCATCAGCGGCGTCTGCACAAATCCCGGCAGCACGGTGGTGACGGCGATGCCGCGGCGCCGCAGGGAGGGACGCAGGCTTTCCAGATACGTCGTCAGCGCCGCCTTGCTGGCGCTATAGGCGGCGGCAAAGGGCATGCCCCGGCACCCGGCTAAACTCGACAAAGCGACGATATGTCCCCTTCGGCGCGCCAACATATCTGGCAACACGGCTTCCAAAGAGTAAACAACGCCTAAAACGTTGACCTGCAAGATCGCTTCCGTTTGTTCAACGGCCAGATCGTCTGCAAAAGTCGCTCCGGTGATGCCGGCGCAGGCAACCAACAAATCCACCGGCCCCAATTCGGCAACCAGGGCGCCGATGGCCGAGCGCACGGCCTGACGGTCCCTTACGTCCGCTGGGGCACAATGGCAGGTCGTTCCCTGTTTGCGTAATTGCTCTTGTAGCGATGCCAATCCCTCGGCGTTGCGATCCAGCAAACCGAGACGAGCGCCTTCATGGGCCAGCTCCTGACAAAGCGCACGGCCCATGCCGCTGGCCGCACCCGTCACCACAGCAACCTGGCCGCGTAAGCTCATGCCGCCCCTCCTCGGCCCTGCAAGGGCGCAAGGCCGGCCAACTCGCGCAGATGTTTGTGAACCAGGGCGACATAGGCCAAGGGGTTCTCTTCATGGGCGCGATGCTTGGCGTCTGGCACCAGCACGGCGCGACAATTGGCCAGGTTTTGTTCGAGATAACGGCATGTCGCCAAAAACGGCGAATTTTCCCCATACAAGGCGATCGACGGATGCCGTACAGAGCGGATACGTTCTTCAGTCAGTCCGGCGACGGCCTTCACGTCATCGCCGCATGTCGTCGCCGCCAGCCGTGTCAGCCGTTCCATCGCCGCCAGGCCCAATTCTTTGCGAAACATCTCGTGCCGCTCCGGCGGCAGATGGGCCGCCTGTTTGAAGAGTTGGCCCACATCGAACCAGTCTTCTTCGGTCACTTCCAGTCCAGCGCGGTTGGCCTGCTCCTTATATTCCTGCCACCCACTCCACTGGCCGACGCGTGTTTCCAGATGGCGGAGGCCGGGAAAATACGGATCGGACAGGACAAGTCCGGCGATGGCTTCGGGATAAAGTACGGCGGCATGAAGCGCAACGACGCCACCGAAGCTGTGGCCCAGGACGTACATCGGTCCCAGGCCCAGGGCGCGCTGAATGTTCACGAGGTCGCCGGCCATGTCGGCGGACGTATAGCCGCTGGGCGGCGTGTCGCTGTAGCCGTGGCCGCGCAGGTCGTAAGCGGTGACGCGAAAATCAGCGGCCAACACCGGCATCAGGTTGATGAGCGGCCAGATCGCCAGGTTGCCCGAAATGCCGTGCAGTAGCACCACATCCGGCCCGGCGCCGACTTGCTGATAGTAAAACGTGGTCCCGTCAACGGTGACACGCGGCATAATTTAACCTATTGTTGTTGATATATTCAAATGATTATGTAAAAATGCAACCAATTCACCCAGCGGGATGTCGCGCACGGCGCGGCGGCCGAGGTCAGCCATGAAGAGATGAAACGGCAGCTTGCGGCCGTAATGCGCTTCCAGAGTTTCGCCCAGGACGACGGCGTCGATGGACGCCAGGCCAAGGTCGCCGAAAAACCGCGTGTCCAGGCCGATGTCGCCGGAATATTCGCGGCCATTGAAGTTCCGCAGAATGCTGGCCACGTCGTTGAGGATCTGCTCTTGGGTCATGGTCGTATCAACCTCCTTTATTCCCAGGCCACGGCGGCCGTCCATGCACCGTCGCGGCGTTGCAACGTGAGCTGAACGCTTCGACCAAACGCCGCCGCTGCCACACTCATCCCTGGGACGCTGGCAAAAGCAACGCGCGGCAATTCTTCGGCCAAGACCCCGCCGCGGTAGCGTGCCGTAGCGCGACCGTCCTCGCTAACCTCCACTTCGAGGTCGGCCGGAAAGAGGCGCTGCCCATGCCGCTCGAACCACAAAGCACGGATGGCGTCTTTGGCGGCAATACGGCCGAACAGCCAGGTAGTACGCTCTTCTTCGGATACTTTGAGGAGTCGAAAACGGCCCCATTCCGCACGGCTGAGCGTCACGCGCGCCAGGGCGGCGCGCTGCACCGTCTGGCACAGATCATCGGGAGGATCGACGCGCAGGCAACAGACTTGGCCGGGGACGTTGGCGTCGGCGGGCCAGCGTTTGCCCAGAAGAAATTGCTCTTTGCGACGGAAGAAATCGACGTATTCCAACGGCCAATAGAAACGCCAGTATTCGGCCGGCGCCAGGCGGCACCACAGCCGACCATCCGGCCCCAGCAAGTCGATGCGATGGCTGACCTGGCGGGCCGACTGCCGTTCGATGCGGACGCGGCATTGGATCTTCGTCCCCACCGCCGGGCGCGGGCCGTAAAAGGTCACGGCGCCCAATTCGTAGGGCAAGACGACGCGGCCCGTTTGATCGGCGCAGCCGAGGTGCCAGCAGCCGAGCAGGTGCGTCGAAGCATCAATCAACAGGGGATCGAGGAGGAAATTCGGCTGCGGATGCGAGCGAAACAGGCCGGAATGCGGCCGCGTTTGCAGGTGCCCTTCGATGCCTTCGTCGCCTTGCCGATCCGTGGACACCAGTGCCTGAAACAGGGGGCCGTGGAAAAGGCGATGTTCCCCTTCATAAAGCTGATGCGCCGTATAGCGGCACGGCCCCTCGTTGGTTAGCGGGAAATCTTCCGCGGGGGGCGGTTCGGGATAATGGTCGCCGAACAGGACGACGCCGGTGACGGCGGGCGAAGCGGCGTTGCCCGGACAGACGGCGTTGCCCCAATCGCGGACCTCCACAGCAACTTCGTCTGGTGCTTCGGGGAGAACGCGGGCCGTCAGCTCAACGGTGGTCGGCTCATCATCGAAAGGGACCCAGCGTTGCAGGCGAACGCGCCGAAAGCCGACGAGGCGCTTGCCCGGCACGAGCAACGACGCCGCTTCGGCCATCATTTCCAGGCTGAACGCCATCGGCAGAAACGGCAAACCGTGATGCGTCGGATCGACGGCGCTGGCGTGCCGGGCGCCCAAGGTATGATCGGAAGCGTAGAGGTCCTCGGCCAAATCCATACGCCGCCGCATGAGCAATTCGCGTCCCGGCTCGTGGCGGATGATGTCGCCCAAGAGCGGCCAGGCGAGCGGGGTGGCGTCAGCGCCCCGAGCGCCGCAGCGAGAGGCCAAAAATGCTTCTGTCATCTCGCGCTCCAGATCGAGGAATTGCTCCATGACCCCGAAGTAGCGCTGCATCACGGTTGCGCGAAACGTCATAGAGCGGGGAGCGTCCACTGCCGAAGTGGGAGGCGTCCACCCTCCGAGGGGATGCTCAGGGAGCTTATGTTCTCCGCTCTGTTCCCATTGGATTCTTTGGGGATCGCGGCGGTTGTATAAATGCTCGAAGCGCAACGGCACATGATGCGCTGCCAGAAGCGCCGCCATATGGTTGAGTTGCGTCAATCCCGAACGATGCACTACGTTAGCGGCGATCGCCTCGAAGGAACGGCCGCGCAAACTATCTTGAACGAACGAGGTCAAATGGCCGCGCGGGCCGCACTCCACAAACAGACGCACCCCATCGACGTACATGGTCTCAATCATGCGCGCGAACTCGACCGGACGGGCCCAGTGCTCAATGGACAAGCGGCGGATCGCTTCGGGGTCGTCAGGAAAGCGTTGGCCAGTGATGCATGAATAGATTGGGATCCGCGGCGACCGGACGCCCAGGGTTTGGTAGAGCTTCGCCACGGGGGCCAGGAACGGCTCAAACAGCGGCGTGTGATAGGGCCGGCTGAACGGTAAACGCTCGCAGATAATTCCGCGCGCCGTCAACTCTTTTTCGACGACAGCTGTCGCAGAAGGAAGACAGGCGAGGACCGTTTGATGGGGACAGTTGTTCATGGCCACGCACACAGCGTCCTGCTGCGGAGCAAGGACTTTCATAATGGCGTCGCTCTCGGCACTGACGGCCAACAAAACGTACTCGGGGATTTCGCCCTCGTCTTCTTGCCGGCGCAGCAAGCGGCCCAGGGCGAATAGCTCGGTGATAAGCGTATCATTGTGCTCGAAGCATCCGGCCGCCGTCAGGGCCGAAAATTCGCCAGCGCTGTGGCTGGCGAGAACATCGGGCCGCAGCCCCAAGTTATGCAACAATTCATAAAGCGACCAATCGGCCATGAGAATGGCGGCGATAGCGTTGTCTAACCGCCATAATTCGCGTTCCGCCTGTTGGCGCTCCTCCGCAGGCGCGGCTTCCGGCAACAGAACGGCCTGGCTAATCGGCTTGGGCCGGCCGCCTTGAACGGAGAGGCGGTCGCATTGCTCAAAATGAGCGCGGACTTCGGGAAAGTGCGGCAGCAAGTCGCGCAACATGTTGAGATACTGCCCGCCTTCTCCGGGAAACAGCAGCGCGAGTTTACCCTGCGGGTGCAGCGGCTCATCGAAATAATAAATCCCGCGCGTATCCTTGATTTGCTTGCAATGGGGGTCGGCCAAGCGCTCGGCGGCACGGCCAAGCCGTGCGCGCAGGGTCTCCACCGATTCCGCCACGACTGCCAACCGACTGCCGCCCGGAGTGAGCGCCGTGTTCAGGGTGAAGGCCAGATCTTTCAACGCAATCGCGGGATGCTGAGCGAGAAAATCGGCCAGGGTTTGCAAACGTTGACGTAGTGCGGTGCGATCGTCGCCGCGGAGGACGAAAACCTCGGTTTCCCAGCGAAGATATGGGTCGGAAGCGTCCGCGACAGTTGCCAGTGGGACCAGCATCGCGCCGGTCGCTCCATCGCTTACGTTCCCAACTTGTGTCCCGTGCGTGTTATAGGACATGCGCGTCATGGCCGGCGGCCTCCTGTTGAACGCACAGCTTCTGTCTCGTCGTTGCGCGTTGTCCGGCGTGGGCAGGCCAGTTGCCCCACGTCTCCGGCGATGATGACCTCGCATTCACCCTTGCGACCCAGACGCAATTCTTCATCAAGGAACAAAGGGCCTACTTCCGGAGGAATCATTTGCAATCCGCGTTGTCCCAAATGTTTCTCCAGCTCGGACACCATACCGATCGTGGACCACGGCCCCCAGGCGATGGAGACGACACGGCCCGGCCAGCGGCGATCCAGGTAAACCGCCAGTTTCGCCAAGACTTCGTTGGCGGCGGCATAATCGGCCTGTCCGCGATTGCCGAAGCGCCCGGCCACCGAGGTAAAGAACACGCAGAACCGGAGCTGCTCGTACTTCAAGCGTCGGCTCAGAATCAAGGCGCTCTCGACTTTGGTGGCGAAGACGCGATCGTAAGATTCGGGCGTCTTGTCGCGGATCAATTTGTCCTGGATGACGCCGGCGCCGTGAATCACGCCGTCGATGGCGCCGAAGCGACGGTACACGTCGTCGAGCACGGCAGACAGGGCGGCCTCCTCGCGCACGTCAGCCTGGTAATAATGGACGCGGGCGCCGGTTTGCTTCAGCCGGGAGAGGTTGCTGCGCATCTCACGATCGTGTAACAAGCGTTGATATGCCGATTCGACGATGGCCGGCGAAGCGAGACGGCCTTCCCGGCGCAGCCGCTCGATGAGGGCGGCCTTCAGCTCGGCCGCGCCGGTGAGACCGGCAGTGTCCGCCGCTTCGCTGTCTTCCGGCAACGGCGAGCGCCCGACCAGGACCAGGTTCGGTTGATAGCGACGGGCCAATTCCAGGGCGACGGCGGCCGTGATGCCGCGCGCGCCGCCCGTTAGCAACACTGTCGCATCCCGGTCCAGAAGCACCGATGCATTCGCCGTTTTCTCCAGCGGGCTGGGCCGGCATTGCAGTGTAAGACGCCGCTCGCCCTGGTAGCCGACCTCAATGGGGCCGCTCGGGTCGCCCAACTCGGCGAAGAGAAGAGCGGCGAGCCGGTCCGCAGCGGTACGGCGATCGACATCGACCACGCGCACAAAGACATTCGGCCACTCGTGGGCGAGGCTTTTGATTAACCCGGCGACGCCGCCCTGTCCCGGCGAAAAATCATCCGCGAGCTGTGCGCCTGTCCCACTACCAAACGAGCCGCCCAGGCCCGTTGCCGCCAACACGACAGCGCGGCCTGTTTCTGCGGCCCTTTGCAACTCGTCCGCCAAGCCGCGAGCCAGCAAGAACAGCGCTTTCACTTCCAGCTGCAAGCGCTCCGTCCACGAATGCTCCGTGCGCGGCGGGGTCAATGGCAACAGGTGAATAAGCCCATTGATAGGGCCATATTGGTTACGAAGATGCGTAAGCAGCTGCTCGACGGCTTGCGGATCGGTAAGGTCGGCATGGAACACGTTTTCGCCCGGCGTAGCGCTTACCAAGACGACTGGTTGGCCGAGATCACGCAGGCGCTGCGCCAATGCAGCAGCGACGCCGCCGCCGTCATCGGTCAAGAGAAGAGTGCCGCCGGGCAAGAGGGGCGGATTGCCCGCCAGCGGCGGAGCGTCTACGGCAGTGAGGAGCATACGCTGAATAGCGCCCGGCGATTTTGGGCAAGGAGCGTCCGCCCTTGGAGATCCATCCTTCTGAGGGGACGGATGCTCTCCGCTCAGAGACACAGACTCGCCCGGAGTGGCGGCCGCCAGGCAATCGATAATGCCGCGCAGGGTCTTGAGGTTCGTCAGTTTTTCCATCGCCACGTTAAACGTCTGGCGGCCGCCCGCTTCTGCCAACATGCCTAAAATCTCCACCCGCTTGATCGAATCGATGCCAAGGTCAGCCTCCAGGTCGAGATCGAGTCCCAGCATCTCCGCCGGATAGCCGGTGCGCTTACAAACGATGTCGAGCAAGCGGGCCGTGAGCGTGTCACGGTCCAACCCCGTCGCTGGGCTTGGCATCTCGTCGGTCGTTGGGACAACTTCCGTCTGTTCCTTCGGAGGCAGGGCGAGAGCAGATTGGGGCGGCGCTGAGGCGCTTGGGGCGGGGGCTATGTCCATGCGTCCGTTGACGCCAGGTCCGTTGCTCGTAGGGTGCGCGGGCGGCGGCAAGCTAGGAACACTGGCCGGCGGTGCTCCGCTTTGCAAATAGCTGACCATCACGCTGCGTTGCGTGTCCAGAAAACGGCCCATGAGTTCTTGGAAGCGGAGCATCACTTGCGCCGCCTCATCACTCGGAACAATGGCCGGCATGGACGGATAGGGAACGCCGTTGTTGGGTACTGCACCGTTTGTCGAGGGCGCCGGCGCAGGCGGCTGCGTAGGAATCAATTTCATAGTTGAAGGATGGGAAAAATGCTTTTTATCAGGGACCGGTTCAGGATCGTGGGTGCAAACCCGGCCCAGCAGCTTCGGCTCCGGGCCGTGCAGCGGCCGCACCCGCGCACTGTTGACGAGCCAGGTGCTCGGCGAAAGTTTTTCTGGGGCGCTGTCGTGTTCCAGGTTGGACAAATCGAGCCGGCGCAGGTTGCGGCCGTCATAGAGCCGTTCGAGCTGGACGGACACGCCGTAGACCAGGAGTTGGGCGAGCAAGTGCTGCAACTGCACCAGTCCCGGCCGGCCCTTGAGATCGGAGGCGACGGCCAGGTGCGGCCGGCCGGCGAGCGTCTGGCCGACCAGCGCCGTCAGCACGCCCTGCGGCCCGACTTCGAGGAAGACACGCACCCCCGCTGCATACAGGGCTTCAATCTCTTCGCAGAAGCGCACCGGCGAAGCAAGGTGTCGGCGCAGCAGGTCCACCAGGGCGGCCGGCCCCCTTGGGTAGGGCGCCGCCGTCGTGTTCGCATATACAGGAGTTTGCAGAGGTTTGAAGGCGTAAGATGCCAGTGCGTGAGCGAACGCGCCTTCCGCGGGAGCAACCAGCGGCGAATGAAAGGCGCAGGCCACCGGAAGGCGTTGGCTGCGGATGCCCTGCTTGCAGCAGCGGTCCAGGGCGGCGCGGATGCCGGCTTCTGTGCCGGAGATGACGGTCTGTTTGGGGCTGTTGAAGTTGGCGGCGGTCACGCCATCGAGGCCGTCGAGCAGGACCGCAACAGCGGCGGCGTCTGCCTCCAGGGCCGCCATCGCGCCGGGCATGCGGTCGGTCGCTTGGAGCATGAGGCGGCCGCGCTCGTGCGACAGACGGATAAGGTCTTCCGCCGAGAGCGCGCCAGCGGCGCTCAGGGCCACGTAATCGCCGTAACTGTGACCGGCGAACACGTCCGCTCGCACGCCCAGGCGCGTCAGCAAACGGAACATGCCGAGACTGGCTGCTCCGAGGGCCGGCTGCGCCACATCGGTGCGCGTCAATGCTTCTTTGGCCTGCTTTTCCTGTTCCGGCGTGAACGCCGATGGGGGAAAGATAAACTTGCCCAACGGTCTTTCTAAGCGGCCCGCCAGCGCTGCTTCGGCTTCGTCAAAGCTCTGGCGCACTTCCGGAAATGCCATCGCCAATTGAGCGAGCATATTGGGATATTGCGATCCCTGGCCGGGAAAAAGGAAGGCGAGGCGGTCCCCGTGCGGGCGCTTCGGACGGACGGCGAAGTAAACCCCACGCGGATCGTGGCCGTGTTCCTGGCCTGAACGCAGCATGGTTAGCGCGCTGTCGAGCTTTTGCTGGAGGTCTTGCCGCGAAGTCGCCACGACGGCCAGCACGGGCAGTTCCGGCTGCGGCGGGTTGGCCTTGCAAAGCGAATAGGCCAAATCGGCAAGGGTGGGCGCGGCCCCGCGCTCCAGGGCGTCGCGCAGCGATTGCACCGTGGCCACAAGATTGTCCGTGGAAGACCGCCGCCAAACCAACAGCTCAGCAGGCCAACGGTTGAGGGCCGGCTGCGTCTGGGCCAGATAATCGCCGGTGTATTCTTCGAGCACGGCATGGAAATTCGTGCCCCCGAAACCGAAGGCGCTGACGCCGGCGACGCGCGGCCCCGGCCCACCATGCACCCACGGCCGCGCCTCGGTGTTGAGAAAGAACGGGCTATCCTCGAACCGCGCCTTGCTATTGGGTTTCTCGACCAAAAGCGGCGGCAGCACCTTATGATGCAGCGCCAAAGCCGCGTTAATCAAGCCGGCTAAACCGGCGGCACACTTGGTATGGCCGATCATCGACTTCACCGAGCCGATAACGCACGACCGGGGCATTGCTCCGGCTTCCCGCAGGATCTGCCCCAGCGAGGCCACCTCGGTCTGATCGCCGACCACCGTTCCGGTCCCATGCGCTTCGACAAACCCGACCCGCGCCGGCGACACATGGGCCTTGGCGTAGGCGCGTTGCAGAGCGCGCAGCTGTCCTTCGGGCCGCGGAGCGGTCAGTCCCTTATCGCGGCCGTCGCTGGAAGCGCCGATGCCTTTGATGACGGCATAGATGCGATCACCGTCACGTTCGGCATCGGCCCGGCGCTTGAGGATGACAGCGACGACGCCTTCGCTGATGACGATGCCATCGGCGGCCTCATCAAAGGTGCTGCATCGCCCCCGCGGCGAGAAGGCGTGCGTCTTGCTGAAGGCCATGTAGGTATACGGGTTCTGTACGGTATCCGCGCCCAGGACCACGGCCAAATCACTGGCGCCTCTCTCCAATTCGCGGACGCCAGCATACAAGGCGGCCAGCGACGAACCGCACGCCGCGTCAACGGCAAAGTTCGGTCCACCCAAGTCGAAGCGATTGGCAACCCGGCCGGCAATGACATTGACAAGGATGCCAGGGAAGGAATCTTCGGTCCATTCCGGCAGCAGCGTCTCGGCTTGGTGCAGGACCTCAGCGGCGCTGTCCTTCAAGCCGGGCACCGTGGCCAACATCGGCAGATACGAGCGGAAGCTGTAGGCGATGGCAAGTTGCGCAGCGCCGCCGCCGGCGCCCAGGATGACGGCGGTGCGCTCGCGCGGGAAGGGCCGGTTGGCGTAGCCGGCGTCGGCCAGCGCGCGGCGAACCGCTTCCAAGGCGTACAGCTGCACCGGCTCGATCGAAGTCAGGCTGTTGGGCGGCATGCCGAACAGCAGGGGATCAAACGGTATGTCCGCGAGGAACCCGCCCCATTTCGAGCAGATTTTGTCGCGCGCTTTCGGGTCGGGATCGTAATAAAGCCGCCAGTCCCAGTGGTCGAGCGGTATTTCCGTGATGGCATTGACGCGACCGAGAATGTTCTCCCAGTACGTCTGCACATCTGCGGCGCCGGGGAGGAAACAGGCCATACCGATGATGGCGACATCGGAAGGCGGCTCGGGGTCTTCGGCCTGTTGTTTTCGGTGTTTGCTTGAGGCTTCAGCGAGTATCGGGATACTGTTTACAGAAATATCTTCATGGAGTTGCTTCATAGAGACGACGCTTTGCCGCAAACTCGCGGCTTGGCCGATCATGTACATGCCGCGGCGGAACTGGTCTTCTTCGGAGATTTCCCGAAAACACGCAGAGCCATTTGTACCCGCGGCGCTTCGGTCAATGCCTTTGGAAGCGATGCGCAGCCGCCCGATGTTCAGGGCTTCGAGCGCTTCGCGGACCTCGTCGGGTTTACGGCCCTCGTTTTGCAGACGGCGTTTCTCCTGCTCGAAAGTCTCGGCGTAAGGCGTGGCGATGCAGCGGATGGCATGGCCCGGCCCGGTTTCCAGCAGGACGGTGTCCTGACAGCGAAGCGCCTCTTGCTGATAGCGGGGCGCAATGGCATGGGCGGCGACCGCCTCGTGGGTGAACAGATAAGCGGTGCCGATCAGGACGCCGACAGCGACGCCGCGCTCAGCGAGAGGGGCCGACAGCGCCGCGACCATCGCCGCCGACAGCGCGTCGTGAATACCCCCCGCAAACAAGACAGCCAATTCGGCGGCCCGAGGCGCGGATGCGGCCCCACTCGCCAGCTGCTCGAGCACCAGTTGGCACATAGTTTCCCAGAGGACGAAGCTGGAACGCGGGCCGACGTGGCCGCCGCACTCCCGGCCCTCGAAGACGAACCGCCGTGTCCCCGCGCGGAGGAACAACGACAACAGCCCCGGCGAGGGGACATGCAGATAAGTGGGGATGCCTTCGTTTTCCAGCTCACGCGCCTGATCGGGCCGCCCGCCGGCAATGAGGGCAAAGGGGGGACGGAAGGCGCGGAGGGCTTCGGTCTGTTCCCGGCGGATCTCCGGCGGCGCGAAGCCGAGGATACCGGCGCCCCAGGGCCGACCGGCCAGCTGTTCGCTGGTCTGGCGCAACAGCTGCTCGGTCTCGTCGCGGCGGAGCAGGGCCAGAGCAAGGAAAGGCAAGGCTCCGTTGCGGGCGACCGCGTCGGCGAAAGCGGCGGTATCGCTGACGCGCGTCATCGGCCCTTGCACGATGGGATAGCGCGTGCCGTGCTGCCGAGCCAGCGGCGCTCCTTCGGCCAGCGGCGTCAACCGGCAGGCCGTGTCGATGTGCTGAGCAATGCTCTGCCGCAGCGCCTGCACGACGCCACCGACTGTGCGATAGCGCTCGGCCAGCGGCCGGGCGAACGCTGCATCTTGGCCAATCAACCACACGCCGTCCGCGTGGGGACCATCCGAAAGCGGGGCCGCCGCTACCGTAAAAGAGCGACCCTGCTCAGCAGTAAGACCGGGACGTGCGAAACAGCGGTACGTCCGTCCCTTGGCATCGCTTAGACATTGCGTCTGACTGCCGTCGAAGTCGGCAAGCAACGTTCGCGCTTCTTCCGTCAAGGGGGATTCACGGCAAAGCAGGAGTTGATTATCAAGCACCACGCCGGCAGCCCCGGCCACCGCACAGGCGGCGGCCGTGTGCAGACCGATGCCCCCTTGAGCATAGACCGGCAGATCGCGTACATCGCCGGCACGGACAGCGGCATGCCAGCGTTGCAGCAGAATGAAGGTCGTGTCCGCGCCGATTCGCCCGCCGGATTCTTGACCTTTGAGGATGAGGCCATCGATGTCTAACGCTGCGCCGCGCCGCGCCTCGGCAAGGGTGATCGCTTCCACCAACACCCGGATTTGTCGGCGGCGACACTGCGCGATCCACGCGCTCCATTCGGCTTGCTCGCCTCCCGCAAGGATCACCTCGCAACAACGACAATCCTCGGCGAGCAGCAAGGGCAACAGAGCGCCGCCCGTCGAACCGAGCTTGACGCCGAACCCATTCAGGGCGAAACGCGCCAGCTGATCCAGAGCATGACCAACGTCCAGAGACTCGGCATAGTGCTCCAGATCGAGAAAACCCCGCGCCCCCGCCCGAGAAGCGGCGATAGCCAGGGAAGGATCACCGGTCCCAGCCGGCGTCAGGATGAGAACGTCGTAGTTCCCCATCACGGTTCTCTCTTGTTCTCGCGCACTTGGCGCGAAGAGTAGTCTTGCCAAGTTAACCTTCCGTGGGGGCCCAGAGAGCGGCAGCCGTCCGCCAACCGAGGCTCGCAGCCTCGAGTGAAGAAAACCATCCACATTGGCGAACCGTGCCTTTCTCGCGTCTCCAACAGGACACCGCACGTCGGAGACGACGTTCTCGCGCCCTGCGCGAGAAGGAGAGAAGATAGGCAAAAAAGGCAATCCTTTACAGCGATTGCTCCACCCTATCCGCAGCAAAGCAATTGTGCAATATGGGTAAGAACATCCATCGGCAAACTATCTGAAACATGGCCATGCGCAAGTCTCCTATGTTGCACGACTTGCACAAATGGTCAATCCAGATCCCGAAAAAAGCGTTCTTGACACAAACAAGGGCGAGCGGGGGGTGTGAACCCCCCGGTTGTGCTGGCGGAGGGTTAACACCCCCCGCTCGCCCTCGACTACCGGGGGGTTCACACCCCCCGCTCGCCAAGATGTCCGATCTCTCCGTGCCCAGTAGGATACGGTGAGCACATCAGACCCATTGTTGCAGGATCTCGAACAAGACTTTGTTCCAACTTTCCAGCGGCTCCTCGCTCTCTGGAATAATCGGCTCGCTGTCTGCATCGGCGAGGGCTGGCTGAGGGCCATCCATTCGCAGGCGATGGATGGTGGTACCATGAACGTTCAATTGCCGCGGCCGCACGTCGATCAAGAGCGCGTGACACCGACTGTGCCGCGCCCAGTTTGCGCACAGCTCTGCAACCGTGTTCTCCGGCCCCGTCGCTATCTGCACCAAGCCGTTGGTGATCTCCTGCATCAATAACGACGCCAGCAAAGCGCGCTCGGCTTGGAGTGAATCCTTCCCACCCTCCACGACGAACAGAAAGCGAAACGCCAACGCCTCGGCGCTCAGCCACACTGCTAATTTGCGGACGATCACGTACAACAGGGCAAGCAAGAGGATGCCGCGCTGATAGTCCAGCTCGCAGTCCTTGAAGCGCGTCTGATCTAAGTCCGGATAGAGGACAAAAACGAAGGTGCGACGGCGGCGCAGAAATTGGTTTTCATCGCGGGCGTAGTACAGCAATTCGTTCCGAAGGAACTTGATGTCGAACAGATCGGGGCGTTGCCCGTCTTCCATATAGGCCAATTGAGAGTGCAGCAGGCTTTCGATGCTGCCGCGGGTGGTCAGCGAGGCGAAACCGCCGACAGGGTAGGTGTCGTCATCGAGGACGTGCGTGGAGATGTCGCCGCGATGTAAGCGCGGCCGGAAGCAGTGGTGTGGCAAGCTCTCTTCCAACCGATGAGCGGCGCGGAGCACTTGGCGCTCGGCCAATTGTTCGCCCTGCGGCTTGAGGGCAGTGCCACGTTCGAGCTGGGAGACATCCTCGGGGCCGAGCACCTCGGCAGTGTGCCGCGCCGCCGCGATCAACATTTCATATTGCGGAATCAGCATCGGGTGCAGCCCATCGCGTTCCAGCGATTCCCAACCTTGTGAATGGACCTCATTGGCCGGCGCTTCCCGGACAGACTTGAGGACAGCGGGACTGAGGCGCACGCCTTGAAAACCAGAACGCTCGGCGAATCGTCTAAGCACAAAAGCCAGGCCGCGCGCCCGATCGCGCCCTTGGTAGCGGCGCAAGGCATCGCTGGCCCGGCTGAATAGCCGATCAACGTAGAGTTTGCCGAGGACGTGGTCTTCGTAGGTCCGCAACAAGACGGTCCAACGAGCCGGAAGCGTTCGTGACGGAAGGGCCGCCGGTAACACTTCCCGCTCGTTCGCCAGTTCGCCAAAAGCAAGGTGGCCAAAGTCGGCGAGAAAGCCCAAAGGCGGCAAGTCCTGGCCAGCGGAGGCAATCTCCAGAGCCCATTCGAGCACGGGACGCACACGATCCGGCCGCGGCGACAGTACGCGCTGCCACCACAATCCCTGAAGCAAGAAACGCCGGGCTTCGTCCGAATCGCGCAGCTCATATCGACGCATGTCTCCTAGAGTACACGAAGCCGCCCAATCCTCCAACTACCCTAACCTCCTAACCGTCTAACCGCTTAAAATCGGCACAACCGATTTATTTCGTATTCCGGTTAATTCCGTAGCGTCTTTCGTCCGAAGAATAGGAGGATCGATTCCAGCGTCTAGTTGTGACGGCCGGTGGGGTGCCGCAGGCAGATGAGTTTTGTGGACGAGGGCGGCATGAGCGTCAAGCAAATCGGGCTGAGTAGTCTATGCTGGCTCCTCTGCGGCCTGGGTTGGCTCCACGCCCAAGGCCCGACGGCGGGGTCGATGCTCCCGGAAGTGCCGTCCTTGTACACGCCGTTTCGCACCGACGTAGGAGGCGAGGCGCCGACCAACCCGGTGACTTCGGCAACGGGCAGCGGGCCGCTCAGCTCCGCTTTTCGGCCGGCGCCGGCCGGAGTCAATGCGGAAGGCATCGCCCTCGATGAAGGCAGTCCACCGCCGCCGCCCATGACCCCTATTCCCTTGGCCCCGCCCTACTCGCCCTATCTTAATTATCCTCAGTCGCCCTGTTGCTGCGGTCCCGTCGGCCTGTGCGGTGGCCCTCTCGGCTTCGACGTATTTCTCCGCGGCGGTCTGGTTTTCCCAATCGGTTCGAGCATCTTCGATAAAGTCCTGCTCACCGGCTGGGAAATTGAAGGTGGCGGCCAGCTGTTTCTGTTCAATCGGCCTTCGACCGCCGCCTGGGTTGCCACCGCGAGCATTAGCAACATTTACAACACCACCGGCAACTTCAATATACCCGTCACCCTGTACAATGTGCCCGTGATCTTGCCTCCAGCCCCCAACAGCACCTTCCCGGTTCGGAGCATCAAAGTCGTTCCCGCAATAGACTTGACGGTTAATTACCTCAACATGACCTTTGTGAACCTAGGCATTGGCCGCGAATGGTGGTTGTGCGGTTCGGCCGATCCCGGACAAACGCAGGGCTGGAACTGGAGGGTCGGTTTCGACAGCGGCGGACGCTGGGGTACGGCCAAGGTGGCCTTCAACGAGATCCAACACAAGACCGGCGTCGTCGGCGGCGTGGATTGCGCTATTTACAGCAACATCGAACATCCTTTCCGCTGCGGTATCCCCTTCGCTGGCGTGCGCTTCGAATACAATTACATCTGGACCGGCCTGTTGCAGCGCCAGAACCCCGGCGATTTCCAGAGCCTCAACCTCCTCTTCCAGCTCGGTGTGCGCTTCTGAGCACAGTCCCCCTTCGTGCGAGAGAACGGATAAACCTAGACTTCGCATGATTTGAGTGTGGCCCTTTTCCCCTTCCCTACCAGGAGGGGAGGGCGCGCCGCCAGGTTAAACCCGGCGGCTCAGGTGGGGAGGGAGAAACAAAAGGGCCGTTTCAACCGGGGGTAGCATAAGAGCTATCGGGTAAAACGGACTCTGATGAGCACAAACTATTGGCAAATATGGATTTGCGACAACGAGCCGAGGTTTTTTCCGGCAGCGCTTTGCCGACCATGCCCCAAGGATATTTCCTCAGCGCAGCGCGATCGTGTGATTGCTGAGGCGTTCGTAGCCGCGCGGGGTGATGAGGTAGTTGTGCTCGATGCGGAGGCCGCCGATGCCGGGCACGTACAGCCCTGGCTCCAGCGTTACCACATCGCCAGCCACCAGCGTCTCATCGGCCTCGCGGACCAAATACGGCGGCTCCGGATGCGCCAGGCCCAGACCATGGCCGGCATGATGCGGGAAATATTGGGCCACGCCGGCCCGATCGAATACGTCGCGCACCGCCTCGTAGACAGTCCGACACGAGCGCTCCGCCGCCAACTCTTTTTCACCGGCCGCCATCGCCTGGGTACACAGGTCGTAAAGACGCTGCTGATCGGGCGTGGGGTCACGGCCAACCACGAGCGTGTTGGTGAAATCGCTGCGGTAGCCGCCGATCACCACCGAGTAATCGAGGATGAGCATATCGCCCACTTCCAGGATGCGGCTGGTCGGCGGGCCGCCGCGGCGCTCTGGACCGGGCGAAACCGCAAAATCGCCGTAGACGACGACGGCGTGCCCCGCTGCCTGGATGCAAGCGGTATTGACGCCGCAATAAACGTCCAGTTCGCTCATCCCGGGACGGACGTTGGCCCGCGCCCAGGCGTGGCCGGCCTCGCCGGCTTTCATGCAGCGGCGCAGCAGGGCCACTTCATCGGGATCTTTTTGCCGCCGCATCTCCGCCACGGTGCGGATGACGGTAGCGGCGTAGGGATCGCCGGGTCGATCGTGGATACGCAGGCCATCATGGCAAGGATTGACCGTTTGCAACAGGGCCAACTGACGCGGACTACGCGCCGGCGCCTGGCTGTTGTACCAAGGAACGACGGTACGCTCCTCAACGTGCGCCTCCGCCACGGACTTGGGCATGCGATCATCGTGCAGCAGTTTGGCGTGACCGTCCTTGCGCAGCAGCAGGTAGCCGCCGAAGCCAGCGCTGGAGCTGAACGGATCGACAAAAAAATTGGCCAGGTAAATGAGGTGAAGGGGATCATTGAGGCGGAGATGATCACTGTCGGGCGGCGGATCGAGGCGGTCCCACAAGCGTTGCCGGCGCTGCCGACATCCCTCCGCGGTCAACATGATGCGCTCCTTCCCAAAAGAGTGGACGAGCCGGAAACGTGGGCGACGGCCCGTTCTCCGTCGTTTACGTTTCCGGCTCGTCCACTTATTGTATAAGGCGCCGCTGCTAACGGCGGCCACCACCACCGCCGCCAGGACCGCCGCGCCCAAAATTAATACCCATCTGGGCCATCAGCGCCCGCTGATAAACGCTGCCCGCTCGCGCTTCGGGAGAAGAGCGGTCGAGTATGTTGGCAAAGCCGTTGGCTCCTCCTCCGCCGCCAAAGCCGCCTGGTGGTCCGCCGCCGGGACCGCCGCCATTGCCGCGGTTGCCACCGCCATTGCCGCGGTTGCCACCGCCATTGCCGCGGTTGCCGCCACCATTGCCCTGGTTACCCCCAGCCTTCGCAAATTGCTGGCGCCGTTGTTCCCACTCCTTGCGCCGCTTTTCCCACTCTTCGGCCCGCTTCTTCAAGAAGGCCACCTGTTGTTCCGGAGTCATCTTCAGGAAATCGACCATATCTGCATTCCGCTTGCGATCGAATTCTTTGCGCATGAGTTCTCCCATCTGCCGGCGCTGACTGGGAGTCAAGTTCTTCTCTTTTTCCCGAAGCTGTTCGAACTTTTCGCGCCGCTGTTCCGGCGTCAGACTTCTGTCCTGGAAGAGGGCCATACGCTCCCGATTCAGCGCCTCCAGATCGGGGAGGTTGAGCCAGTAGGAAAAGCTGCCTAACGCCAATAGCCACACCATCACGCCCAGGCTGATGTAGGCCTTTTTCCGCTGGTTCGGGTCGCCATACAGTAAATAGTAGCCGACGCCGAGCAACACGATCATCAGAAGGATGCGTTGGCCCTTGGATGGTTTGTCCTTGCTTGGTCCCGACGTGCTTTTCGGCTTGGCTGCCGAAGGCGAGGCAGCTTTCCACGGCGTGGACGCTGGCGTCTGTGCCGCCGTTTTCGAGGCCGGCTGAGTTTGCCCTGCGCGGTACAACTGCCGTGACATGACGCGTTCTTCGTCTTGCGACCGATTGGATAAGAAATCCATAGTACGCTCCTCCTGTAAAGGCTGGGGTGCGGATGCGGTCCTTATTGGATATGGCCGTCGGCGTAGAGGTAATTGCGCGAGACGCCGCTGCCCATGATGCCGTGAACCGGATCGAAGTCGTAAACCATCAGGATGTTGCTGGACCCTTTGTTGCCTCCCGATTCGAGCTTGGCCAAGTTCTGCTGCCACAGTCCGGTCTGCGCGCCGCCAGCGACGGGCGTAGGCACGCCGCGGCCGGAAGAGACCTTATTGTAGCGGCCATACTCATAGCTGAGTCCCTGTGTGAAGATCCCCGTCCCATACCAAAATTCGGTCTGAGGGGTGTCAATGTACTGGCCTGTTGCCGTCCAATTGGGGTCTGGCGGCAGCGGATTCATGGACAACAAGGGTTGTTGGCGATACAGGTCGCTGGGGCAGAAGAAAATCTTCGACGCCGCTACCAGCGGGTTGCTGTTGGTCGTCGTTTGTAGACTCTCCACGAACGGAGCGATGACGAGGTACAACGGTCCTTTGCTCGGGGCCGGCGGGTTGCAGGGGACCGTAGGCGTATCTGAGGCGTCAGGGAACTGGTTGAAGACGTCTTGATACATGTGGATGGCGATGCCGATGTTGTGCAGATTGCTGGCGCAGTGAATCTTATTGGCACGATCGCGGACTTTCTGCACAGCCGGTAGCAACAAGCCGATCAAGATGGCGATGATGGCGATCACCACCAAGAGCTCGATCAGCGTGAAGGCGGGGCGACGCGAACGAGAATAGTGCGTGTTCATGGCAGCACCTGGGAAAAGTCATCCAACCCGTTTTGTGTATCGCTAACCCGATCCCGGAAGGATAACACGAGTCAAGCGTGGTAGGAAAGCGTGAATCAGGCTAGCGCAGTCCCGCAAGACTACTCCTTCACTCCATCTGATTTTAACCGCAAGTCTATGAGAAGACGATGAGATGCGCAAAATTTTCTCGCTTCCGGCGACGTGAGAATATGCATTCTAGGCGAGCGGGGGGTGTGAACCCCCCGGTAGGTTGTTCTACCGGGGGGTTCACACCCCCCGCTCGCCTCAACCGGGGGGTTGACACCCCCCGCTCGCCAGAGCTACCGGGGGAACCGTCTTGACAGGCTAGGGCGGATTTGTGAAAAGGCCCACGCCACGGCAGAGCAGCCGTGCGGCCCACGATTGCCGGGTGAACGCATGGAGCCAAATAAAGTCCCCGCAACGCCGTCGTACTTAGGCGAACAGCGCTCGTCCTCTCTTTCGCTGCGCCATTTATGGCAAGTACCGGTGTTTTTTGTGGGCGTGGCGGCGCTGCTCACCACCTGCCTGATGCGCAGCCTGATCGCCCCCGATCCCGTGCAGCAGTTGCACCACCACTTGGCCGAAGCACGCCGGCTGCTGGAGCGAGACACTAACGATCCCGACGGTGCTCTGCGGCATGCGCAGCTGGCTGTTGAAAACCTCCTCTATGACCAGGGACGAGCAGCAGAAGCGTTTTTCCTCCTCGGTTCGGCTCATCTTCGCATAGCCGAGCAGGCCGGCGCACCTGCAACCAGCGAGCATTGGCACGAAGCACGCCGGTACTTGCAGGAAGCGGAACGGCACGGCCTTGGTGGCGAAGATGTCAGTCGACTGCACTATCGGCTGGCCAAACTCGGTTTCCATCTCGGCGACGATCCCGCTCAGGTGATTGCGCTGCTCAAGGCCGACATGGACGCCGCTGACGATCGCGCCGAAGCCTTGACCTTGCTTAGCCAAGCCTATCTGCGTTTGAATCCGCCCAACTTGAAAGAGGCCCTCAAAGCCAACAAGAAGCTACGTGAAGAGGTGCCCCAGATCGGCGAGGACGTTCTCGGTCCCGCCAAATTGACCGGTGCCAAGCTGCTGCTTCAGCTCCATCAGCGTGAAGAAGCGCGGAAAACCCTGGAGAAAATCAGTGACCGCGCACCGCCGGCGGTACTCGCCGAGAAAAACATGTTGCTGGCGGGGCTTTATCAGGAAGAACACAAATGGGCGGAAGCGGCGGCACTGTGGCGGGCCGTGCTGGACGAAAAGCGCGTGCCGCTGACCGAAGCCGGCGGCGTCCTCTACAATTTGGGCGTCTGTTATCGTCGCCAAGACCAAAACGATTTAGCAGCTGAGGCCTGGGACGACTGCAAGCGGCGTTCGCAAGGGGAGGAAGCGCAAGCGGCGGCGCTGGCCTTAGCCGAGCTGCGCCTGCACGAAGCCAACCCCGACGACAAGGGCGTGGCCCTGCTGGCCGAGGCCGTTGCCAAGGTCCGCAAGGCCGACGATTGGAAAAACTCGCTCATGGCCCTCGCCAGCGTGCAAGAGCTCTTTGAGCAGGCAATGACGATTTATCGGCAGGCGCAACGCTTCGACTTGGCGGTGCGCACGGCGGAGCTGTACGAGCGTGTGGCTATCCCCCCCCAGGCCCAGCTGCGCCGCGCCGAGCTGAACAGCGAATGGGCCAAAATCGTCCGCGAACGCGCCCGTGCGGCCAAGGATGAAGAGACGCGCAAGAAGGAGGAGGCCACGGCCGATGAATTGCTTCGCCAGGCCGCCGAAGCCCACGCCGAGGCCGCCAAGCTCCTCACGGAGAAAAAGGCGTGCGACGACCATCTTTGGCTCAGCGCCATCTGCTCTTATGAAGGACACGATTATCCGCGCGCTGCCGACAAACTGAGGGAAATGGTCGAGCGCGAGAAGGACAATGTCGATCGTCTGAGTGAAGGGTTATTCTTGCTGGGGGAAACTTGCCGCCATCTAAATGATGTCAAAGCTGCTGAAACCGCCTACAAGGCGTGCGTCGAACGCGGTGCCCGCTTCACATATCGGGCGCGCTATCAATTGGCGATGCTGGAAATCGAAGCCGGGAACATCGACAGCGCGGAAAAGGAGTTGGAGCAGAACATCCTCATCGAGCATCGCGATTCCGATCCTGAAGCCCAGGAACAATCACGCTTGGCCCTATGCGCGCTCTTATATCAGAAGGCCGCATCCCTGCCGCAGTTTTATCGCAAAGTCGTGCTGCATTTGGAAGGGCACATCGACCATTGCGCCCTCACGCCGGAAGCCGTGCGAGCGCGCTATCAGCTCGCGGATTCCTACCGCCAACAAGTCGCCCACGATACACTCAATCGCAGCGCCATCAGTATCAGCGAGAAGTTAAGCCCCGAAGCTGCGGAACATTTCCTGGAACTGAACAGGCATTCGTGGACTCGCGCCGCCGAAGAATTCGCCAAGGTGGAAGAGTTAATTAAAGACCCAGAATTGGCGAAGCTGCTGAGCCTCAAGCAGCAAATGGAGATCCCCTTCCATGTGGCCGAGTGCTATTTCAACCTCGGCCAGTATGAAAAAGCGCTGCAAAAATACGAGGAACTGGCGAAAAAAGGAGGCCAATCGCAGCACGCTTTGTTGGCCCTGGGCTGGACGATCCGCTGTTTTGGGGCGATGGGCGATTATGAACGGCTGCACCGCCGCGTCGCCGAAGTACGCGCCCAACTGGCAGCGACCGAGGGCCTCAGTGAGAGCGATCGCCAACGGTGGACCGAGTGGCTGAATCAGGCTGACAAGCCGCTTCCCCAGGAGAGTATTAGCAATTCCTCCAACGACCAGCCGAAGATCATCAACACCCCCCGCGACGAACCCCATACACTTCACGATCGCGGACCTACACTGGAACCCCAACGATAAGAAAGGCCGCCGCTGGATTTTGGCCAGCGGCCCCCTCCCGAGGGCGAGCGGGGGGTGTGAACCCCCCGGTTGAACAGAACAACGCGGGGGTTCACACCCTCCGCTCGCCAGAACAACCGGGGGGTTCACACCCTCCGCTCGCCAGAACAACCGGGGGGTTCACACTCCTCGCTCGCCGAAATAAAGTGGAGCATAACTATGGTGCAGAACATCTCCGTTTTCTTGATTTTTGCAGCAATGGCCAGTGCGGCGCGGTGCGCAGTTGCAGCCGACACGGATGAAAAGATGCTCCAGGGAGAATGGGAACTCGTGTCCCTTGAAGTCCAGGGGAAGACGCTGCCGGCACCAGGCGGCAAGGGCGGCAGCATCGTCTTCGCCAAGGGCGAGAAGCTCATTTGGAAAGATCCAGGCAAGCCGGAAAAGATCGGCAAATACAAGATCGATGCCCACAGGGAACCCAAGCAGATCGACCTGATCACGTCCAAGGACGGTGAGACGGTGCAGGGGATTTACGCCTTCGACGACGATAAGCTGAAGATGGCTTTTTCGGCCAAAGGCCCCAAAGGCCAGCGCCCTAGCGATTTCAAAGGAGAAAATGTTATGATTGTGATTTGGAAACGGCGGAAGTCGTGAACGAGACGCGAGAGACTACTTGGCCTCCGTTGAAACCCGTTGTTGGTTTTTCGGGTATATTTCTGGGTGAGCCGTCGGCACGAGCAGCTACTGTGAATAGCGACGAAGAAGCCATTTTGGTTCACCGTTGCCTACGCGGCGATAACGAGGCCGTTCGTCAACTGGTAGACCGTTTCCAGGCCGAGGTATACAGCCTATGCATGCGGCTGCTCAATCATCGCCACGACGCCGAAGACGTGACGCAAGAAGTGTTTTTGCGCATCTTTCGGAGTTTGCGGGGCTGGGATCCGCAGCGGCCGCTCAAACCGTGGATCATGAGCATCGCCGTCAACCGCTGTCGCACCTGGCTCAGCCAACGCCGCCGCCGGCCGGAATCCGTCGATTACTTGCAAGACACGCTGGCCGGACCTCCTACTGACGATTCCGGCGAATTGGTAGAGGAAATTCGCAAAGCCGTCGCCGAATTGCGTTGGGAATATCGCGCTGCTTTTGTGCTTTTTCACGAGCAGGGACAGCCGTATGAAGAAATCGCGCGAGTGATGGAGCGTCCGGTCGGTACCATCAAGACCTGGCTTCACCGAGCGCGGGTGGAGATTTTAGAACGGCTGCGCCGCCGCGGTATGGTCTCTGACGATGCCGAAGAGCAGTCGACGGCGCATGAGCCGGAGGGCCGGAGAGAACAAGCATGAACTGTCGCGACGCCTACGAGTTGTTGCAGCAAAGCCTCGACGGTACACCAATGGAATCGCCGGAGTGGCTGGCCCATCTGCGTCATTGTGCCGAGTGCCGGGCATGGGCATCGGCGAGCCGGCGCTTGCAGGATGGTCTGCGTCTTTGGGCCCCGGCGCTGCCGCCGTCCGATCTGGCCGAACGTATTGTGGAGCGTGTGTTGCTGGAGCGCCGGCATACGCGGCGTCGGCTGCGGCGGCGCTGGGCCGTTGGGGTGGGCCTTGCCGCTGGCTTGGTGCTCGCCCTGACGGGACTCCTCCACCAGCTGACGCCGTCGGTTCGCCCCACCACCATAGCCAATCGGCAACAACAACTGCCGACCCCTACAGCGACAGCGAAGCGGCAACAACAGCTCCAGGGCGAGCCGGCGCCGACTTTACGCGAGCCAGCCGCACAACTCAGCGGCGCCTTCGCTGCATTGAGTAATGAAACGGCCAAGGCCGGCGAAGGGCTCTCAGAAGGATTGGAACCGGTGGCCACCTCCGCTCGCCGCGCCGTTGATCTGTTCCTGCGCGAGTTGCCGATGGAGACGGAGACCAATTAACCCTAGAAGCCCTGGAAAACGCCGGGAGAAGCATCGGAAAGAACAAAGAGAAAAGACAATACAAGGGCCTTTTATGTGTGCTTGCTTCTTTCCGCGAACCGTCCTTTTCTGGGTTTGGCTTTGTTTTCTCTGGGACTGGGGAGTTGGTTGCCCTTTATTATGGGCAGCCACGCCGCGCGAAGAATTGCTCCGCCTGGTGCCCGATTCCGTTGGTTTCTGTGTGGTCGTTCAAGATCTCCGCGATCACGCCGCTGCTTTGCAGGCATCGCCTTTTTTTGAACAGCTGCGGCAAACATCTTTCGCAGTCAAGGTCCGCAACAGCGACTCATGGAGAAAATTAGGATATATCGAATCAAAAATAAAGCAAAGACTTGGACTCGATTGGAAGCAGCTGTGCGACGACGTCCTCGGTGACGCGGTAGTGTTCGCTTATCGGCCTGGCTTGCCTGGCCGACCGCAGCAAGAACAGGGCGTCATGCTCCTTCGTGCTCGCAATGAGAAAGTCCTCGCCGATCTGACTGGACGCCTCAACAAGGTCCAGACGGAAACAGGGGAACTGAAAGACTTAACCGAGCATCGGTATAACGGCGTCGTGTACTATCGCCGTCTCGAATACGACAAGCGTACCAAGCGCGACAAACCACCGACTTTTTACTACGTCCACGGTCCTATTTTGGCCTTGTCCGCCCAGGAATCGATGCTGCGGCAAGTGATCGATTGCGACAGGCGCTCTTCCGGCGACCCAGGAGAAGCGGCACAACGTCTGCGCGAGCTGGATGCTGAACATGCTCTCTTGGCCGTATGGCTCAATCCGCGGGCGTTCGACGCGGACGTGGAAGCCAAGGCCGCCAATGCGCCCGAGGATCGCTCTGCGGCCATTAAGCATTTCGCCCGGTATTGGAAAGCACTGGAGAGCATTGTGCTGTCTCTGTCGCCGCGCGAGCGGGACATCGGTTTATCGCTGGGAGTTCGTGCCCGCACCTCCGACGTGCCGCCCGCAGCCCGACGTCTCTTCCGTGAAGCGGCGACGGCAAGTGATGTATGGCGGCGTCTGCCGCCGTCGGCCCTGTTGACTGCCGGCAGCCGCCTCGACGGCGCAGCCCTGCTCGAGATGTTCAGTGGCTTTTTGCGGCCCCAGGGCCGACAAACGCTTCAGGCTACGCTCAACCGTCCCTTCGCTGCTCTCCTTGCCGAAGAAGATTTCACAGGCAACCTGTTGCCTGCCCTAGGCCCAGATTGGGGACTCTGCCTTTACGCTCCTGACTCCGGCGATAAAAAGGGGACGCCGCACCTCCTTTTTGCTCTCCGTGTCCAGACGAACCAGACCCAGAAGTCCCCCGGGCGCACCCTTCTCGCCGCCCTGGACTTCGCGGCTCGTTTGGTGGTGTTTGCTCACAACAATGAGCACCCCGATTCTCCGTTGACCTTCAAGACCGGTGCTGTACGCGGTCAGGAAGTCCGCTACCTGAGCGGCGCGGCTAACTTCCCCGCCGGCATGCAGCCGGCCTACGGCCTGCTCGATGGCTATCTCGTCCTGGCAAGTTCGCTCGAAAGCATGAATCGCTTCGCCCAAACCGCTCCGCTCCCTGCTCCTGCTCCTGGTGCTTCCGTGCCGCTTTTGCGCATCTCTTTCAAAGACTGGCGTACTTACCTGACAGAACACCGTGAAACGGTCGTACAGTTCCTTGCCCAGCGCGATAAGCTCAGCCGGGATGCATTCGACCGGCAGGTGGACGACCTGCTCACGGGCTTGCAATTGGTCGAGCGCGCCGAACTGAGCCAACGTTCCGCTCCCGGCCAGGTCATTTTCACCCTCAACGTTCGGACGACCCAAGCACTGAAAAAATGATGAACCAGCGCTTGCAGCCTGGCGATCGGCACAGTATCGTCAAAGCACGTCGTTCCTGCGCTCCCGTTCTAGAAAAAGGATGATAACGCATGAAAAAGTTTCGCTGTTTCGTAGCGTTGTTGGCAGCGATGATTTTTTCTTTGGAGATGTTGGTGCCCTTGGCAGGGCAGTATGCTCCACCTCCCTCCGTCAAGCCAAGCGAGGAGGTGCTTAAGAAGATCGACGAGCGCATGAACAAGCTCGAGGGCGTGCTGCGCCTGTTCCGCCGAGAGAAAATTGCCGATCCGATTCTGGCCGACATCGAGGTTTATCTGAAAGCGGCGACGTGGATTACTCAGCACGACGAATTCTACGATAAAAACGCCGGCGATTGGACGGTCGAAGCACTGGAGCGTGGTCTGCTCCGCGCCGGCCTGGTGAGCCAGGGCCAATGGCCGTGGTTCCAGCGGACAGGCGCGGCCGTGGTCCACGGCTATCGCTCCGTTATCGACGGTTCCGTGCAGCCTTATGCCGTCACCTTGCCGGCCGACTATGGCAAGGAGGTCAAAAAGTGGCGCCTGGAAGTGGTGCTGCACGGCCGCAATGCCAGCTTGACCGAAGTGAGTTTCTTGCACCAGTTCAATGGCGATAAACCCGCTCCCAAAGATCAGGATTACATTCGCCTGGACGTGTATGGTCGAGGCAACAACGGCTACCGCTGGGCAGGCGAACGCGATGTGGCCGAGGCGGTGCAACACTTCTTCCTGGTGGAACAGCGGATGAACCGGGCTGCCTTGCTCGATGACAAGCGCAGTGTACTGCGTGGCTTCTCGATGGGTGGGGCCGGTACTTGGCACCTGGGCTTGCACTATCCCGATCAATGGTGCGTCATCAGCCCCGGTGCGGGCTTCACTACCACGCATGGCTATCTCAAGGAGTTGCCAGCCCAGCTGAGGCCGTATCAGGAGGCCTGTCTGCGCATCTATGACGCCGTCGATTACGCCGAGAACGCCTTCAATGTGCCCGTCGTTGCCTACGGCGGCGAAAAAGATCCCCAATTGCAGGCAGCCCGCAACATCGAACAACGCCTACAGGCCGACCTGGGACGCGAGGAGGCGAAAAAGGTCGCCATGAAACTGTTAGTAGCGCCGGGTCTGGGCCATCAACTTCCGCCCCAGTGGCAGAAGAAAATGGCCGAGGCACGCAGCGAATACATTGCCAAAGGACGCCCAGACTATCCGCCGCACGTCCGCTTTGTGACTTATACCTTGAAGTATCCCAGCTGCTACTGGGTGTACATTTGGGGAATGCAACGCCACTACGAGAAAGCATCTGTCCAGGCCGAGCGCGTCGAAGAGGGCTTTAAAGTAACAACGCGCAATGTGCGCATTCTCCGTCTCCGGATGCCGGAAGGAGCCACACGCCAGGCGATTACCGTGCAGATCGATGGCCAGCGCGTCTTGGCCCAGCCTTACGAGCAGCCGGTACTCAACTCGGCTGCATTGTTCGTCGATCTGGAACAGCGTGACGGCCGTTGGCAAGCCGTGCTGCCACAGAAAATTGAGGTCGATCAACTCCGCAAACCCCAAAAAACCAACCACTTTCAAGGCCCCATCGACGATGCTTTCACCGCGCCCTTCCTGTGCGTGCGCGGCACCGGCACCCCGTGGCACGAAGCCACCGAAGAGTACGCCCGGGCCAACCTGGAACGCTTCCGCAAGGAATGGTCGAAATATTTCCGCGGTGAATTGCCGCTCAAAGACGACGTGGAAGTCGAAGCGCAGGACATCGCTGGCCGGCACCTGGTCCTTTTCGGCGATCCCGCGTCCAACAGCCTGATCGCTCAGGTGCTACAGGGGCTGCCGTTCACGTGGACAAAGGACAAGATCACCTGGAATGGCAAAGACTACTCGGCCAGTGAGCATGTGCCGGTATTGATCTATCCCAGCCCGTTGTCGCCGAATCATTACGTGGTGCTGAATTCCGGACACACTTTCCACGCCGCAGATTTTCAGGGCAGCAATGCCCTGCTTTATCCACGCCTAGGCGATTACGCCATCCTGAAGTTAATAGGCGATAAAAAAGATCCGCTGAATGTCAAAGTATGCACCGCTGGCTTGTTCGACGATTTCTGGCGCCTCAGCACGGTGCAATCGGGGCCGTGATCCCTCGGCGCCCTCCTTCGTTAGCGTGGTCATGCTGCTGCTCAGCGCTCTGAAACCCTGAAAAGGGCTGCCTGCGGAACAGCCCCGCTGAGGGACACCCGCCAACGTCCCCTTGCTTTTTTTCCTCCTACCTGCGAA
>JAJPIY010000411.1 GCA_021324515.1 Planctomycetota bacterium
CCTTGTGGGGGAGGGCTGGGGTGGGGGGTAAGGACAATGCAGACAAGGAGTTCTAACCCCCCACCCTAACCCTCCCCCACAAGGGGGGAGGGAACAAATACAACTCCTTCCCCCACAGAGGGGGAAGGAAAAGTCCGCCAGCCCGAAGGACACGAGCCGGTAGCAACAAAGCTGCCGGCTCGTTTGGTTTTCGGGCCCGTTCCGTTTGTAACGCCTGTTCGTTGTACACCGCGGTTGCCTTGTTGCGAAATCGTATTGACTCCCAAATTATCTAAATTTACCATTTAACCCAAAGCCGCCAAGCTGTTCAAATAAGCGAGGCGGCTGTGTGGAAGTTCGATTCATTTCAAGGCATTGGGAGGGCAAGAAATGTACAGTATGGTTCTGATGGCTGCTCTGACCGCCGGCACTGCGACGCCCGATTGTCACGGTTGTTGCGGCTGGGGCGGCTGCGGCTGGGGTTGGGGTTGCTGCGGCTGTTACGGTGGCTGGGGCTACGGTTGCTGGGGCTGCTTCGGTGGTTGCTATGGTTGTTTCGGCGGCTGCTACGGTTGTTGGGGCGGCTGCTACGGTTGTTGGGGCGGCTACGCCAGCTGGGGCTATGGGACGCCGACTTATCCAGGAACGGTTTCTCCTGGCGGCGCAGCTCCGGGGACGATGGCGCCCTCCGGCGAACAGCTAGCACCGCCCACAGAGGAAAAGAAACCCAAGAAAGAAGGCACCATGCTCCCGACCAACAAAGCCAAACTCGTCGTTGAGCTGCCGGCCAACGCCAAGCTGTTCATCGATGACAAACCGATGAAAGTCACCTCAGGTCTGCGCTCTTTCAACACGCCGGAGTTGGAGCCGGGACAGGCTTACTACTACATGGTGCGCGTTGAGACTATCCGGGACGGCAAACCGGTTTCCCAGACGCGCCGCGTCATCGTTCGCGCCGGTCAGATCGCCCGCGCCGACTTCAAGGACATGGAGGCGGATACGGTGCGAACCGTGCAGGCCAAATAGCCCTATCTCGTAGTGTGCCGCAGCATTTTGGCGAGCGGCGTTGCGTATTGCATCTTGGAGCGTACCCAACTCCGCTCGCCGCCTGCTGAGAGCATTTCCAATACAGGACTCAGCAGGGTTCCGTAAGGCTCAACGCGGCGCTAGGACAGATCAACACACATAGACCACAACTAACACAATCCAAAGGCCGTTCCAGATACGGTGTCGCACCGCGCATGGCCAGGCAATGGGTAGGACAGATAGCCACACAATCGGTACAGCCGTTGCACCGCGTCTGGTCCACCAGGGGCAGTTCGATCATGTTTCGCCTCCACGGGCCGACACGGTAGGTTGATATTGCACCATGAGGCTGAGGACGATTCCCTCCAGTTGCTCGCGGGTGTATGGCGGCAGCAACACCCAGCGGGCCCCCAGATCCCAGGCCAGAGCAGACAAGCCGTGTGGTTCGCTGTCGGCAATGAGGACGACGGCCGCATCCGGGTGCAGCCAGGTCACCTGTTCCAACAAGATCATCTCGCGCTCCATATCACGGCTGAGTCGTAAAAGCAGCACGCCCGGTCCACCGCGATCTAACAGGCGCAAGACCGCCGACGGCTGGCGTGGCTGGCGCAGCAGCCAATTGTTTTGGTCGGCCAAACGCTGCAACAGGGACGCCAAGCGACGATCGGTTTCATAGACAAGCAATTGCGGATAATGCATGTCTTATTCCTCGCCTAGATCTTCTTCGTCTTTTTCCGTGTCAGCGATCCCCAGTTTGTTCATGCGCCGCCACAGACGCGGCCGAGGAATGCCCAAGAGCCGGGCCGCGCGGGCCTTACGTCCCCCTACGCGCTGCAAGGCCAGCTGAATCAAGCGCCGCTCTGCTTCTTCGAGGAGATGTTCCAAGGGCAGCGATTTATCGACTGGGGGTGGCGGCGGTTCACGATACACGGCGCGACGCAGCTCGGTGGGAAAGTCAGAAGCGCGCAGTTGTTCGCCGCGGGCATGGGCGCAGGCAATACGCAGAACGTTGTACAATTCGCGGAGATTGCCGGGCCAGGAATAGCTGCGCAGCAGCGCCCAAGCGTCGGCACTAAGACTGGTGATAGGTGTCTCCCGGCCGGCGCAGGCGCGAGGCAGCAAGCGCCCGACCAATAAGGGCAGGTCAGCCAACCGTTCGCGCAGCGGCGGCACTTCGATCACCAAGGCCCCCAAAGCGCAGGCCAGTTCCTCGAGCATCCGGCCAGAACGCACCGCTTGCACGAGTGGCGTCGTGCAGCCGGCGAAAATGCGCGGCCCTAGGGCGCCTTCGGGACTGGGGCCCTCAGAGACCGGCCGAAATATCCGTTCACACAGAAGCAGCTGCACGTCGCGCGGCAGATAGGCTGGCTCACGCAGATAAACGGCGGCTAAACCTCGAACGCCTGGATTGCCCGACTCACTGGGGTGGAACAGCAGGTTGGAAATGGCGGCGGGCGGCAGATAGCGGCAATCAAGGACCGCACACGCGCCCTCCCGGCAGGCGCTCAAATAGTGGATGGTCCGTGCCAATGTCTGCTTGCCTGTCCCTTCTTCGCCCAGGAGCAATACGGGCGTCGTCACCTGACTGGCCAAACGTACCTGCTCGACCAGACGACGCAGGCTCGGCAGCGAGCTGGCCCAGGCGTCCAGTCCGAAGCGCTCCATGCGCTGCTGCCGTAGATTGACCAGCTTCTCGGACAAAGGCTTGTCCCGGAGCCGCTCCACCGCCTGTACGGGCCGGATACGTCCGACGATCAGATAGCCACCCTGTTCGCCTTGTTGCAACAAAGGGAGAAACTCGACTTCCCACCATACGGCCATGTCTGCGCCGCGGCCGTAAAGAAGCGGTGTTGTCCCAGCTTCTTTACCGTCGCCGCCCAGATGGAGAGGGGACAAGGGCACCAAACGGCGAACGCGTCCGCAGGCGCCGCGCCGCACTTCCGGCGGCGGCGTCAGGGCATGAGCCACGATCTCTTCGACAGAATCGTTTGCCGAGACCGGCTGAGAGCGGCGGCAGACGAGGACGTGCGCTTGCTCCTTGGCCATGCCTGTCAGCGTCTCCCAGGCATGGTTGACGAACAGCAGACGGCCGCGACGATCGAGCACAAACAGCGGTTCGGCGCAGTGTTGAAAGAACGCTTGCCAACGAAACTCCTTGGCCAAACGCCGCGGCGGGCGAGGGATGTCCGCTCCGGAGGATGTCGGCGCAGCGCTTGGAACTTGCTCACTCATGGCGCCTGTTCGCTCAGATTCAGGTCGGTCGCTGTTGCATGTTCAGGGCGATAAAGAAGACAGCGAGGACAAGGGCGGCAAGTACAGCAAGAAAAACGGAGTTGAAATAGTGCAGAATATACAGCACAATGCCGATGGCGCCAAGGAAAAGCGCCAAGCGTAGGCCCCAGCGCACCGCTTCGTACAGGATGGCTCCCCATTCCTCGAAGCGCGTAGCGCTGTAGACCAAGCTGATAAGGACGATCAGCAAAGGCAGTTCCACAAAGTAAATATTGTGTCCGGGTAGTAGGGTGTGCATATCTGCTTACCTGGTCGTTTTGTCTTCTTCCGTATCGGTGGGTGGGAATGCTGGGCCGGCTAGCGCGTCGTAAATTACCATGACGTTGAGCACGCCAGCGACAACGGTGAATACCCAGGCCAATTCCAGCAATTTATCGCCGCTGGTATGCACGGCATTGAGGGCAGCCTCGCTAGGGGTGCGTTCGAAATTCCCCAGCAGAGGATCGCCCTGCTCTTGCCGTCGATCATAAGTGAGATATTGCCAAATGGCCGGCCAGGCGGCGATGCCCACCCAGAATTGGCCGGCGAACTGCGGCCGATTGTACAGATTGGCCGCCAGCGTCGGCAGATGAAACGGATTGTTCTGCTCGGCGGTGTCCGGCAAATAGACGTTGCTGCTAACTGTATAGGTTTCCACGTCGTCGCCGTGCTTGAGCTGGACCGTGCCGCTGCCGAGATAAACGCCGACGAAAAACAGCGTGTAAATGCAGACAAAAAACAGAATGCCTTTGCCGATGCGGCCCTGATAGATCTGCCCCAAGCCGGGGATAAGATAACTGAGCACGGCGGCGGTCGGATCGCTGGGGCGATCCGGCAGTAAGAAGGAGTTTGCAGACGAAGCAGCGCTGGACATGAGTTCCCTCGGTGTTCAAGTTTTGGCTTTCGGTTTTCGGCCTCGTCCCTTATTGGAAAAGCGAAAGCCGAAAACCGAAAATGATAACATCATTTTACCAGCGGCACTCACCGGCTCCAACCCATTCCCATGCTGAGGGCAAGAGCAAGAGCGGCAGCCAGGCATGTCAGACCGATGAAGCCGAGCACCACTCGTCCGCGCCCACACAGCCAGTGGCCCGGAGCACCCAAGGGAGTGAGGCAGGCATCGAACCCTTGGTTGAACCACACCAGCGGCAGCAGCAGAAGCTGCAACAGGGCGAGAGGAGCGTCTGCTGCCTGAGTTCGGGGTGCAGGGTCCGGAATACTCAGAGATGTTTCCGTCTTCGGCAGAGGGGCCGGCGGCTCGATGGTCGCTGCCAACTCCGGGGTTTCAAGAGGCGTTGGTTCGGGAGGAGGCTCAACACTGGGGCGGGGCCTAGGGAGGGGCGGCTTTTTGTTATGGGCCTGATGCCAACTCTCGGCCAGGGGCGGCCAGGTCGAGGCCGACGGTTGCCAAGTCGAGCGCAGCGGGACCCATGCCTCGGCCTCTCTGGTTTCCGGGACCGGCGGCGCGGCTGGCGCTTCGGGCAGCGCCACCGGCGCGAGCCGCGACGCCGTCATCGGCGGCCGCGGCTCAAAGCCAGATGCTGGCGGCAACGGTCGTGGGCTGGCTGTCTCCACGACCGTGTAGGAAATCGGCGGCATAGCTATCCGCTGCCGGCTGTCGGCTGTCGGTTGGCCGCTGGTTGGCGGACGCGGTTCGGAGTCGGTCGGCAGTTCGCCACTGGTGGACGGCTGCTGACCGAGGGCCGCGGACGGTCCTTCCAGCTTTGCTGGTTCCGGTTTATCCAGCGGATGGACCGGCAGCTCCAACATGCGCTGGAGCAGGGCATCAAGTTCATCGAGCTGTTGCCGCGTCGGGTTCAGCGTCCTGGCCGCGCGCGGCGACACGGATGTAGTCATGGCACGTCCCTTTCCCCCTCGAGACGAAAATCCGCAAGTCGAAATCTACAATCAACCAGAAATAGAATAGAATCAACTATTTGAAGCACAAATCCTCAATCTGTCCGTGGCGAGAGTGGCGCCTTTCGGACTTTGGATTTTGGATTATCACTTTTCCCGTGAAGCGGGTGGGGACATTAACAAGGATGGCCGAGCGATTCTACGTCAATTGTCCGTTGAGGCCGGGGCCGGTGGTTATCCAGGGCGCCGAGGTGCATCATCTCGCCGTGGTTTGCCGTTTCCGCCTGGGCGATGCCGTCTGCCTGTTCAACGGCGACGGCCATCAGTATCCCGCGCGCATCGAAAAAATCAGCCGTGACGAGGTAATGCTGGAAGTATTCGCGGTCGAAAGTCCGGCCCGCGAACTGCCCTTCCGCCTGGACGTGGCCGCGCCCTTGCCGCGCGGCGATCGGGCGCAATTTCTGCTTGAGAAGCTAACCGAGTTAGGGGTCACTTCCTTCACCCCGTTGCGGACGGCGCGCAGCATAATCCATCCATGCAAGACCAAGCTGGGTAAATGGCAGCGCTACGTCATCGAAGCGAGCAAGCAGTGTGGCCGTAACGTCCTTATGGAAGTACGGCCCTTGCTTGAATGGCCCGCCTTCTGTAGCAGGCCGGAGTTGCCGCCACGCCGAATTCTCGCCCATCCCGGCGGCGAAAAAAAGTCGCCGGAACCATTGGGGGATACCGTGGTGGCGGTCGGGCCGGAGGGCGGATTCACGGAGGAAGAAGTTGCTCAGGCGCGGGAGATGGGCTGGCGCTTGCTGGACTTGGGGCCGCGCATCCTGCGCGTCGAGACCGCCGCCATTGCACTCGCTGTGCTCTTCGGATAAAAGGCTTGCGGTTTCCGCTCTTTGCGCTGTGGAAGAGACAGGTTCGCGCATCCGCGCACACGCCGTTGTGGCAGGCGGCGGGGAAGCCCTTTGTTCGCGTCGTGGCGCCTATTGAATGGCAGTGGCCCTGGGCCTCTTTTCCCGATCGGTTTCCGTTGACCTTTGTTGTCGGCGCACTCAAGATAGAAAAGGCCCTTCAGCCGGGCATGAAAGGAACCATCGCATGAAACGGCTGCTTCGCATTGTAAATGTCCTGGCCATTTTGCTGCTCGCTCCTCTTGTTGTCCTGCTCCGAGCGGAGCCGCCGGGACGCTACACGGTTGGTACGCCTACTGATCCCGGCGGCAGCGGCAAGTTCTATATGGGCCGCGAAATCTCTCTTGTCATGGGACATCAAGGGGCCGGCTGGCTCGAACGACCCGAACGGGAGAAAGAAGAACAACCAAAGAAACTCCTACAGATGCTATCTATCAAGCCGGGCATGGTTGTCGCCGATATCGGCGCTGGCAGCGGTTATTACAGCTTTCGCCTGGCGGAAAAGGTGGGTGCTAAAGGCAAGGTGCTGGCTGTAGACATCCAGAAAGAGATGCTCGACATCATCCGTCAGCGCATGAAAAAGAACAAGGTCGAGAACATTGAGCCGATCCTCGGCACCGATGCCGATCCCAAGCTGCCGGCCAGCAGCGTCGATTTGGTCCTCCTGGTGGACGTTTATCACGAATTCGCGTTTCCTTATGAGATGACGGAGGCGCTGATCAAAGCGCTCAAGCCGGGCGGGCACATGGTGTTTGTCGAGTTTCGCCGCGAAGACGAAAAAGTGCCGATCCTGTTGGCCCACAAAATGACGGAAAAGCAAGTCCTCGCGGAAATGGCGCCCCATCCGCTCCAACACGTCAAGACGATCGAATCCTTGCCGTGGCAGCACGTCATCATCTTCGAGAAGAAAACAAACAAAACGGAAAACAAACCGGCCCGCAGCGCCAGCCAGAGAGGACCCTCCCTGGTTGGCGCTGTAGGCCGGTAAGTAGGAGACAACCGTTTCTCAGCTGAGCAACAGGCTAGGTTCCCAGCCGTTGCGTTCGGCAGAGGCGCGGAGCTTTTCCAGGGCACGGTTCTGAATCTGCCGTACCCGTTCCTTGCTGATGCGGAGCAGATGGCCAATCTGACGCAGGCTATGCGTGCCATTGCCGCTTAAGCCGAAACGCAAGTCGAGGACTTTGCGTTCGCGCGCCCGCAGGTTCTCCATGAGAAACTGCAACGCTTCTTGACGTTCGGCGTTCTGCTGTTGGGTGGCGCTGTCATTGTCCGGCATCGCCTCCGTGAGCTTGAAATCGCTGTCGTCGTCGAGGACGGCGTTGAGAGAGACTGGGGTGCGTGTGGCCGTTTGCAGATGGGTCAGATGCTCCAGACTGCTGCCGGTGCGTGAGGCCAACTCCTGCGGGCTAGGCAGGTGCTTGCCGCCGTGGGCCAGCGCCTCCGACTCCTGTTGGAGCAAACCGAGTTCCTGCAAATGGTGCGGCGACAGGCTGACCAGGTGACTCTGGCGGGCGACGGCGATCTGCAAGGTCTGGCGAATCCACCAGGTCGCATAGGTAGCCAAACGAGTACCGTGGCTGACGTCGAAGCGGTCGATGGCCTGCATCAGCCCGCAGACCGCTTCTTGGAGCAGATCGGCATAACTAAGGGCGTGGTGGCGGAACCGCTTGGCCACATGAGCGGCCAGGCGGATGTTGGCCGAAGCCAGCCGATGCTTTAGGTGAATGTAACGGTCGTGCAGGCGGCGAACAGCGGCAACCTTGCGAGCTTCGTTATCGCAATGGTCGCGGATGAACTGAGCCATGGGCCAAGGCTCCAGAGCGGGGCGATGCTGGCGGAGGCGAGAGAAGTTGCGGATGAGCACCCGCACCAGTTCGCTCTTGATCTCCCAAAAGTCGGCGAGGAGTTCGCGTTCTTCTTCCGGGGTGAGCAAATCCGAAGAGTAAATCATGGTGGGTGGCGCCATGGCTCTGCTCTCTTCGGTCCTGGCTTGGCGCTTCCGGCGTCGCGTCTTCATGGCCGTCTTTCCCTTCCCTACTTTCTAGAGGCTGATCGAGACTCGTCCCCAAATAAATAAAATGTTGAGTTGCTGCCACTCCCATGAGCGACAACAAAAACTACCCCCCCGCCCCAACCCGAAAACCACGCGAACAGCCGCGCGGGCCACGGTTGGGGTCGGCTTGTGTCACGATGCGGTCGGAGTCCAGAATACAAGACAACACGCCGCGCCTGTGCGGGCCGTCAAGGCAATTGCACGAGAAAACTTCCTCCATGAGGGTCGCCCAACTCAGGCCGGCGCATGGGGCATCCGGACGCGGACTCTACCGCTTGGGAGAAGACCACCGTTCGGTTCGCAGTCCGTTGCGGCCGTATGGGGGCGTAGGGGTGGGCCCTCCCGGTTCTTCCTAACGTGTCGCGCTATTGTAAAGGTCTGATGATGCTATATCAAGATTTTTTATTGAAATTACGAAAAAGACTTTTGGGAATACTTCTTCCCATTTTGCCTTCGCCACGGGGAGAGCAGGAAGTACCCGCGCCCTGAGGAGGCTCTTTCGAGGAGCGCCCATGCCCTTGCCCTCGTCCGGCGTTTGGTTTTCGCGCCCGTGCAAGCTAGAATGGTCGTATCCCTCTCTTTTCGGCATTCGGATACGCCGGTTGGTTGCCAGGAGTTGCTTGTGAAGGCCCCCAAATGCACCCTCTTGATCGTCGATGATGAGCCTTATGTCTTACCGGCACTGAAGGCCCTAGCGGCAGAGGAATTTGAGATCTACACCGCAGACTGCGCCGAGGCGGCTCAGGTTGTTTTCGCGCACCATCCAATTGACGTGATTCTGACCGATCAGAGGATGCCGCGCCAGAGTGGCATTCAGCTGTTGGAATGGGTCCGCCAGCATTATCCCCGCACCGTTCGTTTGCTGATGACCGGCTACGCTGAGCTGGAAGATACTATCGACGCCATTAACCGCGGCCAAGTTTATCATTACCTGCTCAAGCCCTGGCGTCCCGAAGAACTACTGCAAGTCCTCCGCAATGCCGCAGAAAAACGGTTACTCGAACGCAGCCGCGATCAACTTCTCGAACAGCTGCGGCAGCTCAACAGCGAACTGGAACAGCGCGTCCTCGAACGGACCCGGGCCTTGCAAGAGGCCAATCAACTGCTGGAGCAACGGGCCCGTGAATTGGAACATTTGGCACTGACGGATCCTTTGACCGGCCTTCTCAACCGTCGCGCTATGGAAGAGTTGGCTCGCTTTGAACTGAAGCGCCATGCCCGCTATCCCGGCGCCCTGACGATCGGGCTGATCGACATCGATCGCTTCAAAGAGATCAATACACGCTTTTTGCTCCCCGGCGGCGATGAGGCGCTACGCGGCCTGGCGCGCATCTTGACCCGTTCGCTGCGCGAGGTGGACTCGGTCGGCCGCATTGGCGGCGATGAGTTTCTCATTATCGCGCGGGAGACCAACGAAGAAGGGGCGAAACGGCTGGCCGAACGCATTCGTGCTACCGTGGCCGCAACGCCCATTCCCTACGGCGATCAGGTAATCCACATTTCGGTCAGCGTCAGCTTCGCTGTGGCCGAGGCCGAAGTGCCTGTCGATTTCGACACCATGTACCGAGCGGCCGCCAGCGCTATCAAGAACGCCAAGGACAACGGACGCAACTGTTTCTCCGTGAGCCGCGTCTCGGCGCTGCTATCCATCTAAGAGCGCAGCTAGCGGGGCTGACAGCTGCCGCGCCGCCTGCCGCGTTTGCCCTGCCAGACGCCCGAAATCGCTCAGCAGCTTGGGGCGACGCAATACTTGCACCGCCAGCCGCAGCCACGAAATGCGCTCGCGGCGCAACAACGCAACCAGACAAGGAGAAAGAGCGGTTTGCCAATCATCCGAGATGACGCGCAGACAAGCGAAGGGAACGTTGTGCTCATGACAGAGGCGGGCGGCGACGGCGCTCTCCATGTCCACGGCGAGTGCTTTATACTGTCGCCCTAGCCGTTGCTTTTCCTGCGGGTCGCTGACCAACTCCCGCATCGTGAGCAAACGGCCGGCTGCGAAGGCCCCCTCGGCCCATGCGGTGGGACGAAGCGCCGGCCAGCAGTGGCCCTGTGCATCGGCCACTTCGGTAGCCAGCACAAGCTCCCCGACGCGCTGCTCTGGTTGAAGCGCTCCGGCAAAGCCGGCGGACACCAGTAAACGCGGGCGATAGACAGCATCGCCCCAGCGCGGCCCATTCAAGCACCAGTGCAAAGCGGTTTCCATCGCGGTCGCTCCAACGCCCGTTTCCAGCATCAGTACTGTTGCACCGGAGTGATGAGGGCCTCCTCTTTTTCGAGGACCACGCAATTGAGCACGACAAGGAACGCCGACAAGACGCTGTTGAACCGGGTGCAGGCGCCGAAAGTATAGCGACTCGCGGCGCAGGGCGAAGACTACACAGGGGACCGAGATGATGCTTTCCGCTGCCATCAGAACAGTTGCCACATCAGCATTTTCAGGCTGTCGCCCATCCGCTTGTTGACCCCCAAGGCCGCGGACGGTTCGTAGCCGCAGTGAACCATGCAATGTTCGCAGCGCGGATCTTTGCCGTAGCCGTATTTGTCCCAAGCGGTGTTTTCCATCAGATCATGGAAGGTCGCATGATGTTCGTCGGTGATGAGATAGCACGGTCCTTTCCAGCCTTTGACGTTGCGCGTTGGGTTGCCCCAGGCAGTGCAAGTCAGCTCGCGTTTGCCGCTGAGAAATTCCAGGTAAACCGGCGACGACATCATGCGATATTTGCTCAACAGCTTCTCGGCCTGTCGGAACTTGGCGCGAATGTCGTCGCGACTCAAGAATATCTCCGCCGCCCCCTTGGGATTGGTCTGATGGACCGCCGCGTAGCCGTAGGCCGGCGATAGCATGAAGCCATCCACGTTCAACTTCGTCAGATAAGCGAACAAGCGGTCGATCTCGTCGAGGTCCGTTTCCTTGTAAATCGTAGTGTTGGTACAAACGAAGAAGCCGGCGCGCTTGGCAGCGACAATGCCTTCGATGGCGGCCTTAAAAACTCCCTTGCGTTCCACGGCCAGATCGTGGGTTTGTTCCAGGCCGTCCAGGTGGACGTTGAAGAAAAAACGGCTCGTCGGTCGAAACTCGTGCAAGCGTTTGGCAATGAACATGCCGTTGGTGCAGAGGTAAATGTGCTTGCGCCGCTTGAGGATGCCGTGGACCAAGGCGCCGATTTCGGGGTAGATGAGTGGTTCGCCGCCGCAGATGCTGACGATGGGAGCGTCGGCTTCATCGACGGCTTGTAGGCACTCGGCGACGCTCAGCTTCTCCTTGATGGTCTGTGAATATTCGCGGATACGGCCGCAGCCGGTGCAGGTCAGATTGCAAGCGTGCAGCGGTTCGAGCATCAGCACCAGTGGAAAGCGCTTTTGCCCGGCCAATTTTTTGCGCGCCATGTAACCGACCATGCTGGTCGTCAGACTCAGCGGAAAACGCATGAGGGCCTCCTTGGTCGCTGTTTCGCTGCCAGGCCTAAGTTGCCCTATCCCTGGCGGCGAAACAGAAGTTACTCGTCCGGCGGAAATTGATAACTGAACACGGCCGCCGATGAACCGACCATCTGTTGATAGCGCGCCAAGGCCATGAGAGGGAAGTACAATCGATATAGATGATATTTCAAGTAGAAAACTTTGGGAAAGCCGGTCCCTGTGAACGGCCCTTCGCACCAGTTGCCGTTAGCGTCTTGCGTGTGGAGCAGATAAGCAATGCCGGTACGGACGGCGTCGCTGTCGCCTTCGCCCGCGGCGAGCAGGGCGAGCAAGGCCCAGGCGGTTTGCGAAGCGGTCGGCGCGCCCTGGCCGGCGAGGGTCGGATCATCGTAGCTGCGGCAGGTTTCGCCCCAGCCGCCGCCCGGCTGCTGTACCTTTTGCAGCCAAGCCACGGCACGGCGGACCATTCCATCTTCCATGTCGAAACCGATGCTGCTCAACCCACACAACACCTGCCAGGTGCCATAAAGGTAATTGACGCCCCAACGGCCGATCCAGCAGCCGCGTGCATCCTGGGTTTTCCGCAGAAAATCGAGGGCCCGTCTCACCCGTGGATGGTCGATGCCGAAACCGTAATGCCCCAGAGCTTCGAGGACCCGCGCTGTGATATCCGGACAACTCGGATCGAGCATGGCGTTATGATCGGCGAAGGGAACGCGCGTCAGCACTTCGCGGTTGATGTCGCGATCAAACGCCGCCCAGCCGCCGTCGCTGTTCTGCATCCCCAAGAGCCAGCGTAAACCGCGCTCCACGGCGGGCCGACCGTGCGGCGTGTCTGCCTCTCCGGTCTTGGCCAGGGCCATGAGGACCATCGCCGTATCATCGATGTCGGGATAGAAAGCGTTGCGATACTCAAAAAACCAGCCCCCTGGTTCCAGTCCCGGGTTGGTCAAACTCCAGTCGCCCTTCCGTCGCACTTCTTTGGTCAACAGCCACTGGATGGCACGCTGAATTGCTTCCCGTACCTTACCCTCTTCCAAGTGGAGAGAGGCTAAGAGAGGGGCGGCGTCGGCCAGTGCGTTCACCGTCAGGGCCGTGTCCCAAACGGGCGAGAAGCACGGCTGCAAGCGCAAGGTGTCTTCTTCCTCGATCATGAGAGCACTCAGCTGGGCCAAGGCCCACTGCATTTCCGGGGCGTCGTCGCGGACACCGAGACAGCGAAAAGCGATGACGGTGTAAACCATAGGCGGAAAGATGGCGCCAAGGCCGTCGCTTTCTTGCAGGTGCTCGCACATCCATGCAGCGGCACGCTTGAGAGCGAGACGGCGGATCGGCCCCAGCCACGGCTCGATCCTCTTGTAGAGCCAATCGACGCCAAGAAAGAAATTCGTCCAACTCAGCAAGCGCCCCGACGGCTTTGCCGGCCACAGCGGAGTATCCGGCGCTTGCAGGAAGAGTTCGGCGATCCCTTTCTGCGCTGGCAGCCGCCGTATGGGCTTGCAGGCCGAGAAAATGCTGAGCGGCACGACGATGGTGCGTGTCCAACTCGACATGGCATAGAGATTGATGTAAAACCAGCGGGGCAACAACACCATCTCCGGCGGCACCGAGGCGCAATTGGCGTAGGGGAACTGCCCAAGCAGGGCGAGGTAGAACTTGGTGAAGCTGTTGCAGCCCGCAGCGCCGCCCAAGGAGCGGATCACTTCCCGAGCGCGGCGCATGTAGGGGGCCTCCGCATCATGACCGGTCAACTTCAGGGCGAAATAAGCCTTAACGGAGACGCTGAGATCAGCCGGCCCGCCGGGATAATTGTTCCAGCCGCCTTCCGGCATCTGCTGCTGGAGAAGGTAGTTCGCTGCCTTGCGGCATACGTCTTCCTCCTCGCGCCCCAGAAAGGCCATTAGCAGAATATATTCGGATTCCAGAATGGTGTCGCCTTGCAATTCGCCGACCCAGTGGCCATCTGCTTGCTGCTTGTCGAGCAAGCAATGGCAGGCGCGTTCCATAGCGCGATACAACGGAGAGGAGCGCCTGCTGCTATCCTTGCTAGCGCTGCGAGTTGATAGAGGCGGCATCGGCCGCGTGCGCAACTGTGATCCGTTCACGGGAATCCTTTCCGCTTCTGCGACTCTCTACCTCGGTTCCCAAGGCCCCCGTAATGTACCCTGTCGCTGCGAAGCGCCGCAAGAGGAACTGGCGGCAACGGGGCTGCCGCCGGATTTCGGCAAGCAGGGTTGCATGGGGGCGAGCGGGGTTGCGTCAGCGCCCCGAGAGGGAGGTCGCAGTGTGCTAACACAACCTCGCTCGCCAGAACTATCGGGGAGTTTTCCTACTTCGCCACGCGCAGCAGCACAGATTTAGCTGCATGTTCGGTGTTCTTACCCTCTCGTCGGGCCAGCACCACAAACGGATGCGTCATTTCCTGGACCCACGGTTCCGCATAAATGGTGATGGTCCGGGTCGTTGCCTCGGGCGTGATGAGGATGCCGTTGAGGCCAATGTCCAGCACATGAACGCCATGCGGTAGCCCCTTCACATCGAGCGGAATGCGCCCCTTGAAGCCGTTGCGCCGTTCGACTTTCACCGTCAGCCGTACTTCGCTGCCGGGCTTGACCGTCACTTCGGATTGCTCTGTTGTGGTGACAATATCGCCGGCTTCGACGAGCTGGGGCACTCCCCCCGTCGCTTCGCGCACTACTGGCTTGCCGTCGATGACGGCCTGTGCGACCAACTTGAGCGGCGCTGTCGGCGAGCGGGATTGCGTTAGCGTCCCGCGGGGAGCGCCTGGTTCGGCGAAGAAGGCCAGACTTGTGCTGTTTTCGTGAGCGGGGATAGTCGTGGCCGGAGCATGGAAGCCAGGCGGCAGGTTCTCTAAGCGGACTTCGATGGGGCCGTCAAACTCATCGCGGCGGTCGGCGTTGATCTGGAGCGCCACAGCGCCGCCCTTGCTGACCGCAGGCGCCGAGGGACTGAAGCTGATGTGGAAGTCGGGCCGCGGCGGCCGTACGGTCAACTGATAGGCATGGCGCGGGCTGCCTTGGCCGCGGGCGTCGCTAATGCGTACCTGATACACACCGTCTGCAGGCGGATCGAAGACCAGACGCGAGTCTTTGCCGAAGGCGCCGCCGCCGTCGTCATTACGATAATAGAGAGTGACTACAGGCAGACCATTGGGCGGAAACACCGTGCCGGGAGGATGGATCGCTACCTTGTATATGGGCTGACCGAGCGGATGAAACGTCGGCGTGGTGCCCAGATAGCCGCGCCGTCGTCCGCCCAGGCTCCAAAAGCGGCAATCGTCATCTGGATTTTTCGGCAGTTCCCAAATGCGGATCAGCTCGTTGCCAAGCAGCATGTAATCATCCATCGCCAGTTCACTCCAGGACTCAATGCGGATGCCGGTCGTGGCCGAATCGTGATCGCGGAAGATGGTGTAGGTCTTGGCCAGCGAGCGGAGCGTAGCCCAGGGCAGCGGTTGGCCTTGGGCGTCCAGGATTTCGATCACCGAATCAAGCAGCGAGCCGATACGGTGGGCGTAGACTTCCAGCAGCAGCCGTTGGCCTTTCTTGGCCTGGAACCGCCACGTCTGCGTCGCGCCGGGCTGGTCGATACGTCCGTTGGCCGTGCCGGGGACTGGGATCGTCGCCTCCGGCGCGAAGGCGACTTGCGGGAATTCATCGACGCGCACGCTCGGATTGCCAAGGATTCCCTTGGGGAGCGGCACGGCAATACGCGACCCTGGAACGGCATCTGTAGGCACTTGCAGAGACACGGCGCGTGTAGCGCCGAGATGGACGCCCTCCAGATAGATCTCCGCCTGGGTGCCGCGCGCTACGCCAAGCGGAAAAATACTGGTCACAATCGGGATATCACCTATCGTCAGCTGGTATTTCATTCCCGGATCGCCGCGGTATTCCCGATCGCGGACGCCAAGCGCATATACGCCGGCCTTCGGACAGATGTAGCCGAGCAATCCTTGGGCGCTCTCGGCGAGGACACGGCCCTCCGCGTCGGTCAGTTGCAGGACCACGTCGAGTTTGGCCTCGGCAAGGGGCTTTATCACCACGCCCAGTTCCTGTCCTGACTTCGCTTCGAAACGATAGTAATCCACCGCGCCAGCGCGTTCGATGCCGCCGTGGATCGTCGCCGGCAGCTTGATGTACTGACCAGTGCGTGGCGAATCATTCGGTTCTTTTTCGGCGAGGGGGGGCTTGGGCTTGAGCGGCAGCAGTTCGGACTGCGGCTTGCCCGTCGCCGCATCGAGCAAGACAAGGACGCCATCGTAGCGTCCCAGGGCCAGTTGCTTGCCGTCGGGCCGGACGGCGAAACTCAGGACCGTCTCAGGCTGGCGTTCGTAGACTTTGCGTTCGATCATGCGGGGGGCGTCCCAGGCCTTGACGGTGCGGTCTTCGCTAAGCGAATAAAGCGTTTCGCCATCCGCCGTGTACATTAAACACAATACAGGCGCTTCATGGGCAAAGACGGAATGTACGATGCGGCCGCCGTCGCGGGACACCTGCCACACACGGATGCTCTTGTCTACTCCGGCTGCCGCCAAGCGACGGCCGTCAGCACTCCAAGCGACGGCGTATACCCAATCGGTAGACTCGCCCAGGGTATACAGCCGCCGGCCTGTCGCCGTGTCCCAAACCTTGACAGCCCGGTCGGCCGCCGCCGAAGCGAGCCATTTACCATCGGGGCTGAAGGCGATGCCATAAACGGCATCGCTGTGGTCCTTGAGAACGTGCAGTTCCTTTTGTGCCGCCGTGTCCCACAGTTTGATGAGTCGATCGTACCCGCAGCTGGCAAGGACTTTACCATCGGGGCGGAAGGCTAGATCGTAAATGACATCGGTATGCGTGCCGAGGACAGGGCCTGTCGGTGAGCAGGGTGTAGCAACACCCTGGTTGACGGCGTACAGCCGTACTTCATGCGTTTCGCCCATCGCACTGCAAGCAACGGCAAGTTGTCGGCCGTCGCGTGAAAAGGCCAGGGCCGTGATGCGCGGCGGCAAGCCGTCGAGCTTCCCTTGCAAATCGCCGGTGGCCGCGTCGAAGAAATATACCGTGCCGCGACCGCCGGCTGCCAACACGTGCCCGTTCGGATGATACGCCAAGGCGGCGACTGGCGGCGCTGCCGCTATTTTCGGTCGGATCTCCGGCACCGCCAGGCGAATGGCTCCATCCTCTTTGGCCCCGGCGTCAACCCACCTACGCAACAGGGCAATTTCCTCCGGTCGCGGCTGTTTCGCCTTCTTCGGCGGCATAAACGGCTTAGCTCGGTGTTCGACGAGGTGGACAATGCGGCTGGTGTCGGCTTTGCCGGGCGTCAACACCGCCCCGTTGTCGCCGCCTTGCCGCAGACCCTGGTAGGTTTCCAGGTTTAGCCCGCCTTTAGGCTCTTCGTGATTATGGCATTCAAGGCAATAGCGCGCGAAAAAAGGTTTGATCTGCTGCGTATAAGTGACCGGTCCCGCACCGAAGCAGACGAGGGGGAACGCAGTCAACAGCCCGATCAAAAGAAACGAACGAAGCATCCCCATAAGACAGCCTCTCCCGATGTAATCCTCTTGGCGTTGGTCTCATCCTCCCTTTTATTTATACTGGGCACGGGGAGATTTGACATTTTTTCCCCCTTCCCCCTCACCCCAACCCTCCCTCACAAGGGGGGAGGGAGCCTTGTTTCTCCCTCCCCCCTTGTAGGGGAG
>JAJPIY010000340.1 GCA_021324515.1 Planctomycetota bacterium
TCCGGCATGTCCCGGCGGATCATCCAGCGGATATGGACACGAACCTGTTCCTTTTCCGTGCGGTTCGTACTCATGACCAACCTCCTCTCCTCCCCCTTCACGCGCGCGGCACCCCCTCCGTGGACGCACCGCGTCGTGATCGCTACGCTCCCGGTTCCGGCGGGACAAGCAGTAACGTTGCAGAAGGGCTTTTTGAATCGCGGTCGGGACGGCGGACGGTTGCCCCGTCATCCTTAACGCGGCCAAATCTTAACAACGCTCCGGTTCCCGCTCAAGGTCAATGGGGGACGGCGTTTGAAAAACGGGGGAATCCTTCCCCCTGAGGTAAACAACCGTCCTGGCGTTTCTTCGCTTGGCTGGCGGCCTGGAGTGGCTGCTGTAAAAACAAGTGGAGAGGCTTACCATAACCTGCTCCGGGCCGTTTGGCAACCAAATATTTTCCAAAAGTTCATTATTTTTTCGCGCAATCATCGCAACATCTCACCAGATAAGGACTTGACGGTTTCCGTTGCATGGACCTGGATGCTGATTGCTTTCTCCACCGGAACCTGTTTCTCAGCCGTCAGCTTGACACGGATGGGGCCTTTGCCCGCCTGTTGTCCCCGCATCGGAATGGCGTAAACCACATCGCCGTGGGCGTCGAGCTGGGCCAGCGGCGCGAAACGCACTTGCTGGTTTTCGATTTGTCCCTTGCTCGGTCCTTCTGCTTGGAAGGGAAGCACCGCATCGGGCAGCACAGCCGACAGCTGCACGCCGACGCAGGGCGCATCGCCCTTGTTGAAAACGTGAATACGGCAGATGGTCTCGTCGCCGACAGCCAGACGTTCCTCCCGGGCATGCACTTCCAGTTGCAGAATTGCTGTGGCTTGGGCGTGCAGCGTGTGGGTGACACGCGCCTCTGGGAAGTTCTGCGTCAGGACAGCCGCGGTCATTGGCCAATCACCACCTTCATGGGCCTTGAGCCGAAAAGTCACCCGATGCCGTTGGCCAGCTCCCAGGTCGGTCAGCGACCAGACCAAGGTATGATGAATGCTATCGAACACGGCGCCGGTGCTGGCGGAGACGACCTCAAATGTTGGCGGCAGCGCTTGCACCAGGCGAACCTCCTTTGCCGTCAGCGCGGCTGGATTGGCGACTTCGAGGTGGAAGTCCACTTCGCGCTGCGTAGCAGTCGTGTCGGGCCCGTCCATTCGCAATGATAAGTTCGGCTCGGTGATGACTAGGTCCACGGCGGCTTTGGCCTCGACGCCGCGGTCGGCTTGGGCGAGGACTTCGTGATGAAAGGTGCCGGATTCCACCGCTATCGTTTCCAGGGGAAGGCTTCGCGTCTGGCCCGGCAGCAGGTCGCCGAAATGCTCCACGCCGATTTTGGGACCGCGAGGGTGGTGCAACCCCGACGGCAACGTATCGTAAATCTTGATGTTGCGAACGGGAACATCGCCGTTGTTGGCTAGCTGAATGCGAAAGCGGACCGGTTCGCCGCGCGTCACCCGGGTACGGTCGGCGCTAATCGCAATGCTGAATGGTGGGCGCAACACCTGCGTGCGGAAGGCATTGCCCATCGGGCAACTCACATAGGGCCGCAAATGCAGTTCGCCGGCTCGGCTGAGTTCCAATTCGACTTTGAGGCGGCGTTCGCCGCCCACTTCGAGATAAGGCAAGTCCCAGATGAGGCGGTCCCCCTGTCTCACAGCCGGCGGATCAGCCTTCTGAATACGGGCGTCGGTCGGCACCGGCTCCTCAACGTGCAACTCCGCGATCGCTTGTCTGCCCACGTTGCGGACCACGATCTCATAAGCCAACGGTTGTCCCAACAAGGACCGATCTGGTCCCAACACTTCGACAGACAAGACGGCCGGCGCCCCGCCCCCGCCGTTCACCGGTGGCGCCGGCGCTCCACCGGTCTTTGCCACGTCGTTGACCTGAACTGTTGGCGGCAGCACAGGTGAAGACGGCGGTTGAGGAACGTCAGGGACGTATGCTGCCGACTGAATTGTCTGCGGAGTTGGGCGGGAGGGGCCTCCGATCGGAGGGGGCGTCACGGTCACAGCGGTGGCAATGATCTCGTGCTGGCTGTACAGCCTTGCAGGACTCAGCAGTAGGCATGCTCCTAGCATCCACCCGGACCCTATGAGGCGACAATGACGCACGACTTACCCCTTAATACCGTCCTTCCTCTTCTACACGATAGCGGCCTCGGCATTTCTCTACGGGATATTTCAGAACGTTGCGTGCCATCTTGCTAGCTACGGCATCGCTCAGATCCAGGTCGAGGGCGTTGCATAGGGCGAAGATCACGCCCGCTGCATCGGCGATTTCATCAGCGACCGCTTGCCGTTGCGCCGGCTCACGGACAAGAGCATAGGAAGCATCCGCGTCGATCCACAGAAAATGCTCCATCAATTCTGCCGCCTCTGCTACCAGCGCCATGGCCAGGTTCTTGGGACTGTGAAACGGCTGCCAATCACGTTCGGCCACGAAACGCGCCATCGATTCGCGGAGCGTGGCTACGGTCGTCGTCCTGTCCGGCATGGCCTTCGCCTCCCGCTGCGCGGCAATCCGCAATCCGAAGCCCGAAACAGACCGTATATCGCGTTCGGGCCTTCGGCTTGGGCGTATCGACTTTTCCCTTGTCTTCAGGTAGAGGGACAGGACTATAGCGGACGACGACAACCTGTCAAGGCGAAGTTTCGTGGAGATCAGGGCAGTTCAATGTTTCAAGATAGGGAAAATGGGGCAGGGCCTGGCGACCATCGCTATTGAACTTATGGCAAGTTCCCTTACCCAGTTTGAAACATTGAACTGCCCTGAAAAGGACACCCTGTAGAGGAAAATGCTCTGGACATGCGCAGGTGGTTGTGGCATATCTCTTTACCATTCTAGAATGCCAAGCCAAGCAGGTGTGAAAAGCAGACTCGGCGTCCTCGTGCGCGCCTAGGCACTGGGGGTCTCATGAGAGAAATCCAAAGGCGACGCTGGTTGGTTTGGGTCGTTTCTCTCTTTTGCCTACCTGTGCTTAGCTGCCGCAACAGCCGTAACGTCCGGACTCACCATGCTCCCCCGCCGCCGGACATCAAGCCAACGGTCCTCATTTACGTGGAAAGCGACGCTTTCGATGAATTATTTGAGACAGCCTTGGTCAATCAAGATCCCGCGATCCTCATTCAGACCGAGACCTCGCGTCCCGACTGGGGCCCGCGTTTGAATGCCTGGATCGCAGCTTGGAATCAGGGTGGCAGGGTGGTCGATGAACCGCGCCGGCGTTTCCGGATGCAGGCGCCGCTGGGAGGGCTGACGCCTTCGATCGTCAACAGCGATACCGTCCGCGAATTCCGTCTGCTTATCGATGACCTGATGACGCGGGCCGAGGATCTGGCCCGCCGCAGTTCCTCGTGGTGGGCCGAAGAGCGGACCCGACGTCGCCGAATCGAGCTGCTCAAACCCTACAGCCTGCGCTTCCATCTGGACCAGGACCAGAAAATACAGCTCCTCTTCTTTAATGGCCGCTATGCGCGCTACTATCAGGAAGTCCTGGCCGCAATGGCGATGCATAGCACGGAGGACGCCGAAGGCTGGTCGCGCGCCATGACATGCTCGCGTTGCAAGATCAAGGCGCCGGGGATGACGGTGCAAAGGAGGCGCCCGATTTCGGCCGTCCCTTGAGGTGAGAGCAAAGTCAGCTCACTGCTTCCAATGCCGGGCCATTCGTGTCAATTGCCGGCGCACCCCGTCGGGGCGCAACCATCCGAAGCCGGCGTAGCCGAGTGTCCGCAATAGGGCCTGAAAATCGTTCTCCGTCCACCTGGGCGATCCGTGACGTTTCAGCGACGGCGTGATTTCTTTCTCGGCCGGCCCCGATGGGAACAAACGAGCTAGCGGCAAGCGCCCGCGTTTACGCGGCAGCGGCTCGGCATAAGGGGTGTGCAGCGCGAGAAACATCTCCAGATAGGGCCGCGCGTCTTCGTCCCAGTCGGCTGGCTCCCTGTCGGTCATCTCCCAATCGAGGAGCCACAAACGTAGGGTGCGGTCGGCGCTGCCCGACAGAGCGAAGCGGCCGTCGGCACTGAGCGAGACGCTGGTGACGGCGTCGCCGTGGCCGGCGAAGGTGCGTAGACATTGCCCGCTGGCCACTTCCCATAATTTTACGGTAGCATCGGTACTGCCGGAGAGAACATAGCGGCCATCGAAACTCAGGCAGACCGAGGTAACAGCGCCATAGTGTCCCTCGAAAGTGCGCAAGCGACGGCCCGTATTCAATTCCCAGAGATGGACCGCACCAGACTGTACAAAGTGGCCATTGTCGCGCTGAATGACGGCTTGTCCGCAGCCGGTCAGGGCGAAGCGGCCATCGATGCTAAGGGCCACAGCGGTAACGGCCTGGGACTGCTCCTCGAAGAGCGGCAGACAATGGCCGGTCGAGGTCTCCCATACTTTCAGTTGTCCACTGGTGAAGAGTCGCTCGCCGTCGTTGCGGATGAGGAACAGCGCGCTGCCGGATAGGGCGAGGCGGCCGTCGGCACTGAGGGCGACGGAATGTACCGGGCCAGTATGGCCGTGCAAGACCCGGAGCAGCCGGCCGGCGGACACGTCCCATAAGTGGACTGTGCCGTCGATGCTGGCGGAGACAGCCAGACGCGCATCGCCGCTCCAGGCCACGGACGTGAGCACATCGAGATCTTGGCGGCAGCTGCGTAGGCAATCGCCCGTCCGCACGTCCCACAGCTTCAGGGTCGCATCCGTGCTGACAGAGAGCGCGAAGCGGCCGTCGCCTGAAAGGACTGCGGCCGTGACACTTCCCATATCGCCTTCGAGCGTGTGCAGGCAGCGGCCTTCATCTGGTTGCCATAATTTCAGAGTGCGATCGGCACTGCTGGACAGGGCAAGCCGGCCATTCTGGCTCAAACACACCGAGGTCACCGCTTCGGTGTGTTCCGCGAGGAGGGGGCCGCCCCAAGCGCCTTGCAGTGCTTGTCGCGGCAAATGGACGTAGAGATTGCTCCACAGAGTCATCGCTTCCGGGCGGCGGCTGTGCCCCGGCTGAGAACGCGCTTCGCGGAGGTGCTGCGCGGCACGCACCGCCTGGCCAGCGGCCAACGCCCGCCGGGCCAGTTTCAAAGAACGCTCATACTCCGTCCACGCGGACAAAACGAGGTCGCTGGGCAATACGCGCGACAACACATAGGGGGCCGATTGTTCGCTGGGCACAACCCACAGCGCCAGCGTTGTATCGGCGCTGGCCGACGCCACCTGCCGTCCCGACCCAACCAAGCAAAGCGAATGTACAGTCCCCGCGTGGCCTTCCAGAGTAGCCAGACAGCGCCCGGTGTTGCGTTGCCAGATCTTGAGGGTGCGGTCTTCGCTGCCAGACAGAACATAACCCCCGCCCGCGCTGAAACAGACCGAGGTCACACTGCCTTGGTGGCCCTCGAAGACACGGAGACAGCGGCCGGTAGCGGCCTCCCAGAGCCGAAGCGTGCGATCGCTGCTGCCGGATAGCACGTAACGGCCGTCGCTGCTCAAGACGGCCGCCAGCACCTTGTCCGTGTGGCCGGAAAAGGTCCGCAGTCGTTGCCCCTTGTCGGCGTCCCAGAGGAGGAGCTTGCGATCGCGGCTGCCGGACAAGATGTGGCGGCCATCACTGCTGGCGCTCACAGCGAGAACTGGTCCGTCGTGGCCGTCCAGCGTGCGCAGACAAAGGCCCGCGGCTGTGTCCCACAATTTGATGGTGCCGTCGCCGCCGCCAGAGAAGGCGAGTCGGCCGTCGCCGCTCAGGGCCACAGCCAGCACCCAATTGCGGTGCCCTTCGAGGACGTGAAGACATTTGCCACTTTCGAGCTGCCATAGCCGCAAAGTGTGGTCGGCGCTGCCGGACACGGCAATCCGGCCGTCGGCGCTGAGGGCAACACTGGTGACCCACTCGGCGTGGCCTTCTAAGGTGCGCAAGCAGCGGCCGCTTAGCGTGTTCCAGAGTTTGAGCGTGCCGTCTGCGCTGCCGGACAGGAGCGAACGCCCTTTGCGTCCGGCGCCCACTGAGGATACCCAACCGTTATGTCCTAGGAAGCGGCGTAGCAGTCGGCCGCTGGTGTGCAGACACTCCTGAGCCGCTTCCCGTACAGCGCGCACCTCGTCCAGCTCCGTGCTGGAGGCCGGCACGCGCTGGATCGTCTCCAGGGCCGCACGCCAATCGCCTTCCTCCAATTGCACACGCGCCAACAGATACGCAGGCAGCCATTCTCCGGCGTGCGCCTGGGCGACTTCCTGGAGCTGTTGCCGTAGCGCTTCCCCATTCAGACGCCCTGAGCGCCAGTGCGTCAGGCCGAGGTTGTACGTCGATTCGGGATGCTGCGGGTTGATGGTCAAGGCTTCCTGCCAGAGCTGCTCTGCTTCGTCCTGTTTGTGCAAGTCACACAGGGACAGGGCACGGTTGTTGAGAGCGTCGGCCCGTGCCTTGGCGGCATGGGGCGCCGGTCGGGGATAACTGCGGCCAAACGTCCGGGCGTACAACTGTTGCAAGACCGCGACGATTTCCAGCATGTCGCGTGGCCGATCTTCTGGATTGGCCTGGAAGCACTGGTGGAGCAGTTCGGCCAAGGGCGGCGGCATCGATGGCAAGCCCGCATCCGCCCCACGCTCCAGATAATCGGCCAAGATACTGGCCGCCAGATAGCCGGCCGACCAGTAAGTTGATCCAGTGAACATATGAAGTAAGGATACCCCCCAGCTCCAGATGTCGGTCTTGCGCGATACGGGCCGACCCTGGACCTGTTCCGGCGAGCAGAACGCTGGCGTCAATCCGCCGGCACTGACGAGGATCGTGCCTTGGGGTGATCCCGTCCTTCCTGCCTCTCTCCCGCCAGAGGAGAAGGGGCCGCCTCTTGCTCCTCTTATGGAGGAGGACTGGGGTAGGAGGATGCCGCCCTGCGCCTTGGCCATGCCGAAGTCCGTGACCTTGGCGATGCCGTCGCTGGTCATCAGGACGTTGCCCGGCTTAACGTCGCGATGCACCAGGCCTTGCTCGTGGGCGTGCTGCAAGCCCCAGGCAAACTGAATGGCGATGTCGAGAATGCGTTCCAGAGCGCGTGTCGGCCCGCCGGCGTAGAGCTTGCGCGAACGAATCCACTCCGCCAGGCTGCCGCCGGCAACGTACTCGGCGAAGACATGCGGAATACCGTTGAGGCGACGGATGTAATGACAGGTTGTCAGGTAGGGATGCAGGCCGAGCTTGACCCAGGTTTCCGCTTCGCGCTCGAAGTCGGCCTTGTCTTGTTCGCTTTGAAAAAACTCGCGGCGGGGACATTTAACGGCCAGGTCCATGTTCCAGCCGCGATGGTGGACGCGATAGACCAGGCCGCGTCCTCCGCTGGTGAAGACCTCGCGCACCTCATAGAGATCGAGAAGAACATCACCGGGCTTCCACAAGCCGGCCGTCGTTTCTTCATCCGCTTGGCGGCCTTCATAAGTGCGTGTCGAAGGCAAAGATGGAGCGGACGGCTCATCGGAGAGCCACCACCAAGCCGAGGAACGTTTGGAAGAGCTATCGCCCATCGTTATCACGCCGGCGTTGGCTGAGTCACACGGACTCACACAAGAGCGATCTACCTTCCTGTAAGGGTAACGCAAGCCGGCGTTGAGGTCTACCAGGGGTTGGCCGCGAGCCGTAGGCGAGCGCACTCGCCCTCCGCTACGGCCCGCGGCTAACCATTTCACTCGCTGACGGCAGGCGGCGGGCGGTAGCCGGTCTGCGTTTCTTCCTCTTCGGCCTGGATGATGATGCGTGGTGTGACCATGATGAGCAAGCTCTCGGCAGAGCGTCCATAGCCGATGTTGCGGAACAGACGGCTCAGATAGGGGATCTTGCTCAGCACCGGCGGGCCGAACTCATTGCGGCCCTCAGAGAGGCGCTTCAAGCCGCCCATCAGTACGGTGCCACCATCCGGCACTGCCACCGTCGTCTGTACCGAGACGCGCGACAGGCGCGGCTGCTGGATGAATTGCGTGAACACCACCGGCTGGCCGGTCGCGGTACCGTCGAACAGAGGGAAGATCGGCGTCACCACCGGGAACAGATTGACTTCGCCGTTGACCACGTTGGCCAGGCTGGGGTTCAACGACAGACGCACGAAACGGCGATCGCCAGAGATGACCGCGTTGATGGTCAGGATGATATTCAAGGGGAACAACGTGGTAATCGGGTTGTAAACCACCTGGCCGAAGCCGCCGTTAATCACGGAGACGCCGATGGTGAAGAACTGGTAGTCCTGGACGGAGATGTTGGCCGTCTGACCGTTGAACAGCGTCAGCTTGGGCGCCTGCATGACGTTGGTACGGGTGTCGCCGGCCACGGCCTCCATGAACAGGAACACCTGAATGTCGCTGAGGAACGCCAGGCCCATCGTCAAGCCGCCGAAGCCGGGGATGCCGGGGTAGCCGCCGAACGGCGGTACAGCCTGAGGATAGGTCAGCTGCGTAATCGGAATATTCAGGTCACTGGTCAATGTACCAGCCGGCGTTAGACCGGAGATCAAGTTATTGGGGGCGAAGTAATTGATGTAGCCCGGCTGAGCGAACTGGCCGGAGACCAATTCCGGCTGGAGCTGGAGGGCAGATCGGCTCTTGTTGAGAATGTTCATATTGAAGTTGACGCCGATACGTTCAAAGAAGTCCTCGGCAATGCTGATGAACTTGACCTCGACGGCCACTTCCTGGTCGATCAACCGCCGCAAGGCATTGAGCAAGTCCTGAATCTGGTCCTGAATGTCGGGCGTCTGGTTGACGACCAGGGCCATAGTCAAGGGATGGAAATCGATGGTCCCCGAGCCGCCCTGCTCGGCCCAGCTGTGCGGTGCAATGGTATTGGTGATGAGTTTAATGAGCATGTCTTCATGCGTCTGGGGACGCTGTTTGGTCACCTGGACATTGCTGCTGGAAGGTTCGGAAGCGAAATTGCCCGGTTGCGGCGCATTGGACATCGAACCGCCGGCAGGCACCGCCGGTAGGCCAACCGGCTGACCGTTCAACATTCCGGTCATGGCGGTCGGGGGCATCGTTTGGCTTAGCGCTTGATTGACGTTGACCATGCCGAGCTGGCTTGCGGCATCCGGCATAACGCCGATCTGGCCGAAATTCTCCACGGCGATGACCAGGTCGGCCACCGGATAGACCACTTGCTTGAGTTTGCCACGCGCCTGATCTTCCGTAGTGATCTTCAACACGTCGTCGGCCACGACGTAGGTTAGATGCACCAGGTTGAGCAGCAGTTTCAACGCCGATTTAAGAGAGATATTGTCAAGTTTGATCGTCACCGGCGCATCCAGCTGGATGCCTTTGTCGGCCAGGGCTGGCTCGTCGATGAAGATGTTGATGCCCTGATCGCCGCGAATGTAATCGATGACCTCGCGCAGCGGCTGGTTGGTGCAACTGAGGCTGATTGGCGCCGTCAGTTTGCGCTCGATGTTGCGCTCTTCCGCCGAAATGCGCTGCGGAGACACTCCGTCCAGCGACTTGCGATTGCGAATCCTTTCCAAACGGCTTTTGTCTTTGGTGAAAGCGATGTCGTTTGAGACCGCGTCCGGTTCGCCGATGTTATCGACATCGTGCATCGCTTCGATGAACACGTCTTCCTTGCGCTGCTTATCACTCTCGTACTGAGAATGGTTGCGCTGATACTTGGCCATGGTGATGGCGGCGGCGGCCATGGGATTGTCCGGATCCAGCTCCTTGATCCGCAGTGCCACCATCTCGGCTTCCGGATACTTGGCGTCATGGAACAGCTCGTTGTATTGTTTCATCAGTTGGGCGATGTTTTGCTGCTTGACCTGCTCGGCGTTCTTGGCCTTGGCCATGTCCGATTTGACCTTCCGCGATTTTTCATCGAAGCGGCTGTTGGTCAATTCGGCCTGCGCCTTGAGGAGTTGGAATTGTTGCAAGCGTGAATCGATCGGCCGCCTCAACAGCGCCAATTGTGTGGGATCAAGCTGCTCTTCCGATAGCCGGGCGAGGTATTCCTGAAGCATGTCCACGGCCAGGTCGGTCTGTCCTGTGCGGAAACGTTCCAGGGCTTGCGCTTGGACGTTCAGCCCTTCGGTGCGAAGCTGTTGGAACTTGACTTCACGCATGGCGCGCGTGCGGGCCAGCAGCGATTGGCTTGGATCGTCGGTGGCGCGAGCTTGCCCGGTGTCGCTAGACAAGAGAGTCTGTGCTGGCGCCTCCGACCGATAGGCGCCCGTGAGGGCAATACCGCTGCCGCGGGCATTCGGCTGCATCTCTGGGGTGTTGAGCAACTCGCGCAGCCGGGCGCGGCGGCGGTCGTCGAGTTTGTTGATATCGATGCTAGCCAGGATCAGACTGGCCCGGCGATAATCGTGGTGCTGATAAGCCGCCACGACCTCGTCAAAAGTGCGGTTAGCACGCCGTCGATTTTGCGCATCCTCTTCGGCGTCAATGGTGCGCAGCACGGCCAAGCCAGCTTCGCCGGCGCCGAGCTTGACCGCTTCTTCGGCGAAACGGCGCGCGTTGGCCGTCTGACCGCTGCGCAATTCCAGGCGAGCCTGTTCGAGCAACTGCTCCGTGCTAGAGGCCCCGTGAGACGAGTCCTTGGATCCCGAAGTCGGGGCCTGGAATTGGGCGCTCACCAGAGTAGTGGTGCCGCTGCCGCGCAATTGGTTGACCATCTGCATGGTGGCGTCGATCGGCTGCAAGTCCAGGCCGAAAGCGACGGCCAGCTGCCGAGCCTGGATCAGATCGCGCTCGGCGTCTTGGCAGCGCGTTATGGGCGCCTGGGTTCCGTAACGGAGCGTTTCGCCAGCATGATGGACCAAGCTGTCGATGCGCTGGCGGGCCAGGAAAACAAGTTGTTGATAGATCTGGTTCGGTGTTTCCTCGTCGATTCGGAAAGACACGCCAAGCCGCTGGACCTCAGTGATCTTGTCGCGTGCTTCCAGGAGCCGATTTTGCTGTTGCAACAGCTTCGCTTCCGCCATCAACTGGCGCGCACGCATCTGTCCGTCCCTTGTCGGTGGGGCGGGCGGCACCGTGGTTGGGGTGGCAGGCTGATAAGCCGCGTGGGGCGTCGCTGCTGCCATGTCGTTCCCTTGCGGCGGCTGCGGCATCTGCCGGAGCGAATGGGCTTGTGCGAGGTCGGCTGCTCCGACCGCAGGGGGCGGATTGTTCGGTGCTCCGGCGCTGTTGCCACTTGAGGCGAGCGGGCCGCGGCTCAGGTCCGCTACTTGGCGCGGCGTTGTCGGCGGTTCGGGCAGCTTGACACGGCGTTCCTTCTGACGCGCCACCTGGATGTCTGCCAGCAGTTTATCGGGGCGATCGCCGAGGTCCCAGATACTATAGGGTCCATGTTTGGTACGTGCTTCGTAGGCCAGTTTCTCGGCGCTGTCGTAATCTTTCTTCTCAAAGCGACGCCGCGCTTCGGCGAGCAATTCCACCGACTGATGCTTGTCGCGTTGCGAGCGCGCGCGATCCACATCAGCCTGGAACTTGTCGGGCGTATCCTCGAAGAAGAGTCCCCAATGAATGTGACGGGCTGCGCGAAGCCGTGCGGCTGTCTTGTTGGCTTCCTCCAATTGGCCTTTGGCAAGCTGTTCGCGTCCTTGTTTCAAGAGGGCCAGCGCCTCCTCCTTGGTCTTGATGGGAGCGGCTGGTGATGGGCCGGCCTCACCGGCTGGCGCGGCACGGTTGCCATCCATGCGGGCAATATCTTCCAGCAGCCGAACGGGATTGTCTTCGCTCCAGCTCAGGTCCGCATTTAGAGCAGAGGCTTGCTCAGCGCATTTGCGCGCCTGGGCGACATCGCCGCGGCCCAGGGCTTCCCGCCCCTGCCGTACCAAGGCACGCGCTTTCTCCGTGTTCGTTGAGAGGAGCGTTGGAGACGTTCCCGGCGGAACATGCATTCGTTGGCACAGGGTCTGGAAGCGCTGTTTGTCGGCGGGGCTGAGGTACAGTTCTTTGGCGGTGACTTTCTTGAGGAGGGCAGCGGCTTCCGCAGGCCGACCGTGTTGGAAGGCCGAATCCGCCAAACCGAGCTGTTCGCGGGCCTCGCGCTGCGCCTGGAGGGCCAGGGTATTGGCGGCAATTCGCCGCTCCAGCTCCCGCCGTTCCTCTGGTGTCAGATCGTTGGCACGGCTTTGCGCTTCCCGGTAAAGAGTAGCAGCCTTATCGTAATCGCCGAGCCGTTCTGCATCGATGCCGGCGTTGAGCGCTAGCCGCGCCCGTGAACTTCGGCCGCTCGTCTGGGCGACTATCCGCTCGGGGCCATCCGTGGCCGCTGGCAGCGAGATAAGGCCGGTGTCCGGGCCGGCGAGCAACGCCAGCGGTTGGGTCGCTGCCCCTACCAGAAGGCCCCCGACGAAATCGATCCATTTTCGCTTCTGTGCCCTAGCCACCATGGCCTCCTTCATTGATTGCACCAACATCTCCATTGGGAAAGATCTCTACCCGCCCGCAAGCCCAAGCAAGGGTAAGTCCTTGACCTGTGCTTGCGTGGGCTAGGGAGGACCAACCAAAGGAGACCCCCGTTGCCCCCATGCCGTCCCCGTAAGCCTTCCGCGCCATCTCGAACCGGGCCTCCCCAGCCCGATTCGGAAACTTTAGCCTTTTGTTTCACTCAAGTTTCGGACGGAAAAGCGACGCGGCTATAACCACGACCCGCAGACAGGTCAAGACCGATTCTACGCTGCGGGGTACGCCGCCGATACAAATTGGACTTTCGCATGACCTGCCGATTCGCTATGCGGTTTGCGGGGATGGCGATGAGTGATGCTTCGTAAAACAGATGCCAACCGAATCGAACCGTTTCGGAGAAATGATGACGAGTCGGCAAAATGAAACGTCTGCTGGTTTTCCTTTTTTCCCTCTCCCTTTATCTATGCTCTTGCGTGTTTGCTTCGCTTGGGGCCCAATCGAGGCAAGACAACGCGACGGCCCATGATGCGTCTATCGCTTCGGTGCGCCGCAATCTGCGCCAGGGAGGTACGGCAGCGGAGTGTGCGATGGAAATGCTCGGTCGGATGGCCGAGCAAGCGCGTGCCGCTGGGGAATCGTTGGCCTTGGTCCGCAGCTTCGCCGACGATTTGGCTGACCTGGTGATTCAGGGGCCGCCGCACCTGCGCGGTCTGGCCGCTCACACCCTGGCCCAGATTGGGCCACCGGTGCGCGTTGCCGTGCCAGCTTTGACCGCATTACTTCACAGTGAGGAGGCGGAGTGGCGCCGCGCTGCCGCCGATAGCTTGGCGCTGGTACTCCAGAATGAGCTGAATGCCGCAGCTCCGGTCTTTCGTCCTGCCTCACGCCGTAATTTAGTCTTGGCAGCCAGCGCCATCTTGCCGGCGGTGCGGGCAGGACTAGACGATAGGTGCTCGGAAGTCCGTCACCGCTGTCTGGAAACAATCGGCCTGGCCTGCACTATCCTGACCCGACTCATGGACGAACCGATCAGCAACGACGATGCCTCCGCGCGCCGAGCGTTGCACGTCGAATATGAGGAATTGCGCCCTCTGTTGTCGGCTTTGCACGAACAAGGCCCGGCATTGGAGCACTTTTTGCACCATGACGATCCGGAAACACGGATTTTGACTCATAAAGTGCTGGAAGAGTTGGGCGTAGCGCGGAATTGCTGGCTGCGTCGTTGCGCCGCGCGGCAGGAGGCGGCTGATGAAAAAGTCCTGGGCGCCCTGCTGCACGAGGCGGTCCCCCGATTGGCCGAAGAATTGATGCATCCCGATGTGCGTGTACGTCGTAGCGCCCTGGATGTGCTGGAAATGTCCGGCCCCCTGGCAATGCCAGCCTTGCCGGCGCTGACACGCGCCCTACGCGATCCCGACCGTTTCGTCCGTTGGTCGGCAGTACGTACCGTAGGTAAGCTCGGCCCCTCAGCCGCGCCGCAGACACGCGCCGACCTCATGCGTTTACTGAACGATCCCGATGTGGACCTGCGCAAAGCCGCCGCCAATGCGCTGGAACGTCTGCAACTCCCAAAAACGGAGCCACGACCGTAAAAGGAGCGTGGGTAGCGGCTCCTTTACGGGTGCGCCCCCGAGACTGTTGCGGCCCGGAGATCCATCGTTTGCGCCGCTTGCCACACCTCGACCGTGCTGATCGGCAGCCAAAAACTCGCCTCGACCACTTGCACCGCTTGTTGCTTCGCCAACTCGTGGACGTATTGCGTCACCTCGTATTCGCCACGCGGTGAGAGAGTCAAAGGAATGTCAAAGATGGTGCGTGGAAAGACATAAGCACCGGTGTTGGCCAAATAGCGTCCTTCCAGGTCCGGTTTTTCGATGAGGCGGTCGAGGGTGCCATCCGCTTTGCGGAAGGCGATACCGAAGCGGCGGGGTTCCTCAACTGGATGGCAAAGAATGCCAGCCGAGCAGTGGGCCAGTTTGGCCAAGTCCGTGGCGGCGAACAGGTCGTCGCCGTTGAGGACCAGAAAGCGCGGCGACCGGACGTGCGCGCGGCAGGCCAGCACGGCATCGCCGGTGCCGCGCGGCCTTTCTTGGCGTACTACTTGCCACTGGGCGAAGTGTTGTTGGCGCCGCAGGTACGCCTCAATCTGTTCCCCTAAATAGTGGACGACGACCAGGACGCGCTCGATTTGCTTGGGCAGAGCGCCTAACGTCCAATCCAGGATGGGCCGCCCCTGCACGGGCAGCAGCGGCTTGGGCGTTTGCAGCGTGTACGGCCGCAGACGAGTACCCAGGCCGGCCGCCAGAAGGATTGCCTCCATCGGTTTTCATCTCCTCCGACGAGTCGTTGTTGGACCCTCACAGAGAGCTTGGGAACGGGCGTAAGCCGCGCGCTCTGTGCCGAAAGATCGGCTTGTACATTCTCCCCGGTTTACCCGTGTGGGCGGGATTCCGTCAAGCCCCATTGCTTGCGCCGTCGATGCAATCGGCGAGCGCCAGGATGGCCCTCGACCGAGACCCCTGTTGGATACAGGAAAGGTAGGGAAGCTATGATACGTCGCGGATTGTGGCTGTTCATCGGCTCCGGTTTGCTGGGTTTGTTGAGCGGCTGTCATTACTGCCAGGGTCGTTGCGATTGTTTGGTTTATCCTCTCGATCATGGCACGCCGGCGCCGTTTGTCAAACCAGCCCTGTCAGCAGCGCCGACCCCGCCACTTGCACCTGTGGCGAGGCAATGAAGGCGCGTTTTTCCACCGGTCCGCAGCGCCGGCAAGAAAGGCCCTTGCTGGTGCGGCGGACCGGCAGGAAACCACGGTTCAACAGGCGGCACATTCCTGATAGAGCCGCTCAAATTCCGGACTGGTTTTGGTGGCTGCCTTCTTGAGACGCTTGAGGAACTTCTTCTCATTGTCGTCGATCTTGCCATCGGCGAAGAGCATCTTGCGCAGCCAGTTGGCTTCCTTGGCGTCGATCTTGCCGTCGCGCAGTACGTTCTGCTCGATGGCCTTGAAGAACAGGGTTTCAAACTTGGGATTGAGCGGGACTTTCTTGGCCCTGGCTTTTTTCTGGGCGCTTTGGCGCAGTTCGATGAGGAACGCGACTTCCTGGGCATCGATTTCTTTGTCAGCCCATAATTCCTTTTGCAGAACACGGACCTCCGCATCATCGATCGTGCCGTCGGCCAGGATGGCTTCCAGGGCCAATTTGCGGAAATCTGCCATAGATGACCTCCCTTAAGGTGTCTTTAAGCCGGCGGCCTCCCGCGAGGCGTTGGGCCGGCCCCTTGTCCACCAATATAGGAAGGCCAGACGCTTTCGCCTGCGCCTGGGCGGATAAGGAGCGCGAAGAATTTCCGCTTAAGCAGATTCGCGCAGGGTAGAAAGGACGGATTCTTCACGGACTTGACGGACGAAGCGTTCCCAGGCCGCTGTGTTGGCCGGCGTCTCGGCACCAGCACGCACCAGATCTTCTAAAAGCGCGGCGGCATTATCGTAGCGCTGCGCTGCGTCATCGTGATGGAAGCGGTCCAGAATGCTTTGCAATCCAGGCGGCAGTCCCTTGGCCTTACCGCTCTTACTGAGTGGCGTCATGGCGATCCAGCCGGCCGCAATATGTCCCAGGGCGGCGAGGTCGCGGGCCGCGGACGGCTCGTCATCTTCCTGCGGCGGGGGCACGGCCAGCCACCGCGGCTCCCCCAGGCCGCACAGCTTCAGCACGCCCTCGCGCGTGAACACGAAAGAGGAGGCATGCAAGTGGCCGTGGACCAGCCCCGCCGTATGCGCCGCGTGCAAAGCCTGAGCGGCTTGCGACAGCAAGCGCAGCCACACCCCCGGAGCGCCGGCCAGTACGGGCCATTCCGTGCTCGGCAGGCCGTGCAGCCATTCTTGCAGCGCCGCTGGGCGCCCCGCAATTTCCAGCACTTCCAGCGTGGCCGCCACGTTCTCATGCTGCACCGTCGCCGCCGCTGCAAAACGCTGACGAAACTCGTCCGGACGAACCGCGTCCTCCATCTCCGATTCGGCCAGATGACGCAGCAACAATTCGCAATTGCGGCGTGGATCGAAGACGCGATAAACCGCCTCGCGCGGCGTCGCTTGCAGCCGATCGATGACGCGCACGGGACCGAGTACCAGACCTTCGAGATTGCCGGCTTCAATAAGGGCCATTTGAAAGAGCGTCAGATAATTGCCGGCCAACAACAATTGCCGTAGGGAACGCCGTTGCCGCCGTGCCTCCAGCAACAGCGCCGTCAGCGTGTCGCTGTCCACCAATTCCAACGACCGGAGCAAATCACCCAGGTGCTGGTCGCCTGGCTCCACTTCGGTCATGATCGGCAAGATGCCGCGCTCGTCTTCCTCGGCAGCCCCTTGGCGGGATGGGGAGTCGGAGGAAACGTTGGCGTCGAGGCCGGCCAATTCACGCATTTTACGACGATACCATTCTTGCATCTCGTTTAAATGACGCTCAACCTCGCTGCGGCGTTCCCGAACGATCTGTTCTTGTTGCTGCAATTGTTCGGCCTGTTGCGCCAGGCGGGCCGAGGCGCCGGCGATCTGTTGGGCCTGTTCGTCGACTTCGCTAGCCCGCTGTTCCAGCCGCGTCTCATTCAACTGCATTGCTTGTCTCAACTCGGCCAGTCGTCCCTGCCATTCGATGACCTGTTGGCGGAAGGCAGCCACAGCCAAGCGATGCTCATCGCGGGCGACGTGCAAGTCCAATTCCTGTTGCCGGACGCGCTCGACCTCGGCTTGGAAATCGCGGCGCATCCGTTCCATGTCCTCGCGGCTCTGGCGGATGTAGCCGTGAATCTCGGCCAGATGTTCGCGCAATTGCTCGCGCGCCTGCGTCAAGCGGTCCAGGGCTGCCGCGGCCCGCGCCTCCAGTTCCGGTAATTGCCGGCTCAACCCCAGGATCTCTTGCCGGCTCGCTTCCAGTTCGGCGCGGCAGCGTGCGGCCTCATCCTGCGCCTTCTGACGCTCGACCTCGAAAGCAATGCGCTCCGAGGCCAACACTTGCCGCTGGCCGCCTAGTGAAGCCTGGATTTCCTCAATGCGCTGCTGCTCGGCTCGAAATTGCTTTTCCGCCTCCGCAAGCTGCCGCGCTCGTTCATCCAGTTCCGCCGCCCGTGCGCCCAATTCCTGCCGTGCCAGGTCTAGACGGGAGTCGGCGAGCTGCCGGTCCTGTTCGAGGATCTTCGCCTGCTCGCTTAACCGGGCCGCCTCGTCTCGGAGCCGCTGTTCTTCTTCCGCTTGCCGACGCTGTTTCTCGTGGATTTCTTCGTCGCGGCGGCGCACTTGTTCTTGCAACGCGGCCAAGGCCTGCTCGGCTCGCGCCAGGGCCAACTCACGCTCGTGCAACGCCTGCTGCTCGCTCTGGAGTTTCTCTCTCTCCTGTTCCAGCTGGTTCGCACGCGCTGTCAGCAAAGCGTTCTGTTCAGCGAATTCGGCGGCCGCTGTCCGCACCTGCTCTTGCTCGGCGCGCAACTGTTTCTCCTCGTCGTCCAGCGCCGCGCGCGCTTGCCGTAGTTGGGCGACCGCCGCTTCCAGTGTGGCCTGGCGTTCCTCGAAGCGCCGCCGTTCTTCCTCGTGCAATTCCCGTTCATTGTCCACCTCGGCGCGAATTTTCTCCGCCTCGGCCAGCCGAGTCCGCAGATCGTTTTCGCTGGCTTCCTGTAAAGCGCGCTGATCGCTGAGCGCCTGCTCTTGCCGCCGTAATTCCTCGCGCATCCGTTCTAGTCGCGTGCGCAGCGTTGCCAGCATGGCCTGCTGTCCCTCTAGCGCCGCCGCACGCTGGTCCAACTTGGCGCTTTGTTCCTCGTACTCTTTTTTCTGCTTGGCCAGGGCTTCTGTCTCGCTCGCCAAACGATTGTGCCATTCGTCGAGCTGGGCCGCTTGTTCTTCCAAATCCCGGCTATCGCGCTGCAATTGCTCGTAGCGGCGGTCGATCTCCAGGGCGCTGGCCTGCAACTGTTTCGCGCGCTGTTCCAGCGTGGCTTGAATGCGATCGAGCCGCACCAGATCGGTCTGATGTTGTTTCTGACCCTTCTCCAAGGCCGCTTCTGCTTCAATCAATTTCGCCTCGCGTTCCTGGACTTCTTTAAAGCGCTCGCTCAGGTCGCGCTGTACTTCTTGCTGGCGGCTGACGATGAGGCGATGCTGCTCTTCCAGCAGTTGCCGCTCCCGTTGGATTTGTTCGCCGCGGCCCTCGATCTCGATCTGTTTCTGCTCTAACTCCTGCTGCCGGGCTGCCAATTCGGCCTCGGCCGCCTCTAGCCGCTGTTTGCGTTGTTGCAAGCGCCGGGCCGTTTTGTGGATGGCCTGCTGCTGTTTGATGAGCCGTTCGCGCCGCTCGTGATAGCGCTGATAAAGCTGCTGCCGAATCTCCGCCAGCTCGCGGCGCAGCGAGGCGTCTCCCTCTTTCTGCTTACGTAGCTCCTCATTCTGCATCGCGATTTCGTGGAGCTGGGCTTGCAATTGCGCACGCTCGGTGTCCCAGGCTTGGGCGCGTTTTTCTAACTCGGCACGCGCCCTCGCTAGTTCCTGATCGCGCTGTTGTAAGCTCACGGTTTGTTGCCGGCATTCGGTCTCCAACTGTTCGAGCCGCGCTTGCCATTTCTGTTCGCGCTCCCCGAATTCGGTCATTCCTGCGCTCGACCGTGGATGCAGCCGAGTTGCCGATTGCACCGTCAAGACGATCTCGACATTGCTGATAACGATGGTATCGCCATTGCGGAGATAGGCGGCAGAGACGGCCTTGCCGTTAACAAGGATCGGCAGCACGGGCGCCAGCCGTCGCAGAGTGGCGGCGTCGGCGGTACGACCAATGAGGCAAATAAGGGGCGGCAGGTTAAGGCCGGGCAAACGCAGGTCGCAGCCGGGCACGCTGCCGATGAGGAAGCCGCCGTCGCCGACTTCATAAGTGACGGCCCGGCCGCGGCCGGAACGTACTTCGAGCCGAACCGTCGCCAGCGCGTTGTCGCCGTCATCTAGCGGCGGCGGTCGAGATGGAGACGACGCTTGGGTCATACGAGGAACCTGGTTTCGGAACCTGCGCGCACGGGCGAGCGAGCCGAATTGGAACGTATTCTGTCGATTTTGGAAAGGCCAACTCGTTTGCACCGGACAATACTGCGAACCCTTTTTATCTACTTTGTCCCATCGCGATTGCTTTCTGTACCCGATAGAAGAATTCCTATGCCCTCAAACCGAATGGCCCTCGCCCCTGCCTTCCCGATGACTTCCATGCTGGTCCTCTGCTCGTATTTAGCCCAGCACTTCCTCCACCACTCGGCCGGACACGTCCGTCAGCCGATGTTCGCGCCCGCCGTGGAAGTACGTCAAGCGTTCATGATCGATGCCCAGCAGGTACAAAATCGTGGCATGCAGATCGTGAATGTGGACTTTGTTTTCCACAGCGGCGTAGCCGAACTCGTCGGTGGCGCCGATGGTTTGGCCGCCTTTGACGCCGCCGCCGGCCAGCCAGGTGCAAAAGCCGCGTGGACTATGATCGCGGCCCTTGCCGTTTTGGCCGGTTGGCGTGCGGCCAAATTCGCTTGTCCAGACCACCAATGTCGAATCGAGCAAGCCGCGCTGCTTCAGGTCGGTCAGCAGGGCGGCGATGGGCTGATCGGTCTCGCCGCAGTGCAACGTATGGTTGGTGAGGACGTCCTTGTGTGCATCCCAGGTTTGCTCCGCGTGGCCGCCGCCGGAATAGATCTGGACGAAGCGAACGCCACGCTCGACCAGCCGCCGCGCCAGCAGACAGCGGCGGCCGAACGGCGCCGTCTGCGGATTGTCCAGACCGTACAGTCGCCGCGTGGCCTTGGTTTCCTGGGAAAGATCGACAGCTTCGGGTGCATGGCTCTGCATGCGGAAGGCCAATTCATAGCTGGCGATACGGGCGGCCAATTCGCTGTTGTCCGGCGTCGCTTGCTGGTGCCGTCGATTCAGCTCGGCCAACAAATCGAGTTGATTGCGCTGCTGCTTGGCGCTGACGCCCTCCGGCGGCGACAGGTTGAGGATGGGATCGCCCTGGACCCGGAACTGGGTGCCTTGATAAGCAGCCGGCATGAAGCCTTGGTTCCAATTGGGCGGTCCCGAAATTGGACCGCCGCGTGGATCGAGCAGAACTACAAAAGCTGGCAGGTTTTGATTGAGCGTGCCCAGACCGTAGCTGATCCAGGAACCGAGCGAGGGATAGCCCAGGCGCAGATAGCCGGTGTTCATTTGCAACAGGCCGGAGCCGTGGGCGAAGCTGTCGGCGCGCATGCTGCGCAGGATGCACAGGTCATCGACGCAGCGGGCCAGGTGCGGGAACAATTCGGAAACTTCGATGCCGGATTGGCCGTGCTTGCGAAACTTGCTTACCGAGCCGAGCAACGTACCCGGATGGCGCACCTTGAACAACGGATCACGGTCAAGGTTTGGCATCGGTTGGCCGCTGCGCCGATTCAATTCGGGTTTGGGATCAAACGTCTCCAGGTGGCTGACCCCGCCGTACATGAACAGACAGATGACGGCCTTGGCCGTGGCCGGATGATGCGGCAGGCGCGGGGCCGAGGAAGCATCACCGGCTGCAACGGCGCGAGCGGAGTGCCCGAAGAACCCATCCTCGGCGAGCAGAGCAGTTAGGGCCACCGCACCGAAACCGCCGCCGGCCTGCCACAAGAAATCACGCCGTGTCTGGGCCATGCTATCTACCGCCCTCGTCATGAGCATGTCCTCCTTCGCCATCGCGGTCTGCATCATCCGATGTAGAAGAATTCATTCGTGTTTAACAGCACGACGCAGAAAGCAGCCAACGCTCGCTGGCGGGCGTCGCCGGCGGATTGGCCGCAGCTGCGGGCGTCGGCCTCGATTTGCCGCTCTTGCCGAGACAAGAAATCGAGGGCCAGGCGCAGTTCCTCGGGCTGCGGCGGCCGGCACAAAGCCAACAAGAAGGCGCGGCGGACTTGCGCCGCTGGGTCTTCTCCCGCTTCGCGGCGCAGCCGAGCCGCCCAATGCGCCGCCTGTTCTTGTACGAAAGCGCCGTTGAGAAACGTCAGCGCCTGCGGCGCTGTGGTCGAAAGCGGCCGTTGCTCGCAACTGCAAGTGGTATCCGGCGTATCGAGCAATTCCAATTCCGGTACGGCCAGCGAACGTTTGCAAAACACGTAGATGCTCCGCCGCGCTGCCTGACGGGGCGAAGACTGCCCCCAGCCGTCGCCGGGCCGCGATTGACCTTCGAGCACGGCCCGCGGCAGCGGCGGGAAAACACTCGGCCCGCCGCGCTGCGGATTGAGCTGACCACTGACGGCCAAGATCGAATCGCGCACGGCCTCGGCCTCCAGCCGCCGCTGCCGCCAACGACCGAACAACGCCCCTTTCTGCTCGCCGCGGCTGACGTCTGCATCGGAAGCCGAGGAAGTCTGATAAGCGTGGGAAAGCACAAGCAGGCGATGCAGCGGCTTGAGACGCCAACCCTGGGCCATGAACCAGTCGGCCAACCAATCGAGCAATTCGGGATGAGACGGCCGCGCGCCCATGACGCCAAAATCGTTGGGCGTCGCCACCAGCCCTTTGCCAAAATGATGCATCCAGACACGATTGACAAGTACGCGGGCCGTGAGCGGATTGTCGGGGCTGGTGATCCAATTGGCCAACCACAGACGCCGGCCGGTCGAATGGGCCAACGGCGTCGGCGGCGCCGGCTGCCGACGGACCAGCACGGCCGGCAAGCCCGGCGACACAGCAACCGTCGCCCGCTTGGGATCGCCGCGACGGAAGAGGTGTGTCACCGGCGCTTGCGGACTATCCTCGTACCAGATGTGTGCCTGCGGGGGTTGCGGCGTTTGGAACTTTGCCATCAGGTTCAGTTGTGGCGCAGCCAAGAAGCGCGGCTGGCCGCTCAGGGCCGGCAGCAGCGCTCCTGTCAACAGCGCGGTCTGCATCCCAACACTGCCCCAGTAGCCCTGTAGCTCTTCCTCGCTGCCGACAAAGCGTTCGTGTTCTCTGCGATGCGTCGCCGATACGACGACCTCTGGCCGTTTGAGCGGCTCAAAAACGGCCAGCATCCGATAGTAGTCGGCCTGGCTGAATGGCTCGAATTTGTGATCGTGACAGCGCGCGCAGCGAAGCGTCAGGGCGAGGAACGCCGTCGCCGTGGTGCCCAGCACATCATCGAGTTGATCGTAGCGATCAACGAGAAAATCGGCCGGCTCGTCATCCCAGGTGCCCAGACGTAGGAACGTGGTGGCGATTTGCGTCTCGGCGTTGGAACCGGGCAATTCATCGCCGGCAATCTGCTCGCGGGCAAATTGATCGAACGGCTTATCGCGGTTGAACGAATCGATGACGTAATCGCGGTAGCGCCAGGCGTTGGGTTTGGCGCCGTCGCGTTCGTAGCCATTGCTCTCCGCATAGCGCGCCACGTCGAGCCAGTGCCGCGCCCAGCGTTCGCCGTATTCCGGCCGGGCCAACAGTCGATCGACGACACGGGCGAAGGCATCGGGAGAAGGATCTTCGAGGAACGCTTGTTGTTCTTCGGGAGTGGGAGGCAGGCCGATCAGGTCGAGATAAACACGGCGTAGCAGCGTGCGTTTATCCACGTCCGGGGCCAGTTGCAGTCCCGCTTTTTCCAATCGCGCCAACAGGAACGCATCGATGGGCGAGCGTGGCCAATCGCGCTGGCGCACAGGAGGAATGGGCACGGGCCGCACCGGCTGGAACGCCCAGTGAGCGCTCCGCGGAAGCGTCTCCGCTGCGAGTGCGGAGACAGAGACGGCGAGCAGAAAGAATAGCCCCAAAGAAACACGCGAGCCAGTCATGGCGCCTCCGGGACGATGGCGGGTGGAGGAAAGAAAGCGGGGGCGGCGACTGCGAGCAATCCGTACTCACATCTGCCTAAATAGTAGTCGGATCGCTAAGCGGTCGGCAAGAGAAATCCAGCCTGGTCCTGGTATAGGGCCAGAGAGTTTTGAGAAGGCCCTTCTGGTTCGCCGCCGCTGACAGGAGGCAACAGAGCAACCTCTTGTTGCGGTGAGAGCACCAGCGAATCAGCCGCGAATTCGTCCCCGACCGCCAAGGCCGAGCGCCTCAGCAACGAGGACAACGCTGGATAGTCAGCGGCGAGGCGGCAACGCAGCTCGGCGATGGTGGCGCCGTCGGGCAACTCCACGCACAGGACCGCGGCGCCGGCGAGGTCACGAGCACGTGCGAACAGGCGGACGTAGACAATCATCGCAGCTCTCCCTGTCGGGCCGGTTGCAGCAGCCGCTGGCGCAGTTCCGGGAGATAACCGTAAGCCAGGGCGAGGTATTGGGCCGGGTGCAGGGTGCGGACGGCAGCGGCGTCTTCCATCTGAATGCGACACGTGCTGCACTCGGTGGAGCCGAATAGCACGCGCGGGCGACGCAGTTGTTCCAACATCGGTCGGCCCGCTGCCAGCGAGGTTTCGTAGTTGGCCGCTTTCAATCCATAGGTTCCGGCCATGCCCGAACAGCTCACGTCGATGGTATGCACGCGCATCTGAGGGACCAAGGACAATAGCGCCGGACCTACCGGCGGCCGTCCCAGGGCTTTGAGATGGCAGGGCACATGATGGCCGACCGCGATCGGCAGCGGCTGAAAATCGGTGCGCAGATGGCCTTGTTGGTAGAGGTCCCACAGAAATGCCGTAGACTCGACCGTCTGGGCCGCTACCAGCCGGACTTCCGGATCGTCAAGCAGGTCGAGGGCGTCGTAGCGCAGCATGAGGGCGGCGGTCGGCTCGGAGCAGAGGATCGGATAGCCCTCGCGCGCCAAGTCGGCGAGAATGAGCAGGTTGTGCTGCACGGTTTCGCGGGCGGTCTCGACATCGCCGTAAGCGAGCGGGGCCATGCCACAGCCGCCCTGGCGCGGCGGCACGTACACCTCGATGCCGTTGTGGTGCAGCACGGTAACGACTGCTTCGGCCAGGAGCGGATCGTTATAATTGGCAAAGATGTCCACGAAATAAGCGACTCGCGGTCGGGCCGAGTGCGGTTTGCGCGTCCAGCCGCGGCGTTGGGCACGCCGCAAGAAACTCCGTGCGGTGAAAGCTGGCAAGCGGCGGTGGCGCGACAGGCCAAACAGTTTTTCCAGCAACCAACGCGCCAAGGGATTGCCGAGCACGGCGTTGGTTAGCGGGGCCAAAGCACTGCCCAGGCGTGCGAACGCCTCCGTCCGCGCCATGGCCCAATCGCTGCGATCCAGTCCGTGCTCGGCGACATTGGCCGCCTTCACCTGAAGCATAAGTTTGGGCACGTTGACACGGGCCGGACATTCGTAGGCGCACATCTTGCAATTGACGCACAGGTCGGCGACGGCGCGCACAGCGTCGGAGGACAACAGGTGCGGGTCCGTGTCCGGCTGAAGCAGGTATCGCATCAGATTGGCCTTGGCGCGCGGCGTGGCCGCCTCCTCGTGGGTAGCGCGAAAGATCGGACACATGCGCTGGGCCGGCGACTCGGTACGGCACTCGCCGCAACCGTTGCAACGGTTGCATTCGACCGCGCCGTCGTCCGCGCCTGCCCGCAGCGCCAAGACGGACGCTGCCTGCTGGGGCTGCGAGCGAGCGAGCCGGCGTAACGGCCAGGTCAACGCTGCGGACAAAGGCCCGACGATCTTGCCAGGGTTTAAGATATTTCGCGGATCAAAAATCGATTTTAATTCGCGGAAGACGGAGAAGAGAGGTCCGGCTTGTCGAGCCACCCAGGGTGTGCGCGCCAGGCCGGTGCCGTGTTGGGCGCTGATAGTGCCACCCAGATCGAAAACAATGGCATAAACTTCGTCGGCCAACGCCCACAGCCGCGCGGCGTCCTCAGGGCCATGCCAGGAGAGAAACGGCCGCATATGCACTTGGCCCGTGGCGGTGTGGATGAGGTAGGAAGCCGTAGTTTCATGGCGCTGGAGCACTTCCTGGACGCGATGCAGATAGCCCGGCAGCAACTCGGGCGGCACGCCTACATCCTCGACGAAGGCCAACGGCTGAGTCGTGCCGCGCAGACCATACAGACTGGGGAAGATGGACTCGCGCACTTGCCACAAGCGCTGGCACGAGGGATCGTCAACAGCGACGTGAGCGCACAGAGCCAGCCGCTCGTAACGTTGCAAGCGATGGGCCAACTCGTGAGCCTGCCGCGCCGCCTCCGCCGGTGTGTCCGCCTCGTACTCGACGAGCAACACGGCCTCCGCGACGGCGGGGACCAGATCGGCAACAGAGCTATGGCTACCCCGCGCCAGCGAGAGCAAGCGATGATCGATCAAGTCGCAGGCGGTGGGGCCAGTCGCCGACGCCAGCTGGGCGGCACGGAGGGCCGTATCCAAGCGGACGAAGCCAAGCAGCACCACCGCACGTCCGCCCGGCAGCGGCAGGGTCCGCAGCGTCGCCTCGGTGAACAGCGCCAGTGTGCCTTCCGAGCCGATCAGCAGACGAGCCAGGTCAAGCGACTCCGCGTCGAGCACGTCATGCAGCAGATAGCCGCAGCGATGGAAGCGTGTGCGCGGCCGGCAGGTCTGGATCGTCTGGGCATGTTGTTCCAGCAGCGTCACCACAGACGAGATAATGTCATTGAGCCGGCCGCTCGTCTCGCCAATAGGCCAGCGCGACTGCCGTCCGACGTCCACGGCGTCGCCGTTATCGAGCACAATGCGAAGACGGAGAACGTGATCGCGGGTGAAACCATGACGAAAAGCGCGGGCGCCGGAAGCGTTAGTGGCCCACATGCCGCCCAGCGTGCATTCGCCATTCGCTGGGTCTGGAGCAAAGCGCCGACCGATCCGCGCCAGCTCGCGGGCCAGGTCGCGGTAAACCACGCCCGGCTGGACGCGCACCGTATCGGCGCCCACGTCGAGGATGCGGCGGAAATGCTTGCTCAGATCGACGATCAGACCATCGCCGAGGGCTTCGCCGGCCAATCCTGTGCCTGCACCGCGCGGCACCAACGGCACCCGATGTTCGCTGGCATAGCGCACCAACGCTTGCACGTCTTCCTCATCGCGCGGCACCACCACGCCGATCGGCCGCACCTCGAAGATCGAAGCGTCGGTGCTGTACAAGGCACAAGAGAGATCGTCGAACAGCAACTCACCCTTGAGGATGCCCTTCAAGTCGTCGCGGATGTGTTCGCGCTGCGGCAGGTCCACAGCCATCACCCCTTCCATTGTTCGCGACGCAGCCGTTCCTGTCGGAATCGCTCGTGAATGGTCAATTCAAAAGGTTTATGCTCGGCGTGGGCGGCGACGCCGCGGAAATGGGCCTGGCAACGGTAACAGACAACGACATCCTTGACCCACAGATACAACAGCCCATCGAACGCCGCCGAGCCGATCAGGATGGCCCAGGTCATCCACTTGTCATAGAGCCAGTACGTCACCGTCGAGGCCAGGCAGGCCAAAACCAGGATGGCCATGCCGAGGCTGTGTGGAAAGTCCTTCTTCTTGTACAGCTCGCCATTGCCGCAAATCGGGCAAGACGGCAGCGCCGCATCCACGTCCAGCAGACGCAGCAAATGATCACAGTGCGGACATCGCCATTCCCAACGCCCCGGCACATCGATCTCGCCCGGAGAATCACAAACAGGACAAGCAAAACGAATGTTCATATTATAATGTCATCCCATTCCCGCGCAGCAGCAGGCTGATTGTCTCGCCGAGAAAACAGAAGATCACGACTACGTAGAGAATGCCGGTCGTCGATTGCGTAGAGCGAATGCGCGCCGTTTGCCAGGCCATCCAGTCTAGTCCCAAGGGCGCCGCAAAGCCCACCAACCAACGCAACGGCAGCAGATAAACCGCATCTTCACTCTTTAGACTAACGAGCGAATGCAGCGCGGTCCAGCACCCCAGAGCGTACCCATCCACTGCTAGACGTGCGACCGTAGCCACTGCCAGCACGATCAGCAAGCGCATCAACGGTGTCAACGACATCGTCGGCGCGATGAGGTAAGAATGGCCCAAGAGCATCGCCGTCACTGCCGAGCCGAGCAGAGCGGCCGAAGTCGCATCGCCCAGGAGACTGGCATACGAGGCAGAAGCAGAAGCGACGGTTGTTGGACCATCGCTCCTGCTTCCGCCTCGTGTATTGCTCATCGACAGCCAACCCAAACTGCCGGCCAGCGCCAGAGTAGTCAGCACAATGAACGTCCGTCCGCCCGGCGCTCCTTCGAAGCCCCACACCAGCGAGCCGACGAACGCCAGAACCAGGGCTGCGCTGAGCCAGATCAACAGCGGCCACTCCGCGCGATCCCGGATACAAGCCAGAGACACTCCCGCCAGGGCCAGGGCCGTTAGGAAGTGCGTGCGAAAAAAGCGCGGATTGATGACCGCGGCGGGCAACAGCAACAGGCAACCGATCATTCCCGCGGCCAGACGAAGTGCGAAGACAGCAAGCATGTTCTTCACCGCGGACCATAGATCAAGGCCATCAGTTCGTTGCGCGTAGCCTGGTTATCGCGGAAGATGCCGCGCATGGCACTGGTGGTGCAGACGCCGCCCGGCTTGCGGACACCGCGTATCGTCATGCATGTATGCACGGCCTCCAGAACGACGGCGACGCCGCGCGGATTGAGTTCTTCCATCAACAGGTCGGCCAGTTCCTCGGTCATGCGTTCCTGGACTTGCGGGCGATGCGCCAGCGCCTCGACCACACGGGGCAACTTGCTCAGGCCGACGATCCGCCCCGCTGGCAGATAAGCGATATGGGCCTTACCCATAAATGGGAGCAAATGATGTTCACACATCGAGGCAAATTCGATGTCGCGCACCAGCACCATTTCATCGTATTTCTGCGTGAACGTCTTGCTTAACAACTGCCGGGGATCGGCATGGAGTCCGGAGAACATCTCGGCATACATGCGGGCGACGCGGGCCGGCGTTTCTTGCAGCCCCTCACGCTCGAGATCCTCGCCGATGGCCAGCAGCAGCTCACGGACGGCTGCCTCGATGCGCGCACGATCGGCCTCGCCTCCCGGCTCCCCGTTGCGGGCGATCGAATCCGACGTTCGCGATCGAGAGGCCGAATGAGCCATGCCGGCGTTCCTCCATTGTTCCGGTACATTAGGCTAGTGTACCGCTGTCGGTGATTGAGAATCCCTGCTTTTCTTTGTAGACTGTTTCATGAAGACAATCAAGGAAGCCAACAAGGTATCACTCTATCGAGCAAACGAGGGCCTATCATGGCAGCGCAGCGACTTTCCCGGCGTCGATTTCTTCACCATAGCTTCGCAGCCGGCGGAGCAGCGGCCTTGACCGCCCTGAGTTGGTCCCGCGTGTGGGGGGCCAACGAACGGCTCCGGGTCGCCTCGATCGGTGTGGAAGGCAAAGGTTGGTCCGACCACACCTCCGTCGCTGCCAGCCCCTATGTCGAAATCGTAGCTCTTTGCGATGTCGATGAGGATGCGAAGCATCTCGGCAAAGCAGCCGAGAAATATCCTCATGCCAAGCGCTTCACCGATTGGCGGCGGCTGTTCGAGCAAGCACGCGCTTTCGATGCCGTCATCGTCTCGACGCCGGACCATATGCATGCACCGATCGCGCTGCCGGCCATGAAGCTGGGCAAACACGTCTTTTGTCAGAAGCCGCTGACCCACACCGTTTTTGAGGCCCGACAGATGCACCTGGCAGCTGAAAAATACCGCGTTGTCACCCAGATGGGCAATCAGATCCAGTCGCACCAGGCGTACCGCACGGCCGTCAAGCTGGTGCATGACGGCATCCTTGGCCGGGTGAAAGAAGTCCATTCGTGGCAGAGCGGCCCAATGCGCTGGATGCTGGTTGACGATCGTCTACCCGGGGCCGATCCGGTCCCGCAGACCCTGCATTGGGACGAGTGGCTCGGCGTGGCACCAGAGCGGCCGTACAAGAAGCTAAACGAGAACCCGCTGTATCACCCGTTTAACTGGCGGGCCTGGCAAGACTTCAGCAACGGCCAGCTCGGTGATTTCGGCTGCCATATTCTCGATCCGGTTTTCCTGGCCCTCGGCCTGACTGCGCCGAAGACCGTGCGCGCCGAAGCGCCGCCCATCAACCGCGAAGTGTGGACCAAACGCTCCACGGTCTATTACCAATTCCCCGGCACCGAACGCACCACGGACAAGACGCTAGCCCTGACCTGGTACGATGGCCAGGGGCATTTGCCTCCGCCGGAAGCGCACGGTCTGCCGAAAGATTATAAACTGCCCGCCGCCGGCTCGGTGTTGATCGGCGAAAAAGGTTCCTTGGTCATCCCACACGTGACCATGCCGAAGTTGTTCCCTGTAGAGAAGTTTGCCGATTTCAAGATAGAGATAGTACCAGAAGTCAATCATTACACTTCGTGGGCAGATGCTTGCCGCGGCGAGGGCAAAACAACGTCTGCGTTCACCTACGCCGGCCCGCTGACGGAAACGGTGCTGCTCGGCACGATCGCTATCCGTGTTCCCGGCGAAACGCTGCGTTGGGACAGCACGCGCCTGGCCATCCCCAACTCGACAACGGCCCATGATCTGCTCACCAAACGCTATCGCAAAGGCTGGGAGCCATCTTGGATTGCTTGATTTCGGTTAATCTTCCCTCGCGTAGCCGGTCTGCCGCAGCGTTTCATTCGGCGGTTCCTACAGCGGCAGTACCCGGACGCGAGATTTCCTCAGCTCGACGACGACCAAAGCGCCTGCCGCCAGTTCGGCATCATATTGACGGAGCGCGGCGATCACGACTGGCCCAATGTCTTCGGGCAAAATGTTTTGGCCGCGCACCTGCAAAACACTGGGGCCAGTCGCATGGGTTAGGGCTAGCGTGGTGCCGAAATCCAGGTCGTGGGTGAAGACAATATAGCCGTTGGCCAAGGCCCACTCCATGACCACCGAATCTTCGGCGGAAGGATCGCCAACTGTGGACCAGTGGACTGCAGACCAACCGTGCCTGGCCAGCTCGTCAACCCACTCCACCGACAAGTTCATATCGATAACCAGCTGGACACTCATGGGATTGTTAACGGCTCCTCGCGTTCCTCGAGCCGCCATGCCGCATAAGCCAACGCCGCATCAATGTCTGCGGGTTCCAAATAGGGATAGGCTTGCAGAATCCGCTCGCGCGACTTGCCGCTGGCCAACAACCCGAGAATGGTACCGACCGTAACGCGCAGCCCACGGATGCAAGGCTTCCCGCCCATGACGGCAGGGTTGTGGGTAATTCGCTCTATTTGCATGATATTTCTCCTTGACCGCTCATACCTCCGTCCGGATCAGGTCGTCGGCCGGGTTTTAATGGCACCTGCGAAGCGGAACCGATACCTTCGCCATTCGATGTCGCCTCCGCCGTTCCGGGATCGGAATTTCGTCCTTGCCGGCGCCCCATCATCCCTGAGAGAATCTATACTATGCTCACGGAGAATCTGAGTAGGAGCGTGCGTCTTACCGGCTGGATAGTCATTCTAACTGTGATCGCCACGCTGTCCATGTCGTTGAGCGCGAATCCCGAAAATTCGGGACAGGATAAAAGCCGTGCTCCGGCCATGCCAGAGCGTAAGACGGTCACCCTGCAAGCAGACAAGATCTCGGTGAACAAAGCGCTCGCCGAGCTGACCAAGCAAACCGGTATCCGCGTCGAAGACGTGCGTGGCGTGGCAGATGAGGCGGTCCATCTCGAGTGGAAGCAGACGCCGTTTTGGCAAGCACTCGATGCGCTCGCCGCCGCTGCCAAGGCGCGCGTCAACATGTATCCTACCAGCGGACGCATTGTTCTCGACAAGCGCGGCACGGACTACCGCCTGCCGCCGATTTGTTACGATGGCCGGTTTCGTCTGTGCGTCAAAAAGGTGACAACCTCCCGCGATCTGGAAAGGAACGACCAAATTCAGCCCATCGGGGCGACAAGTCTTAGCATTGAAATCGCCTGGGATCCGGAGTTGTTGCCGTTGTACCTGGAGACGCGGCCGCATGGGCTGCGTCTGGTGGATGACCGTAATCATGTTCGGACCCTCCCCGATGAGGGCAGTTTGCTCACTCCGGTAGATGGGCGTATTGCAGTGAACATCGATCTGCACTTGCCGGCCCTGCCGCGCCGTGTGACAGCCATTCGCTCCCTGGAGGGCGAACTGTCGATGATTGGGCCGAGCAAGATGCTGAACTTCACTTTCGAAACGCTGGACCGGCTTGCCCAAACGAAAGAGAACGATCCCGAACGTCAGCTCATGCAAGAAGGCGTCGTCTGCCGCATCCTTGATGTCAAACTTCTTCCCAAGCGCTGGACCATCCGTGTGGCCCTCGATTATCCGCGCGGTCTGAAGCAATTGGACACCAATCAATCGTGGGTGGTCAACAACGAGATGACTCTGGAAACACCCGATGGCAAGAAACGTTTACCTAGCACGAACTATGTCCTGGAGTCCGCGTCAGCGCACGGGGCCCTCTTGAGCTATCATTTCCGTGATCTGCACGGCAAACCGAGCAATTGGCGCGTCCGCTACCGCACGCCGGCCAACCTCCTCGAAGCGCCGATCAAGTTTGCCTTTAAGGACATACCGTTGCCGTGACAGGCGGTTAAGTGGTCAGGCCCTTACTCCCTGTCCTCCGAACTCGCCGCGCGGCGAGGAAACGGTATATTGATAGGGATGATTATGTTTCAGCCTGCCGATACTCTTCGTTCGCGCACTTTCGTAGGTCTGCTCCTGGCGCAGTTCCTGGCCGCTTTTAACGATCAGGCCATCCATGCCTCTTCGATGTTCTTCGCCATCAACACCAATACGCTGAGCAAGGACACGGCCATTTCGCTCATGCCGATTTTGTTCTATGCGCCGTGGGCTTTGTTCTGCACGTTGGCCGGCTACCTCGCCGATCGTTACAGCAAGTGGAACTCGCTGGTATTCTGGAAGATCGCCGAGATTGCCATTACCGCCATCGCCCTGCTCGGTTTCTGGCTTGGCACGCACGGGGTTTCATTCGGTCCGTACCTGGTGCTGTCCACGGTGTTTTTGATGGGCACGCACAGCGCTTTTTTCGTGCCGGCCAAGTACGGCGCGATGCCGGAGATTTTGCAGCCGCACATGCTGTCGCGCGGCAATGGTCTGTTAGAATCGCTGTCGTTCTTGGCCGTCATCCTCGGCACGGTCCTGGGCGGCGTGCTTTCGCAGATATTTCGCGGCGAAGAATATTATATCGGCCTGATCCTCGTTGGTTTGGCGGTGCTGGGCGCTTTGGCCAGCCTGCTCATCCGTCGCATGCCGGCAGCCAATCCGCAGCGGCCGTTTCCGCCGTACTTGTACCAACCGTTGTGGCAGAGCATCCGCACTCTGCTACGTTCGCAGCCTTTGGCCTTGGCGGTCCTCGGCATCGCCTTTTTCACCTTCATCGTCGCCTTCATGCGCTCGACCATGTACATGCATGGGCAAACCCGTGTACCGCCCTGGGAGGAGGCGCAGACCAGCGAAGTCGTTGGCATGGTGGCCTTGGGCATCGGCCTGGGCAGCCCGCTGGTCGGCTTCCTGTCCGGCGGCAAAGTTGAGCTGGGTATGGTGCCCATCGGTGCCCTGGGCATGATCGCCGCCACCCTGATTGCCGCCTGCGCCCTCGACCGTCTGCCGGCGCTGCTCGTCTGCATTACACTGATCGGTTTTTTCACCGGCTTTTACATTGTGCCGCTGTTCACCCTGTTGCAGCATCGTGCTGCCAAAACGAGCAAAGGCGACGCCATTGCCACCAGCAATTTCATCAACGTGACAGGCGCCATCGTCGCCTCGGTGTTGTTCTATCTGCTCGTCTGGGCAGCCCATCTGGGGGGGATTACGCCGACAGTGCGACCGACGGCGCAACTGGAAGGCGAACTGGCCGAAGCTCCTGAATACAAGGAAGGGAAGCCCGTGCGTATCGTCCTCAACGTGGACGGCACACATCATGTCATCCAGGCGCAGACGAATGGTCACCGTACCCGCGAGATTGATGTGGAGACGGAATTGATAGACGTATTCGGCGGCGGGCTGAGGGTGGGCGACCGGGTGATCGATCGCAGTTATCGGCTTGCGGCGGTGACGTATCATCGCGTCCGTCGCGCCGATCAGGAGCCGAAACCGTTTTACGATGAATCCGGTTTGCCGCGTTTGCTCTTTGTCGGCGCCGCCTCACTGACGCTGCTGACACTACTATTGTTATGGCGGCAGATGCCGGACCTGTTCCTGCGGACGCTCATCTGGCTGCGGACGCAGCCGCGCCACCGCCTGGAGATTGAGGGATGGAATCGTTTGCCGGAGAAAGGCCCCGTTCTGGTGGCGACCAATGCCCGCGGCCTGGAGGCGTGTCTGCACATCGTCAGTGCCACCGACCGTGCGACGCGGTTTTTGATTACAGAAGAAGCCAACCTTGCCGGCACGGCGGGCTGGTGGCTGCGGCTGGCAGCGCAAGGGGCGTCGCTAGGGCGGTGGCTTCCGGGAGCGAACGGAACAGATGAACAATTTTTGCAGCGAAAGATGGAACAGGCGTTGTCGCATGGATGCGTCGTCGCGCTGACGCAGGACGGCGACGGGATGATGGGGCGCCTGCTTGACAAGCTGTCAGCGCCTGTGTTGCCGGTGTGGTATGAACTGGCGCCACGGCCCCAGCGGAAACGACGGCAACGCATCTACATCTTGGCCGGCCGTCTGCTGCCCGCCGGCAGTACGCTGGCCGAAGTAGAGCGCGAATGGCAGCGCCTGGCCGCAGAGCTGAAGCAGCGAGCGGCCCGCGGAGGACCGCTCCGGCATGTCGACTTTGTCAAGCACTGACTGCCAACCTTCGCTTAGGTCGCATCCCGACGTACCTTCCGCGCGTGCGCGCGCTCGCCTACGGCTCGCGGCTAAACTTCAGGTCGGGTGATAAATTCGGACGAATTTGCCGAAAGGACCATCCTTTTGTTCCCTGCCATAAGGACTACTGTGCTTTGTTCCTACGATCCCTTTATCCCCCAAAGGCAAAACGTCCGAACAAAAGAAGCGATGCTTTGGAAAACACACTCATAAACTAAATAGGAATGGAAACCTATGAAAGCTACAAGGACGTGGCTGCCGTCGCTAGGCGGCTCCCTGTTAATCGCGGCCAACCTCTTCGCCTTTTCCCCCGATGCCGTCCCCGCCGACGGTGTCGCTAACGAACAGCAGTTGCGTCCTTTGCTGGACAAACTGACCGAGCTGAGCCAGCTTATCGAACGCAACAATCAATCGCCTCAAGTTTGGCAATACCATTTGGAACAAGCGGAGTTATTGCTGCGGCTGGCCGCCCAATCGCAGCAGAAGGAACGCGAAAGCATTCTGCGCATGGCGGTGGATGGGTTTTACAGTGCCGCCATCCTCTGTCCCCGCGAGCAGCCTGTCGCCTTTGAACGGCTGCGGCAGCTGCCGCAGCGCCTCGCCCAATTCTTCCCCGGTAGCTCCGCTATTCTTTACGCAGTCCTCCAAGAAATTCAGGCGGATTGCATCCTCGTGTTGGAGCAGTCTGGCGGCGATAACACCAAGAGCGAAAAACACCGCTGCGAGCGCTTGCTGCAATTTGCCCGCGAACATCCCGATGTACCCGAAGCGGCCAAAGCAGTCCTGCAAGCAGCCCAGACCGCTGAGTCGCTGGGAGACAACGAAGAGGCCAGCCGCTGCTACCTTTACCTGGTCGAGCATTTTCCCAACGACGCTGCGGCCCGCAAAGCCGCAGGCGCTTTATGGCGCTTGGGACAGAACCACCAGCCGATGGCTTTGGAGTTGCCCCTCCTTTATTCGTCCCGCAACTCCCGCAATGCTCTCTTCAATCTCGAGGAGCTGCGTGGCCGGCTGGTAGTCGTCTATTTCTGGACCAGCACCAGCGAAGGCGTGGCGGAGGAGTTCCAGAAATTGAAACAGCTCACCGACCGCTACGCCGGGCGTGGATTGGAGATCGTTTACGTGAACATGGATACCGAGCCTGCCGAGGGACGGGCGTTTCTCTCTGGTCGGCTGACGGCTGGCGTCCACGTGTACCAGCCGGGCGGTTTGGATGGGGCCGTCGCCGAGCGTTACGGCCTCCAGAAAGTGCCGCAAGCGTTCCTGGTCAGCCGGGACGGGACGCTGCTGAAACATTCACTGTCGGCATCGCAGCTGGAAGCGGAATTGGCCAGCCGTCTGCCGCGCGGCCGCTAATCTACAATTCGGCGAGCGGGAGGTGTGAACCTCCCGGTTGTGCAACCGGGGGGTACACCCTCCGCTCGCCCTCGGGTGCTGACGCAACTCCGCTCACCCCGGAAACACTTGGGGGGGGTCGTTCCGCGCTGACAATAAGACTGCGAGGTGCTAAGTTTAAATAATCGCGGCCCTGCGCCGCTTCTTTTACCATGAGTCGGCCCCGAAGCGATCATGCAAAACGAACCCAACACCGCGCAAACACCTTTCCAGATCAATGTCGCCGATCGAGTCAAGCGTTTGCCGCCGTATCTTTTCGGCAAAATCAACGACTTAAAATATCGTAAACGTCGGGCTGGCGTGGACATCATCGACCTGGGCATGGGCAATCCCAGCGACGTGCCCGATCCGCAGGTCATCGACAAATTGTGCGAAGCGGCCCATGACGAACGCAACCATCGCTATTCGGTGAGCAATGGCTTGTATAACCTCCGCCGCGAAGTCGCCCTGCGCTATGCCCGTCGTCATGGCGTGCAACTAGATCCCGATACGGAGGTCCTGGCGGGGCTGGGTTCCAAAGAGGTATTCAGCCATATGTGTTTGGCTTTGCTTGGGCCGGGTGATACGGCCATTGTGCCCGCGCCGTCGTTTCCTATCCACGTTTACGCCGTCGCCCTGGCTTCAGGCAACGTCATCAGCCTCGACTGTACGCAGCCGGATCGTTTTCTCGCCAATGTCGCCGTAGTCGCCGAACACCTCTATCCCCGGCCCAAGGTGCTTATCCTCAATTATCCGCACAATCCCAGCACAACGGTCGTCGAGCGCGATTTCTTCGTCGAGGTGGTGGCCCTGGCACGGCGTTTCGGTTTCATGGTCCTTCACGATTTCGCCTATGGCGATGTGTGTTTCGACGGCTACCGCGCACCGAGTTTTCTGAGCGTGCCGGGGGCCAAGGAAGTCGGCGTCGAGACGATCACTATGAGCAAGGGCTACAACATGGCCGGCTGGCGTCTGGGCTTCTGTATCGGCAATGCCGAGATGGTCCGCGCCTTGGCCACCATTAAGGGTTATTACGATTACGGCATCTTCCAGCCCATTCAGATAGCCGGCATCGTCGCTTTGCGCCATGCCGAGGCCCTCGTGGAGCGGCAGGCGCTGGAGTATCAGAAACGCCGCGATGTGTTGGTCGAGGGCTTGCGCCGCATTGGCTGGGAAGTGGAATCGCCCAAAGCGACGATGTTCGTCTGGGCGCGTTATCCGTGCGAATGGCGCGAGCGCATGGGATCGATGGAGTTCGCCATGAAATTGATCGAGGAAGCCGGCGTCGCCGTCAGTCCCGGCCGCGGCTTCGGCGAGGCCGGCGAGGGCTATCTGCGCCTGGCCCTGGTCGAGAATGAACATCGGCTGCGCCAGGCCGTGCGCCAGATCGGCCGCTGCTTGCGAAGGGATACGTCTGCCTAGCTCCCGCCTTGCCGGGAGGCGCCAACCCGAGGTCGCCTTGTTCGATTGGCTCTTTGAAGGCCGCATTAGCGTTTACGTCGTCCTCATCGCCTTGAGCGTATTTCTGCTCCTGGCGTGGTGGCAGATGCGCAAGCGCTGGCTCTTGGCCGGCGCCGTAGGCGCGGCCGCATGGATCGGACTGTATTCTCTGCTCGATAAGTTGATTGAGACGGACCGCGAGCAGATCGTTCGCAAGCTCAACGAAATGGTTGCGGCCGTCAATGCACACAATCTGGACGCGGCCTTCGTCCACATCTCTGCTCAGTTTCGTTCTCCGGGAGGGAAAACCAAGAATGAACTGCGGACCGCCGCTCAGACGCACCTCGATCGGAGGGACGTGGAGCGCGTGCAGGTATGGGACATCGAGGTCGAAGGGCGGCCTTCGCGGGAACAGGGCGAGGTCCACGTTTTTTTCTCGGCCAAGACACACAATGGACGCGAGTTCCTCACCGACTGCGACGCTCTCTTCGAGTTTCACCCCGAATACGGGTGGCAA
>JAJPIY010000009.1 GCA_021324515.1 Planctomycetota bacterium
GGGCAGGTACGCGAAGCCATAGAGCGGATGCAGACAAATGCCGGCGTTTTCCAGAGCCGAGGCGCGTGACAGGTGCAGCGTCAACGGGCTGGTCGTGGTGCAGCGAAAGGTCACCGCATTCATGCCCCTCAATGTGTTTTGCCAACGTTGGACCAGGTGTTCGAAGTCTAACCCAACGGGAGGTTGCTGCGAGCGCTTGACCACATCTTCAGCTGTCGATTTCTGAACTGCTTCTTGCCATTTTCCGGTCTCCTGCCCCGATGGATCAAATGATTTCACAAATTTGTCGAGGAGCAGGCCAGGATGAGTGCAAGCATCGCGGTGGTCTCGCAACGATTTGGGCAATGGAACGAGCAATGGCATGATTATCCCTCCTCTCCTTCCGTTAGTCCCTCGGCTTCGGCGAAGCGATTGAGCCAGACGAGGTAGGCCAGCACCTCGTCGGTCGCGCGGCGCAAAAAGTTAGAATCGCCTTTGACGATCCCCTCGATCAGCGACTTTTTGAGGTTCGCTTCTTCTTTGGCCAACGGGGGTCCAGTCTTGTCATCCGGTTTTGGCCGCTTTATGAGCACCCAATCGCTGATCGCAACCAACAAGTCCGGTGCGTAGTCTTTGGCCTGGAGAAAGGCGAGCGCCTGACCGAGACCTGCCGCCATGATCCGCGTTGGGAGCTTCTTTGCTTGGCCGCCGTATCTCTTGGCCTGTTCGTGCGGCACCTTCTTCTGTTTGCCATTCTCGTTGACGATACGGACTGGATATTCCTTCAGAATGCGTTGAATGGCCTCCCAAGCGTGGTTGGCTCGTCGCTGGTCGAGCGTTGGGCTGGCCTTGCTCATCATTGTTTCGGGCATTGCGCACCGTCCTTTCCATTATCGAGTCGCACCGCGCACAATCCCTTGCCGATCGTCTCGTCGCCGCCGATCTGCAAGAACTTCGGCAGTTTCTCTTGCAAGTAGTTGAGAACCTGGCAGGCGGTCCTCTCGTGCCCCTCGCGCCGGCTGGCGCTGGCAAGGACGACGGAGTAGAACAGCGTCTCAGCGGGAAGGAATTCCTCGTAGAACAGCGCGGTGCCTTTGACGGTCTTGCGTTCGTAGTCCAGGCCGACGCGGGCGACAACTTCAGTCGCGTGTCGGACGAAATGAGTGAAATCGTCGTCATGCAGGACGACGAAATGGCTCTTCAACCGATTCTTCGTCGCGTCGTCGGCCACAGCTCGTTGCGAAACCCAGTCGGCCACAGTATTGGCATCGCCCGTCCGTTCAAACTCGAATTCTTCCAGGACCAGTTTGTTGCCGTCCACCAGCAACGGGCCGTTTTGCTGGCACAACGCTTTGTCCTTCCCAAGCCCCGTCGGCGGAGCGAATGCAGGGGCACCTGAACCTGCAAGATTCAAGTCTCTCTGGAGCCGCTCCAGCACCGCTGGGCAGGTGACCCAAGCGAAGACCCCTTTGAGCGAACGGACAGGAAACGCCAGGATGCGAGCGTCGGTCAGGCTGAGGGCGCCGGCATGGGACGTGTCTTGTTCGACCTTCCCCGGTCCGAACGCTGTAACCAGATCGGCATCGTCTTCGTTTGCCACGCGTCGCTGCGAGCGCTTGAGTACCTGCCTGGAGCGGCCGTTCTCTTCCCGCTCTTCAAATTCCGGTTGATAATTTCCCTTCACGCGCTCGCGAATGGCATCTCGCAAGATCCCCTTGAGCGTCGATCCAGGAATGACGGGCCATTGCGTGTGCCGCTCGCGTTGCACCGGCAGGTCCACGGTGCCCAAGGCGGTGCCGGAGCCAGGGTGCAGCGAAGTTTGCGCGTGAATGAACAGCAGCTCCGCCTCCTGTTGTGAAGCGTTTTGCGTGTTCTCTTTTGGAGTTTCACTCATCGGTCCACACTCCTGTCAGGCAACAGCCCCAGCCTTGGCGACGATCTTCATCATTCTCGGCGAGGGACTGCGCCCAATCGTTGGGAAGAGATTCAAGGAAATAGACGCTACCGGCGGGAACCGCGAACCGCGTCGGCTTCGGCCCCCCGCGGGCCAGGTCCCAACCGGAGAAGGCGATTGACCCGGGTACTGCCGCCGCGACAAGCCGGCCATTGAGGCTTTGCGGCTTCCAGCCCGCCTGAAACGGGCAAGGCGTCGTCAGCACGATCAGGGGTTTTTGATTCCCCTTCGGTGGTTTGTTGTTGGGCCAGATAAAAGGACTGGGCAAAGGCTTCAAGGTCACATGTCGGCCTTCGCCGCCCAGCGTCAGGGTCTTCACCTGGTCGAATAACCCCTCGGCCGGCGCGTCAGCGGGCGCCTCGATCTCGGCATACAGAAAGACGTTCTTCTTGAGGGCCAAGAAGCCGCGGCCGAAAATCTGTGATTCCTCCGCCACCAGGCGATCCGGCGAGATGCCGATGCCCGTGCGGTAGTCGAGTCCGAAGAGTTCATCTGGCGCAACAACGTCTTTACTGGTGACTTCCTCTCCAGCAAGAAACCACCTCAGCCCGTGCGATGTCAAGTAGCCTGTGGCCGGCTCTGTGGGACTGAGGTGTTTCAGCCACAATGCACGAAGGCCCCGTTGATCTTGCGGCGGATTCCAGCCGGAGAGTTGCCCTGCTGGAAGAGGAGTGAGGCGATGCAGGCGGCTGGATTGCTGGTGCTTTTCTTGATGCAGATTCGCCGGGACGGGGACAAACACTTCGAAGTTGTCGGTTTCATTCTCCCATCGCGCCAGCCACGGCCCGCGCACAGCCAGTTGGCCAATCCAACGATGTTCGCGGCTGCAAGATGCTTCCACCGCCTTGTCGAACGACCTGCCGCCTTCGACTTCCTGCTTGAGCCGGCCGAAGTTGCAGCCGGCTAATCGGAGCAGGGCCGTGCGAATCGTGCCGGCCAGCGTTTGCGGCAACGGCAAGCCGCTGACGCTGCGCTCGGAACCCGTGAATGGCCGACCGTCGCGGAAAAACAGTACGTCGAGCGGTTGGAGACAGAAGCCGATCGTCTTCATGATTGGCGTCGTCATCGGTCCCTCCCCCGCGCCAGAAACGAGGCGGTGTGACACAAGGTCAGGAAACTGGCCAGGGCCGCGCCGGCCGTGTCAAATCGGGAACGGAATGACTCGAAGGCTTCGGCGATGCTGGCCGGCGGAAGCAGTCGAGGTGTTGGTTCCTCGGCTCGCTTGATTTGCCGGCGGATTTCCGCTTGCATCGCCTCCACGGGGAGATCAGCGAGCGCGGATCTTTCCCTGTACAGGTGATACGCCCAGCGGTCGGACGCTCCTGAGCGGAATTGCTGCGCCCAGTGATCCACCGTTGGCACAAACGCCCAGGGACAGACGACTGAGGTGTGTTCGCCAGA
>JAJPIY010000112.1 GCA_021324515.1 Planctomycetota bacterium
GTACACGTCCCAGCCTAGGCGACGGAAATTCCGTGCCAAAGCGGCTTGCGCATCCGCATGGGGATGAGCTAACACCAGACATGGAGAACAGACCTCGTTCGTTTCATGCCCGTTCCACATGGACAACTCCTCTTCTTCGGTTCGCCTGGCTTGGCAGGAACGTCGCCGCCGTCCGGCACTTCGGAGAAGTGCCGCTACCTATGCAGACGGTTCGCTCTACCAATTAGTTCGCTTCTCGCCTGGTTTTCTTTTGTCCTGGTCGCTAGTTTGTCCTGGACGATTTTTGTAATTTAGCTGTATCCACGGTCCTCTATCTGGAGTATAGCTCTCATGGCAAAAAAAAAACCTACCACAACAAAGACGAAACAACCGCTTGCACCTCACAAGGTTGACGCCGCCTTGGTGCGACAAGTGCTGGAAGCTGGCGAAGGAATTTTGCGGCTGGCCCCGACCTGGGTGCCCCGCTCTTTCTTGATGCCGGGACGGCGCATCAAACTGGCGCCGCAAGACCTGTACGCCCTGGGCGCTCATCGCGGCGGCATCGACGAACGCTGGTTTGCTTCAACGACCCCTGCCGCCAATGAAGGAGCGCCCGAAGATGAGGGATTGAGTTACGTTGTTTACGAAGGCAAGCGTGTCTTCACACTGCGCGAAGCCGTCGCCCTGGAAGGGGCCAAACTGGTCGGCAAGCCGATCTGGGACCGTTATCAGCGCTGGCCTGTCTACAGCAAGTTCTTCGACAATCTGGGACCGATCCCGCACCACATGCACCAAAACGACGCCCAAGCCGCCAAGGTCGGCCAACAAGGGAAACCAGAATCGTACTATTTTCCACCGCAGCTGAACGCCGTCGGCAACAACTTCCCCTACACCTTCTTCGGGCTCGAACCTGGCACTACCAAGGACGACATCCGCCGTTGTCTGGAACGCTGGAACGAGGGTGATAACGGCATCCTCAACTACTCCAAAGCGTACCGCTTGCAACCGGGCACCGGCTGGTTGGTGCCGCCCTGTATCCTGCACGCGCCCGGTTCGCTTGTCACCTATGAGCCCCAATGGGGTTCCGACGTATTCGCCATGTACCAATCGATGGTCGAAGGTCGGCCGGTGCCGTGGAGCTTGCTTGTCAAGGACATGCCCAAAGACAAGCACCATGACCTTGATTACCTCGTCGATCAGCTCGATTGGGAGGCCAACGTCAATCCCCACTTCAAGGATAGCCATTATCTGGAACCGATTCCTGTGGCCGACACGGCCACGGAGGGCTACGTCGATCGCTGGATCGTTTACGGCAAGGTCCACGGCGAACAGTTGTTCAGCGCCAAGGAATTGACCGTCGATCCAGGCGTGAAAGTAACGATCAAGGACAACGGCGCCTATGGCCTGATCACGGTGCAGGGCAGCGGGCGGATCGGCAAATTGTCGCTGCAAACGCCGGCCATGATCCGCTTTGGCGAGCTGACCGAGGATGAGGTGTTTGTGACGCACGATGCGGCGCGTCAGGGGGTGGTCTTCGAGAACACCGGCCGCGAACCGCTGGTGACGCTGCGCTACTTCGGCCCCCATACCAACCCCGACGCCCCCAACGTCGGCGATCATAAAAAACAGACGCGATGAGATCTTCGCCTCCCGCCGCACCGCCAGGGATTTGTCTAGCCTGGCGAGCGGGGGGTGTGAACCCCCCGGTAGTTCCGGGCGAGCGGGGGTGTGAACCCCCCGGTTGTTCCGGGCGAGCGGGGGGTGTGCCCCCCCGGTTGAACCCCGAGGGCAGAGCGGGTCTGTAAACAGCGTGAACCAATGCGTGGTCTCTTTATCACGGCGACCGATACCGGTGTCGGCAAGACGTTCGTGACCGTCGGCTTGGCGCGCCTGTGGCGGCTCCAGCGCCGCCCCTTCCGTGTGTGCAAGCCCGTGGCCACCGGCGCGGAGAGCGGCTGGAGCGAGGACACGCGCCGCCTCGCCGCCGCCGCCGCCGATTCGGATCTCTCGGCGATAACTCCGTTCACGTTCACCGCTGCCGCCGCCCCGTCGGTGGCGGCGCGGCTCGCCGGGACTGCGCTTCGAGTGGCGGATTTGGCTGCCGCCGTGCGCCATCGCGCTACCGGAGACCACGCCGTCTTGGTCGAAGGCGTCGGAGGGTTGTTGTGTCCTTTGACAGAACGCGAAACCGTCGCGGACCTTGCAGCCGAGTTGGCTTTGCCTCTGATCGTGGTGGCGCGGCGCTCGCTGGGCACCCTCAATCATACCCTCTTGACCACAGAGGTCGCGCAACGGCGCGGTCTGCGCCTGGCTGGCATCGTAATCACCGCGACGACGCCTGTACAAGGCATAGCTGAGCAAACCGTGATCGAGGAATTGCAAAGCCGGCTCGATGTTCCCCTGCTGGCTGTGCTGCCGCATCAACCGAATACAGACGGCGGCGAGATGGCAGCCTTGCAAGCGGTAGACTGGTGGGGGATGGCGATAGCATGAAGGCAGCAATTTCTGCAATTTCCCTTACCGGCATCTCCGGCACAGTCGGCACCGCGAGAGCGCGTCCCTGACTTTCGTCTCCCGGTTACTTTATCGCCAGCCCGATGGGCTGCGCCGGCGTGTTACAATGACATCGTGGCGAAGCGAGGAGGGACCATATGAGACTGCCCCGATTTCATCTCTGCGTCACGGGATACCTTGTCCTACTGTTCACCTTGTTGCTGTATCCCTTTGTCAAGGCCGCAGAACCAGCTGCTCCACCGCCGCCGGCGACCTATGACGTGCAAATCTCGTATCGCATCAACGCTTTTCGCAATGAACGCTTGTTGCAGTATGACGAGATGATGCGCTATCTCAGGAAAATGGGGTTTCAGCGTAATCCACAAGATGTAACAGAGGGCGAGGCGGAAGATGTCGCCCATACACGTCTAAGCGGTGCCATTCCCGGGCGTCGCATCCGTGAACTCTTGAACGAACGGCATATTCACTCCGTCTTGCTCATTCCGCACGGAGCGAAAATACCGGAGGACAAGGCCACTCGCGTCCGCGTCGAGATCGGACTATTCGACGGGTTGACGCCAGAGGGACAACAGCGGCTCCACCAGCAGACACTTGAAGTGCTGGCCGGATTGTCGTTTTTCGAGGCAGTCGGCTACGATCACCGCGGCCATACGCGCCTGGTCGGCTCGATGCCTTTCCAGAATGTGCAAGCTCTGTTGACCGATCTACGTCAACAACCGGCCGGGCAAAAGCTGCCAGGACCATTCAAGGACGTCTGGGCCGTGCGCGCATCGATTGTCTCTCCGGACATGCCGCCGCCCCCACCCCGCCCGCCTCAGCCGAAAGTGCCGAAGGAACAAGAAAAACTCTCGCCTGACCTGCGTGAAGTACTTACCGATGCTACTGCCGCAGCCAAGCCAACGCGATTGGAAGTGGTCCTTGCTAGCGTCCCAGATGTCGGCGACAAAGGTTTTCTCCGCCTGCTGCATGGCGCTGTTCCGGGCCTGATCGTAGAAGGCCGACTTGGACCGCTGGTCACAGTCATTGCCAATCCCACGCAGGCCCCGACGCTTGCCGCTATGCCGGACGTTATCGGCGTGCGTTTGCCCCGTCTGCCGCAACCGGGGAGGCCGGTGTCTGACCAGCCCAATCCTCCAGGCCGGACGGACGCCGGCCTCACCGAAAATACGCGCTGGCAGCCCCTCCTCGATGCCAGCGGTGCGGCCCGCCTGCAAGCCCTGGGTCGCACAGGACGCGGCACGCGGCTGGCCGTAGTGGACAGCGATTTTCGCGGATGGGAGGCACTGGTGGGGAAGGGACTTCCTGCCGATACGCGGCTCGTCGATTTCACTGCCGAACGCAACGTCCATTTACGCCCCGATCCGTTCCCCCCTGGCAACGGACCAGGCCCCGGTACGCGCCGCGCCCTTACCATTGCGCGCCTGGCGCCGGAAATTCGTCTCACGCTCATCCGCATCGACCCGGCTTCGCCCTATATGCTTGAAGCAGCGGCGCGGGCCATCAATGGCGATGAAGTCTCCTCGATTAACCTGGACAATCGCTTGACGGAAATACAAGCCGACCGGGACGCCCTCGACCAGCGCCGCGATTCGTTGGCGCGAGAGCGCCGCCAGGTCCTGAATGCGTTTCCTACCCCGGAGGAATCCCACCAACGCCTGCTCCAACAGGCAGAGGAACAGGGCCTAACGCCCGAGCAGGTTGAAAAACTTCCCGCCTTCCAGAGACTACCCGAACGCGACCGGGCTTTTGTCCTCTATCGCGTCCGTCAAAGGACATATGACCGCGACGCTCGTGCGTTCCAACAACGCCTGACTCGTTATCTGCAATACAAGCAGGCTCTCCTCTCCTTGCGCGGCATCCGTGTGGTGGCCTCAACGCTGTCCTGGCATGATGGTTTCCCAGTGGATGGCACCAGCGCTCTGAGCCGTTATTTCGACGATCGTCCCTTCCGGGCGGCGTTGTGGTTCCAGGCGGCTGGCGACACGCACAGCCAAAGCTGGACCGGCCTGTTCCGCGATGCCGACGGCAATGGGATCATGGAGTTTAGCGAGCTGCACCAACCGCTGCCGCCGGACCTATGGTCTCCGGAGTTGAATTTTCTCTCCTGGCAAACACCTCTAGGCCAAACGATGCCGGACCTCCCCTCCGGCGTCCGTCTCCGCTTCTCGCTCCAGTGGCGCGAAGCGCACGATCCTCTCTATGCCCAGACCGGCGAGGATCCCTATCGCCAGCCGCTTGCCCGCCACATGCGCATTTACCTTCTGCGGCAGCTCGACCCAACGGGGCGACGCCAGCCGGCCGACGACATGGAGGTCGTTGCCCAATCGGTGGATGCAGGGATGCGCCTCAATGCCACACCCAGCTCCGCTACCTACGAGATCACGCTCGATGTACAGATCAAGCAGGCAGGCCGCTATGCCGTGCGTATCGGCGGCACGGCCCCTGACTCGATCTATCCGCCGGGCGATCCAACCTTGCCGTTTATGCGCAAGCACAGCGAGATGCCGGTGCGCCTCTTCATGTCACCGTTGGATGTTTCGGGCCGAGCGGTCTTCCACGATTACGTCACGGCAGCCGGCAGTCTCGGCATGCCCGCCGACGCGCGCACGGCCATCACCGTCGGTGCGGTCAACTCCGACAATCGACGTCAGCCCTACAGTGCCAGCGGCGCTCCGTTCGGTTTAGATTTGCTGTCAAAGCCAGACATATTGTCTTATGATCGAGAAGAGGGCACAGCGGAGTCCACGGCCTTTGCCGCCGGTCTGGCTGCGCTGGTTCCTCTTACCGGCCGCACACCCACTGCTTGTTTGCAAAACCTGCATGTCCTTCCTGGTGGCGTCTTTCGACTTCCGGAAGGGCCGCCGAACCGTTGAGGTAGAAGGAGCGGCGCCTCCTCGGGACGCAGACGCCACCCCGCTTGCCCCAAGGGCGCGATTCTGCTTGCCCAAATCCAGCGGAGACCCTCAGAGTAACAGGGTTTGCATTTGTCGTCATGCATTCGGTTAGTCGCCCCTTGCTTTCTTGATTTGCTTCTGTGCCTGCAAGGCGGCTTTGCGGACGAGAGGGTTGGCATCATGTTGACAGCGGAGCAACTCCGGCTCGGCGGCCCGCGCCGCCGGGCCGATTTTGCCCAGCGCCACGACCGCTTGGCGACGAACCGCCCACTCCGTATCGTGGAGTGCTTCGATCAAAGCCGGCACCGCTTCTTCGGCTTCTGCACCTATTTCTCCCAGCGCCAGGGCTGCTTGCTGCCGCACGAGCGTATTCGAGGATCGCAGGGCGCGCGTCAGTGCGGGCAGTGCAGAACGCGCCTCGGCCCCATGTCGGCTTAGGCCGTAGGCCGCCTGCGCTTGTACCGCCGGGTCCGGCGCATGCAACATGCGCTCCAGCTCGGCAATGCTGCGGCCTTCGTAGGGCGGCTTTCTGGTGCATCCCAATAGCAGTGCCAGCAACCACCAAACAGCTCGGCCCCAATGCATGGCACTCTCCGCAGTCAGAAATCGATGCCAGAAACAGGCTCGCCGCCGGCATAGGTGGACAGGGCGCGATAGAGGGCTGGATCGATGGCCTGCGGCAAGAAATGAACACTGCCGTCGGCAAAGAGGAAATTGCAACCGACCAGGTGCATGCTGCGAAAGCCACTGATGCGATCAAGTCCGGTAGCGTTGGAGCCAGTCGGATCGTTGCCGAGGAGAGTCGGCATACCGGGACGGCGGTTCATCGGCTCGTCCATCGGGTTTGGACCAAAGCCGATTTGCGCCGTGACGCCAAAGATGCCGGCGTACCAAGGATGCTGAGTATCGCCCATGCTGGCAGCGGCCCAGGCCTGCTCCATCGTGGCGGGGCCGCCCAGGAATGGATCTATGGCTGGCTGACTGAGGTTGTTGAGATCAGCGATGACATAATAGGGATTGCCGCCAGCCGCCTCACCAATGGCGATTGTGGACGATAAACCGTCGGTGATGCCGGCCAAGCGTACCGCCTGCTGGGGGATGGCGATCCCGGCCCCTCCGCCACGGAGAGAATCGCTCGGACGGAACAGCGCTTCGTTGAACAGCCCCTTCGCCTGCGGTGGAATTCCCGAAGTATCCGGCCATAAACACGCGTTGGCGCCTTTGCACAAGACGTAATCACAAGCACCGACGTAGGGCGGCATGGCCGCGCCCCATTGCTGGATGAACGGCGTCAGGTCGAGGATGCCGCGCGTGCGATTGCTAGGACAATAAAAGAGAGGAACTTGCTGCCCAACCGCTGGGTAATTGTCGGCATCGTACCACTGCTTGTCCATCTGATACAGCCGATAGATATTGTCCTGTTCAAGGAAAGGCAACAGATAGGTAAAGCCGGTGTGATAGCCGTCTTGTTTGTCTGCTTCGGTAGCCAGACCGGGAGGTAAAAAATCATAGATGTCGTGGAAGGAGTGCAGGGCCAGACCGATCTGCCGCAGATTGCTTTGACAAGCAGCACGTCCGGCGGCCTCGCGCGCCCTCTGTACGGCTGGCAACAACAGCGCCAGCAAGACACTGACGATGGCGAAGACCACAAGCAGTTCCAGCAGGGTGAACGCTGGCCGCGCCCTTCGGCGAACGCGTCTGGGAACCAACAGAGTGGGCGAAATCATGGATGGTCCCTCCTCGACTAGCCTGCTGCGCCAGCAAGAGCGGATACACCTTGTCGGCGCAACAGGTTGGAAGGAGTTTCTACTTCAGTTCTACTGACCAGTAGGCATTCTCCAGGAACGTCTTCCACGACTGGTACTTGCTATGCGTCAGTTTGAGATTGAGCAACGGGCTGCGCTTGGGTTTTTCCGGCTTACGGATAAGGTGCATGTGCGCCTCTTTGGGTGTACGTCCGCCCTTTTTGACGTTGCAATTGACGCAAGCACAGACGATGTTTTCCCAGGTGCTGACGCCGCCTTTGCTGCGCGGCACCACATGATCCAAACTCAGTTCCGAAGTTGGGAACTTCTTGCCGCAATACTGGCACTGATTATTGTCGCGCGCAAAAATGTTGCGGCGATTGAATTTGATCGTCTGTTTGGGCAGGCGGTCATAGCCCATCAGGCGAATGACGCGCGGCACCTGGATTTCACAGCTGACGGTGCGAATCCAGTCATCGTCTTCCTGGCGGAAATAGCGTGCGCGATACTCGCTGACCTCACGCCAGGTTTGGAAGTCGTAGGTCTGAAACTGCCCGTCTTCCAGGCTGACCACTTCAGCGAGGTCTTTGCACAATAGACAAAAAGCCCGCCTCACGGAGATAATGTGAATGGCCATGAAGAGTTTATTCAAGACCAAGACACTGGCATCCAGGGCGGAAGTGGAACTGGAGTGCATGAGGCTCCCTTTCTCGCGGTGCCGCGCCAGGCCGATCCCTCATTTGCTCGGCGCGATGTCTCGAAGTTATCAAGGCGCGAGGGAGGAATCGGGTTCAAGTTCTTCCTAATATTATCAAGTTCACAGAAGTTCCGGCAAGCATAAGTGGTTTGGCCTGAGCGAGAGAGTCGTGATTTTTTGTTGAAAGTATGGTGACGAGGAGGCAGACCATGACTGGGCCCGCGCATTCGGAGGAGACCGCTCGCATGGATGAAGAACGCTTGGCACATGCCCTCATCAGCCGCGGCCTGTTGACGCGTGAGGAAGTGCATAGCTGCCGGGCCGACGGCGGCCAAGTGGGCCCCCAGGCGCTGTTGGCGCGTCTGGTCGCCGCCGGCTTTCTGACTGCCAACCAAGCCGAACGAGCCAACAAAGAGCTAGATACACTACTCGGCCAACAGATCCCCGGCTATCAGCTGTTGGAGCGTCTCGGCCAAGGGGCGATGGGCACCGTTTACAAGGCGCGGCAGATAAGCATGAACCGTCTAGTGGCCATTAAGGTGCTCCATCCACGCCTGGCCGCCAATCCGGAGTTTTTGCAGCGGCTGACCCGCGAGGCCCACTTGGCCGCACGCCTCAGCCATAACAACATCATCCAGGCCATCGATGTCGGCTCGGCTGGGCCGTTGCACTACTTTGTCATGGAATTGGTCGAGGGCCAAACCATCCGCGAGATCCTGGAAAAAGGCAAGATCTATCAAGAGCGCGAGGCCGTCGAGATCATCTTGCAGATTGCTCAGGCACTTCAGCATGCTCATCGCCGCGGCCTAATCCACCGCGATGTTAAACCGGCCAACATCGTGCTGACCACCGAGGGCATCGCCAAATTGGCTGATCTTGGTATGGCCCGCGAGACCGATGACGCCGTGTTAGCGCAGCGCGAAAAAGGGATCGCGATGGGCACTCCTTACTATATGGCCCCCGAGCAAATTCGCGGCCGACAAAACATCGATGGCCGGGCCGACTTGTATGCCCTGGGGGCAACGCTCTATCACATGGTCACGGGCAAACCGCCTTTTTACTATCCCGAAACGGAGCGCGTGTTGATGGCCCATCTGGAAGAAGAACTGACTCCGCCGGACCACCTCAATCAATCGCTGTCCGCCGGGCTGGGTGAGGTGGTGGAGTTTCTCATGGCCAAGGACCGCCGCCGCCGTTATCAAAAGGCCGAAGATCTTATAATCGATCTTGAATGTCTTCTTTCCGGCGAGGCGCCCAAGTTGGCCCGCCGACAAATGCAAACCGCGACTTTGGCCGCCCTGAGCGAAGGCGAGACAGAGGAAGAAGAAAGATCGTCTGCGCCTGCCGGGCCGCCTTATGCCTGGATATGGATCGGCGTCCTCGCGGGGCTTCTGGCGCTGAGCTTTTTGCTGAACTTGCTTCTCTGGGTGCGGCATAGCTCGTAGTAGCAGAGGTTATCTTGGCTCTCGCGCTAGACTCGGCAGCCGGCGCGAAAATATTCGCAAGCCCGCGTTTTCCAGGAGTTCCGCGGCGGAATAAAATAGGGCAGGAGTTGTCCAATTGTTCTCGCCCTTGGAGAGACATAGCATGGTACGCACCGTTGGTTTTTCGGTCCTGCTGTTTGCTGCCGCTGCTTGGGCGGCAGGTCCGGTCGCTTCGGGATTGCGGCCCGGCCAACGGCCGGGGCCCTATTCCTCGCTTGTTTCCGTTGGCCCGGAACGGGGGCAAGCGCATTGCTTCATCTGCGCCACGGCTGATCGCCCCGCAGTCATTGTCTTCGCACGGACGCTCAGCGATCCACTGGGCAAACTGGCCCGCGGACTGGACAAGGCGTTGGCCGAGCATAAGGACGCTGAGCTGCGCGCCTGGATAACGTTTCTCAGCGACGACCAGGCCGCGCTTGATCCCCAAGTGGTGCAGTGGAGCCAAAAACATTCATTGCAGCGCGTGCCGTTGTCTGTCTTCGAAGATGAAGTCGGCCCGCCCAGCTATCTTCTCCACCGTGAGGCCGATGTGACGGTGTTGCTCGCAGTCCAGCAGAAAGTTGTCCGCAATTTCGCCTTCCGTTCCGGAGAACTCAACGACCAGCGCATCGCCGAGGTACTCGGAGCCATATCCCAGATCACCAAGAAGACACCCTCCAAGGTCACAGAAAACACCAAGAAAGACCCAGAAAAGAACAAACCCAATTATACTGGACGCGGTAGAGATTGATACAGAACAGAGGCGAGCGGGGGGTGTTAACCCCCCGGTAGCACATACAGATACAGAGGCGAGCGGGGGGTGTTAACCCCCCGGTAGCCCAACCGGGGGGTTAACACCCCCCGCTCGCCGGCTAACTGGCTGGAGGCAGAGGCGGCGTTTCAGCGGCGGGTGCCGCTGCGGGCTCCGTTGTTGGTGGCGGAGGAGCAGCGGGTGGCTCCTGACCGGGTAATAGAATGTGCCGGATGCGAACGCTTGTGTAGGGCTGGCGATGGCCGCGCAGACGGCGATAGTTCTTGCGGCGGCGAAAGTGTTGGATGTATAGCTTTGTTGAAGGATGCTCGACGATTTCACCCAGGATGCGCATGCCCTCGATCAAAGGTTGGCCGATGCGCCGGTCGTCGCCGTTGACATAGAGCAAGACGCGGCCGAACTCGACCTGCGTTCCCTTCTCGCCGGCGCGATAGTCCACCTTCACGACTTCGCCTTCACAGACGCGATACTGTCGCGAACCGTCTTCAAAAATTGCGTACATGACTTCCTTTAACCGTGTTGGGAGCCAGTTGAATCCATTATTGAAAATGTAACTTTATCAAGCAAGACGTTTCCCGGCCAGAGGCAGGACCATGCAAATATTCTAAGTCAGCAATCCGGTCCTGTCCTCGGCAGGGCCCGACTATGGGGGTCTTCCCGCGCTATTCGAGAGCTTGGCAATCTCGGGAAGGGGACGTAAGATAAGAGTTGTTTTCCCGCAGGATCAGCAAGGATATCCTTGAACGGGTGCGGTGGACCAGAAGCTAAGGGCGTCTTCAGAGAAGCGATGGCCTCATGGTGCATGGGTTGTTTCTCTTGCTGGTGTTCGGACAATTCGCCGACTCCGAAGAGTTTGCCAAAGCCGTGCAAGAACGCGCCGTGGCCGCGACGGTTCGCATTGTCAATCGCACGCGGCGCGTCGAAGGGAGTGGCGTCCTTATCGGCCGCAAGGGCAAATCGACCTACATTCTGACGGCAGGCCATTTCCTGGAGCGCGGCGATCGCCTGGAAATCTCCACATTCACGATAGCTTCTTATCCCGATCCGGAAAACGTCTACAAGAAAGCCGAGATTGTCGCACTCGCCAAAGATATGCGAGACCTGGCTTTGGTCCGACTGACGGTAGACAATCCCCCTCGTGCAGGTCTTGCTCTCTGTCCTCTTAAGCTCCTTCCCCAAGACAAGGAATTTAACGCTTTAAGCGTCGGCTGTGGGGCTGCCGCTGCTCCCGTTTGCCTCGTTGAAAAAGTCAAAGGAGCCAAGCAAGTTCGCCGCAGCGCAGCAATGCAGCCGGCCCTGTGCTGGGAGGCGGCCAACGAGCAAACGCCAGGCCGATCGGGAGGCCCTTTGATCGATCGGCACGGACGGGTGATCGGCGTGGCCAGCGGCGTCAATGACGGCAAAGGTTATTACAGCCATGCCGAGGAGATCCACCGCTGGCTAAAAGCGACGGATTTTGCTTTCTTAGCCGAACCGAAAGACCCTTAGTGGTGCTCGGGACGCCGACGTACTATCATGCTGAGGAGTTCCTGGGCCACTTGGTTTTTCGGATTGTCCGCCAGTACCAGTCTCAATTCCCGACGGGCTTCTTCTAGCTTGCCTTGCTCATAGAGGTAGCGCGCGAACTCGATGCGGGCCTTTTGGGTTCGCTCATCCACGTGCAACTCGCGCAGTCCCGCCTCTGCGGGTCGCGATTCCAACAATTGTCGGGCTTTCTCCAAGAAAGGACGCCGTTGCCCAAGCGCAGCGCTGTCGGGATAACGAAGCAACGCTGCCACAAGCAACAGATCGGGATTATCCGGCAGGACTTTTTCCAAGAGTTGATCGGAGGGCAATCTTTGCGCTTGGAGAAGAATTCGCGGCAGATAGTCTCCGGAAAGCTCCAGACAATGCCGCCAGGTGGCCCAAGCCTCCGCGGTATGATTCAACTTCAATTCCTGCAAACCGCACAGAAACCATACCTCGGCCTGACCGGGCGCCAGCAACTTGGCACGCCGGAGATAATCTTCAGCCGTATCTCCTTTTTTCAAGAGAGACGCATAAGCAGCAATCCCCAGCTGCGCCCCGCTTAAGAGCGGACACGCATCGCGCGCCCGCAGAAACTCCTGCAGTGCTCGCTTTGAGTGCTCCAGGATGGCGCCGGCGTCGGGGAACTTGTCGCCGGCCAGCAGCTCGATTAGCCGTACATAGGCGAAGCCAAGATCCTCATGAAGCTGAGCATTCTCCGGGCCTAACGCGACTGCCGCACTCAGGCAAGCGATGCGGGTGCGCATCTGCTGAGCATCCGCGTTGCCGGCTCGGAAGGCGGCGGTTTCGAGCCGATCTATCCAGTGGGCCTTCCAGCCGTTGGCGCAAAGCATTATTCCGAATCCCAAGGCCGCAATCGCCCCGAGAACCGGAGCGATGCCGCCGAGGCGGAAGCGATATTCGTCGCTGTCTGCGGCCAGGGGATCACTTGCTGGAGCTGGGGGCCGGTAAGGTTTCGACCGCCCCAGCGCACAGAGATGGGCGCAGAGCACAGTCGCCAACAGCGTAATGGCCGGAATGTGGGTGCCGAACTCGCTGATGCTGTGCAGGGCCAAAGCGGTGAAACCCAACAGCGCTCCCAGGGCCAATCCTGCCCGGCGGCTACCACGATTCAAAGCCAAGGCCCGGTAGCCCTGTCGATAGATGGTCGCAAGGAGTGCCAGAGCCAAACAGAAGCCCACAGCGCCACCTTCGACCAGGATTTCGAGGTAATCGTTGTGCGCATGGTCGTACAAGACGCTTGCCTCCTTTGCGGCAGCGTCCTCGCGGTACGTTGGCTCGATGTAGCCGAACGTCCCGAAACCTGTTCCCCACAGAGGAAAGTCTGTCACGATCGGCAAGGAGCGGAGCCACAACGGTATTCGGCTTTCGTAGGCTTCTTCACTGCCGAGGGTGGCCAGGCGGTCCCTGAGTAAGCCGATCCCAAACCAAGTGGAGAGGGCCAGGACAATGCCGACGATCAACAAAAGCGAACCGAGCCGAAACGACCGGCCGAGACGCAGTTGGCCGAGGAGGCCGCACAGCCCTGCGGCCCCCACTAACGCCAGCAGACCGCCGCGTGATCGGCTAAACGCCACGGCGCTGACCATCAGCCCCAAGGCAGTGCAAATCCACAGCGCGCGGGGATTGTGCAAGATTTGCAGCAGCGAATGGCCTTCCTCCGCAGAGAGGGAAGGACGCCCGCGCCGCTCCAGACTCACGAGCAGGCCGGTCCCCAGGCCGATGCACATGTTGACATAATCGGGGAAGTGATTGCGGTTGATGAACGGGCCGAATACGTTGCCCATGACGGGAAACGTCCAATATACGGTTTTGGGCGGCGCGCTGAAGAACTGGGCCAGGGCGAACAGCGAAAGGAGGACGCCGTTTATCAGGGCGATAACACTGAGCCGAATCAAGGCCTCCTTTGACGTGAGATTGTTGTACACGACTGCGAAGACTAAAAACACGGCCAAAAGCCGTACCGCTTCCCGCCGGGTCGCACCGGGGTAAAGGCTGAGGGTCGAACCCGGGGGCGGCCCTGCGCTAGGCTCGTCTGCGCTGCCCAGCAGCGTTTCCGGTTGTTCGGGCAACAGCTGCCCATAGCAGCGCACGGTCCCCGGCGACAGCCAAGCCAACAGCGAATGGGATAATGGCGTTTGTTGCCCGATGCCAAGGAGGAACAAGCCAGCCAGGCAAAGCGGTACGGCGCTTTTCCTCCAGATGACCTGTCTTTCCACGAGCATCCGCGCCGCCCAGAGGGCCAGCAGCACGGCGACGCCGGAATAGAGAAGAAACGCGAAGCCTGGATGAACGGCCCCATAGGTCCACGGCGATAAGCATACCAGGATGAGCAGAACAGCTTCCATCGCTATCACAAGAAAAGCGGCAAGCGACGAGCGGCGAGCAGGAGGAGAAGAAGATCCTTCTTTCACCCTGCTCGCCGCTCGCCGCTTGCCGCTCATGAGCTGCTCAGATGGTTGATTTTGGGGCAACCTGCTCCCGTGCTTTGTCAACTATGCGGTGAAGCCGGCAACGTGGCAGGGGGACGAAGCGCAGGAGGAATCTGAGCATTGATTTGCATCTGCTGTATCGCAAGTATGTTGGCAGCTATGGTATAGAGCTGAATGGCCTGCCGCTCAATCAGCTGAATGACGGGGGCCAAGGCCGGATTCTCCATGGCCAAGATATTTAAGAAGGTCAAGAAAGAATGCTCATAAACCTGAAGAAGCACAGACTGGAAGTACAGCTGATACGACTTGATGATATTGTCGACAAGTGTATTTTGCGTGAACTTCCAGTTCTTGGTAAGCAGTGGATTGCTGCTATCCTGAGCTTTATTTTTTTCGACCTCCTCCGTTTCGGAAGTGAGTCGCACCACCTTATCAGCAGGAGCTTCAAAGTTCAACAATCCAGCAAAAGCGCTGTCGGGGACAAGCGCCTGCTCGGAATTTGCCGGCGCCTTCCAGGCCGCCAGCGCTTCGGAACCCAGAAAAGTAATTCCCACGACAGTAACGGCCGACAGTAAGGCGATGGTTAAGGAGACCCCAACGGCCCGCTTCCATCTCTGTCTGATTGCGGTGATGAAACCCACGGTAAACCTCCCCTTCCAATCAGTGCCGAACAAAGTCAGAATGTTCGTGCAACGGTGTCTGGTTCGTTTCTCGCTGTCGATCCGTCAACTCGCTGTCCCAAATCTTCCGTTGGAATAAGGATGCGCGATCCTGCCTTCTACGCAGGCACGCACCCTATTCCATTGCCTGAGTATATCCTCACCATCCTGCCCAGTCAAGCCTAAAAAGACAGAATTGCCGATTTGCCAATTTTTTGAACCAGCGAACGGCCCTGCAATTAGGTGGGAAAATGCTCTTGACAGCGTATCGGAGCGTGTTATATTCCGCCACCCTTCAATTCTTGTCGCGAGATAGGAGTCCGCCGCGGATGATCGTGGAGGACGGTCTGTCCGACAACGGGGCTGCGGCTGGGGGAAACAGGCCGCAAGGGGACGGGCCACGCGCCTGGTCACGGAGGAGATGGGGCTTATGCGAATCAAGAGCGTCTGGGGGGCAGGAGTGCTGGCCGCGCTGGCCGCGCTAACCGTGCTGGCGCCGGGGAAAACCCTCGCTCAGGAGTCGTGGCCGCAAGGCGGCTTCGCCACCGGCTACGCGCCTCCCGCCGTGCCGCTGCCGTATCCGCTGTACAACACGCATCCAGAGGTGGGCGGGCTGTTCATCGCCGGTTCCTACGTCATGTATAATCAGACCAACCCACTTCGCGGCCGGAGCCAGCCGATTGCCTACCGCGGCTTCGTGGCCACCGATGATACGGTGCTGGACGCGGCTGGTTCCGCCGGCACCTTCGTCGGCAACCGTAACGTGGCCCTGGATGCCAATCAGGTCAGTGGGCCGTACACCTTCGTGCCCGGCTTCCAGTTGGAGATCGGCTGGAAATTCGGCGACGGCTCGGCCCTGACCGCCAGCTTCTGGTGGATTTCCGACGCCCATTACAGTGCCGCTGCCACTCTGGCCGCCCCGAACTATCAGTATCGCTCCGATCAGGCGCAAACGTTCTTGACTTCCTTTGTTTACAATTTCCCCGCCGACTTCGCCGGGGCCCCGAACAAGGTTACCAACTCCCAAGGCACGGCCGGGCCTTACAGTGTCTACGGCATCTGGAACGGCGCCAGCATCATGACCATCGAACTGATCCAGCGGGCCGAGCAGTTCTACATGACTTATCGCAAGCCGTTCTACGAAACCGAGAATTACCGGGCCTCGGCCCTGGTCGGTCCCAAGTTCTTCTGGATCGAGGACAAGTTCCGCTGGATCACCACCGACCTCAATAGCTTCGGCATCACTTCGCCGATCTACGTGGGCGTTTACAACAACCAAGTCGATAACCGTAACTATGGTTTATGGACCGGCTTGCAGCAGGAATGGTACCTGGGCTGGGGCGTGGCCCTTATGCTCAATTTGAACGCTGGCGCCTTCCTCGATGTCGCCAAAACGATGGTCGATTATCAGCGCGGCGACCGCGGCGGTCCGGAGAACAAGCGGACGCGGCAATTTGACAAAGCCGCAGCGATGATCCAAGCCACGCCCAGCATCATGTGGTATCCCCTGGAGGGGGTCCAGCTTCAATTCGCCTATGACTTCTTCGCCTTCTTCAACCAGGTGAGTTACGATCAGCCCGTGGATTTCAACTACAGTTCGCTGACCCCGCCTTACCGAGATACCTGGCGCTGGTTCAACGGCTTCCAAGCGACCATCGCTTTCATCTTTTGAAATCTACCCGCCCGCCGCGCCGGCCAGGGAATCCCTTGGGGCGCGGCGGGTGGGGGTTGTGCAAACGGTGCCTTCCCCGTTTCCAAAGCCGCTCCAACCTCTTATAATGCCCCCACTTTGACAAGTTTAGCCGCGAGCCGCAGGCGAGCGTGTACGGACTACGGATGGA